>JBPCVQ010000196.1:0-8291 GCA_051010395.1 Geminicoccaceae bacterium | reverse complement strand
AGATCTTTCTGGACAGACAGCAACATCTTCTGTCCGTCGGCCGACTGGCCAGTGGTATGACCACGTCATCTGATTCCCGCCGCAATCGCAAAACGCATTAGGAAACCCTAAGAGCCTGTTCGAAAAGTTATCGAGCGATTTCATGACCTGGTCCATGAGCAGATGCGAGGAGCATGTCGCGCCGCGGTGCGGCGCACCGCAAGCGGCCGGGGACGACGCAGTTGCCGGGGACAAGGCCACCCAAAGGGTCGTCTTGCAGCCGGTTCAGGCTTCGTCTTCGGCCTTGACCGATGCGCTGCATCGCTCAGCACCCTCGCCCTATCCTGACCTCGACTACAAGACGATGAAATCATTCGATAACTTTCCGAACAGGCTCTATGGACATGCGAAGGCTTCTCGATGAAGCCCGGCTGCTTTCGGGGCACAACCTCGAGGAGGCCGGAACGTCTATGAAGCGGTCACACCGCTAGCCGCCGGTGAAGGTGGGTTCGACGTTCAGCGCTTCGATGAATTCGCGGACGCGGGTATTCAGACTGTCGGCGTACTGATCGAGATTGCGCATGATGTTCTCTTTGCGGGTCGCGATTTCGCGGTCTACACCTTCCCAGTCAGTGATCCGGTTCCGCCCCTCGGTCAGCACCTGATCGAGTTGCTGGCTTGATCGCGTCGTCTGGGTTTTCAACGCCTCGAGTTGCGCTCGCAGGATTGTGAGTGTCTTGGTGCCGTTGTCGAGGGCCAGCCGATGTTCGTTGAGGCTTTCAAGAAGTGGCGGCGCCTGACCATCGAGACTGATTAAATTTTCGGCCGCCATATCGAGCGCCTCCCGGCTCGACATAAGACCTGTTGCCACCTCACCAAAGCCATCCGTGAGCAGGGGCAACTGCCGATCGAATGCCGCTAGTGCCTGGGCTACGTCGTCCAGCCCCTGATCGAGTTCTGCCGCCCGCTTGCGGGATGCATCCAACATGATGGTGAGATCGTCACTCTGATCGGATAGACGACGTTCGATGTCATCGATTGCGGAATCGCGAATGCTCAAAAGTTGGTTCTGTGCCTCGATAATCGTGGCGCCCAACTCCTCGTCACGCGCAAGAAGGTCCCGTCTGGCCTGATCGATTTCAGCCTTGAGGTCGTCGGCGACCGCCATGCGCGGCGCAAGATCGGTCTGTATGGTCGCCACCGTATCCGCCAGTTCTTCTGCATAAGGACGAAGCTCATCCTCCACTTGATGGGTCAGGCGACTGCCGTAGAACAAGCTCGAGCCTGCCCATCCGGCCGTGAACAGCAATATTGCAAGACCGGCGACGGCGGCCATGTGATGCGGGTCCCAGGCTTTGACGGCACCGGGCCGCGGCATATCTTTTCCGGCCTTAACAATCGGCCGGCGTAGTGTCGGTCGATCGGAAAGGCGCGCGTCGACCGCTGCAACCAGACGCTGTAGCTCGCCTTCCAACTTCTTCATGCGTACGATGTCATGCTCGCTGGACGGGCCCGTTTCGCTTACTGTCGCCATCTTCCTGTTCCGGTCATTTAGGGCAGAGCCTGTTTGTCGAGTCGACACTCATCACGAATAAGCTTTTTCGTTGGTGTAACAGGCTTCATTAATCAATTTTTAGGTGTGCATCTATGAAATGAAAACGCGTTGAATGCAACTCAAAATTTAAAAACTATTCGAGCAATAATTCATTTTTGCGTGACGTATAGGGAAACCGTCGGGTTCATCGAGTTCCGGCCATGCCTGGTCTGGAAAAGCGGGCCTCTTGGCGCGCTTTATCGACGCTAAACGCCATGATCAGGATCAGGCCGCCGATTGATTGAGAGGAGGCTCAAGCATGTGAGGTCCAACGGCCAGGCGCACGGCGATCGGGGCTATCGCGGCAACCTGCCTTGAAACCTGACGGAAATGACCGGTGTTATTCTATCTACCTCGGCAGTTGACCGTTTCGATGGCTCCGATCCATCAAAGGCTACGGGCGCGATCACGCAGGATGTTTTTCTGAACCTTGCCGGTGGAGGTCTTGGGAAGATCAGTCAAGACGATTGTTTTTGGCGCCTTGAAGTGGGCAAGAAGATCGCGACAGTGATCGATCAGCGCCTCCTCGCTCGCCTCCTCGCCCGCCTTGAGCGTTACGAACGCACAGGGCGTTTCGCCCCAATTGCTGTCGGGCTTTGCGACGACAGCTGCTTCGAGCACAGCCGGATGGCGGTAGAGTGCGCCTTCGATCTCGATCGACGATATGTTCTCACCGCCTGAGATGATGATGTCCTTGGCGCGATCCTTGATTTCGATGTAGCCATCCTCGTGCATGACGCCGAGATCGCCTGTATGGAACCAGCCTCCCTTGAACGCCGCCTCAGTTGCTGCTTTATCCTTCAAATAGCCCTTCATGACATCATGCCCGCGCATCATGATCTCGCCGATGGATTCGCCGTCGCGCGACACCGGTGTCATGCTGTCCGGATCCATGACCTCCAAGCCTTCGAGAACCGGGTAGCATACGCCTTGCCGCGCCATTTTTTGCGCTTGCTCCTCGGGCGACAGATGCCGCCAGGCTTCCTGCCAGGCGCAGACTGTCGCCGGGCCATAGACCTCTGTCAGGCCATAGACATGGGTCACGCGGACACCAAGTTCACTCATCGCCTGGAGTACAGCGGCAGGTGGCGCCGAGGCTGCAGTCATCATCTCTACCTTCTGCGAGAAGGGCTGGCGGTCCTCCTCGGTGGCGTTGATGATCATCCCCATGACCACCGGTGCTCCGCACAGATGAGTAGCCTTGTGCTCCGACAACGCCCGATAAATGCCAGCAGCATCGACCTTGCGAAGGCAGACATGGGTGCCTGCCTGCAGGCATATTGCCCAGGGAAAACACCAGCCATTGCAATGGAACATCGGTAGTGTCCAGAGATAGACTGGATGCATCGGCATGTTCCAGACAAGAATGTCGCCGATCGCATTCAGATAGGCGCCGCGGTGATGGACCACGACACCTTTGGGACGCCCAGTCGTGCCTGAGGTGTAGTTCAAGCCGATCGCCTGCCATTCATCATTCGGTAGGAGAGGCCGAAAACTGGGGTCACCATCTTCGAGGAGCTGTTCATAGCTGACATCGCCCAGTCGATCGCCCAGTGCTCCCTCCTCCATGTCGATCACGTCGATCACGATGGGGCTTGCTTCGGCCATGGCGAGCGCCTGCTCGATCACCGGGCTGAACTCGGTATCGGTCAAAAGAACCTTCGCCTCGCCATGATCAAGGATGTAGGCGATGGTTTCGGCTTCAAGGCGCACATTGAGAGCGTTGAGAACGGCGCCTGCCATGGGCACACCATGGTGTGCCTCAAGCATCGGTGGCGTGTTCGGCAGCATGGCGGCGACCGTATCGCCGGGCTTCACGCCATATTTGACAAGAGCCGATGCAAGACGGCGTGAGCGTTCGCGCAATGTTCGATAGTCAGCACGATATGAGCCATGAACGACCGCCAGTCGATCGGGGAATACGTCCGCTGCCCGCTCAAGGAAACTGAGTGGCGATAAAGGCGCGTAGTTGGCGGCGTTGCGACCGAGACCCTGCTGATAGGGGCTGGTCTCCGGATGCGCCACAAGCTTCATGGGCAGCCTCCTCATCGTCGGCGAGATGAACGTGGTATCCGTTCAGCGCGGAAAGAAAATCAGATCTATAGCACATCTTAATTTCGGCCAGGGTGCCCAGGCGATCAGATGCCAGCCTATAGTACGCTCTGTCTTTCTCTTTCTTCCTTCTAACCTGAGCCGCAAAAAAATCCGATGCCGTTGCCAGCAGCAAAAGACCGGGCTCGAAACCGACTGACGAGTATTCAGGTAAGAATGGTCTATGGCAAGGCTGAAGGTCCATGCCTTGCTGACACTTTCGGTTGTTGGCGTCGCTGCTGCAGGCTGGCTATAGTGGCGCACATCTTTTATGGCGCCTTGGGGCAGGGGGAAGCATGGTCGATATCGATGCGTTGGAACAGCTTCTGGTCGACGCAGCGCGGGATCGGCGGACGGTGACGTACAGCGAGGTGCTCGGCCATTTCGGCAAGCGTGTAACGCCGATCAGGGTTTACGCTCTCTGTCGCGATCTCGGTTCGGTTTCCGAGCGTAATAGTGAGCGGCGGGAACCCGAGCTTGCCGTCCTGGTGGTGCGCAAGACCGATCGCCTTCCTGGCGAAGGCTTTTTTCATGGTGCGTGGAAAGATGGCAGCTATGACGGGCCAGCGACCGGGCCAAGGGCACGGGCTTATATCGATGGGCTGACCAAGATCGTTTTCAATTACTTCAGTGATGTGGGATGCCGGACGTCCGGCCCGAGCGAAGGCAGGTCCAGCGCCAGTTGATAGGGAGGCTGTGATGAGATTTGCTGACAAGACGGTGATCGTGACAGGAGGGGCCGGCGGGATCGGCCGTGCCTGTGTCGAGCTGTTCGCCGATGAGGGGGCAGCCGTCGTCGTGGCCGACATCGATGTTGGTAAGGGCGGCGCGGCGGCTTCCGGGATTGTTTCAGCAGGTGGCAACGCAACGTTTATCGAGACCGATGTCGGCGATGCGGCCTCGGCGGCATCGCTGGTCGCCAAAACCATCAAACGCTTCGGACGCCTCGATGTGCTGGTGAACAATGCTGGGATCATCAAGCCTGCGGACTTCCTCGAGATCAGCGAAGCCGATTTCGACAGCGTCATGCGCGTCAATCTGAAGGGTGCTTTCCTGGTCGGTCAGGCGGCTGCGCGAAAAATGGTCGAAGCGGGCAAAGGGGCGATCGTCAATATGTCCTCGGCTAACGCCGTTCTCGCCATTCCCAACCAGATAACCTACGTGGTCAGCAAAGGCGCGATGAACCAGCTCACCAACGTCATGGCGCAGGCCCTCGCCGACAAGGGGGTCAGGGTCAACGCGGTCGGTCCCGGTTCGATCATGACCGACATGCTGAAAACCATCATGACTGACGAGGCGGCGCGTCAAAAGATTTTGTCGCGCACACCGCTCGGGCGCTGCGGTGAGCCCTTTGAGGTGGCCAAAGTGGTGGCGTTTTTGGCAAGTGACGATGCCAGTTACATCACGGGGCAGTGCATCTATCCCGATGGTGGCAGGCTTGGCTTGAATTATACGGTTCCCGTGCCCAATAGTTAGGCAGGTCTGGGGATAAAGCCCCGGAAACCCCTTTCCAAAACGAATGGAAACCCCTAGAAAACGGCGTGTGCGGCTCGCTGGCTTTACTTATCGATAGCTGGGCACTTTTAGGCCGTGCTTAGGAGTAGATCATGGACAGACCCCTGATGCCCAAGGCCACTGCCGTTTGGTTGGTGGACAACACGACCCTGACCTTCGAACAGATCGCCAAGTTTTGCGGTCTGCACGCGCTTGAGGTGAAGGGTATCGCAGACGGTGAGGTGGGGGCCGGCATTCGCGGTCTCGATCCCGTGTCGGGCGGGCAGCTGGAGAGGGTGGAGATCGAGCGCTGCGAGAAAGACGCCAAAGCTGAGCTCAAGCTTTCGCGTCCGGCTGCGGCTGACATCAAGCAGCCCAAGCGCAAAACGCCACGCTATACGCCGCTTTCCAAACGCCAGGATCGCCCAGATGCCATCGCCTGGCTCCTGCGTAATCATCCCGAGCTTGCCGATCAACAGATTTGTAAGTTGCTCGGTACGACCAAGAATACCGTGAATGCGGTGCGTGATCGCACCCACTGGAAAAGCCAGGAGATCCGGCCGCGCGATCCCGTCATTCTCGGACTTTGCAGTCAGATCGACTTGGATGCTTCGGTGATTGCAGCGCGTGCGGTCAGGGCTGAGGCAGGCGAGCCGGTGCCGGCGCCTGTGGAACTCGGCGTTGAGGATTGAGCGGCGTTACCTCTCATGCCGTGTAGTCGAGAGCAGGTGCTCGCTCGCTTAGGCGACCTTGGGATCGCCCACGAGACGATCGAGCATCCAGCGGTATTCACTGTCGAGGAGGCGAGTGCGCATACTGCGCATCTGCCAGGCGGTCATTGTAAAAGCCTTTTTCTAAAAGACAAAAAGGGCGGCCTTTGGCTCTTGGTTTGTTTGGATCGGCGCCGGATCGACATGAACCGTCTTGCCAAGACGATCGGCTGCCCGCGGCTCTCTTTCGGCCAGCCGGAGCTCTTGTTGGAGGTACTGGGCGTGACGCCGGGCTCAGTCACGCCGTTTGCCCTGATCAACGACAGCGACCGTCAGGTCCGCCCGCTGCTCGACAAAGCCATGCTTGAGCATGAGCTGTTGAATTATCATCCCCTGACCAATGAAGCGACCACGACGATCAAATCGGCTGATTTGCCGACTTTCATTAAGGCCATGGGACATGAACCCGAGGTGATCGACCTGGATCGCGAAGGGATCGACCGCGACTGAGACGCGGGTTTTCTGGAATTCTTTCGATCTGCCTTGACGCCGCACCGCCGGCAGGCGAGCCTTTTTCTGATACAATGCCTGAGATGATGGGCTTTGCGATCAAGGTGAGAGGCCGGCATGATTATTGAAACCCTGCCATCAGTCTGCCCGCATGATTGTCCGAGCGCGTGTGCGTTGGAGGTGGAGCGTTTGGCGGAGGGCCGACTTGGCCGCGTTCGCGGCTCGAATCGCAACAGCTACACGGCAGGTGTCGTTTGCGCCAAAGTCGCCCGCTACGCCGAGCGTTTCCATCACCCGGATAGGCTCGGCGAACCTCTTCTTCGGGGCGGTAATAGGGGAGACGGCCGTTTTCAGCCGATTGGCTGGGATGAAGCATTGGACCGGGTCGCCGATGCCTTCTCGACGGCTGCAGCCCGGTACGGCAGCGAGACCGTCTGGCCCTATTTCTTCGCCGGCACCATGGGGTTGGTCCAGCGCGACGGCCTTCAGCGGCTTCGCCATGCCATGCGCTACTCCCGGCAGCATTCGACCATCTGCACCACCTTGCCCGTGACGGGCTGGCAGGCCGGTTATGGTCAGTGCTGGGGCGTCCCGGCGGAGGAGATGAGCCAGTCAGATCTCGTTGTCATCTGGGGCGGCAATCCGGTCTCTACACAAATCAATGTCATGACCCACGTTTCTCGCGCGAAGAAGCGGAATGGCGCCAAGCTGGTAGTGGTCGATCCCTACCGTACCGGAACGGCCGAGCAGGCGGATCTGCATCTGGCGCTTCGCCCCGGCACGGATGGCGCGCTCGCCTGTGCCGTCATGCATGTCCTGTTTCGCGATGGTCTCGCCGACCGCGACTATCTGACTGCCTATGCTGACGACGTTGACGAGCTCGAGATCCACCTTCAAAGTCGCACACCTGCCTGGGCCGCGTCGATCACAGGGCTCGATGCTGATGTTATCGAAGCGTTTGCCGTGCTTTATGGTCGGACGAAGCGTTCCTATATACGCTACGGCTACGGTTTCACCCGATCGCGCAATGGCGCTGCCGGCATGCATGCGGCGAGTTCGCTGCCGATCGTTTCCGGCGCGTGGCAGCACTCTGGCGGTGGCGCCCTTTACAGCCAGCGCGATCTCTATCATTGGGACAAGTCGACGATCGAAGGTCACGACCTGATCGATCCGTCGATCCGTATGCTCGATCAATCGCGGATTGGACCTATCCTGACCGGTGACCGGCGCGATCTCGGCGATGGGCCGCCGGTGACGGCGCTGCTGGTGCAGAACACCAATCCGATGGACGTGGCGCCGGAACTCACCAAGGTGCATGCCGGGTTCAAAAGAGACGACCTCTTCGTCTGCGTCCATGAGCAATTCATGACCGAGACGGCGAAAATGGCCGATATCGTCCTGCCGGCGACCATGTTTCTGGAGCATGACGACATCTATCAGGCCGGCGGCCATTGCTCGATCCAGATCGGCAGAAAGCTGTTCGAGCCTTATCGTGAAGCCAGAAGCAATCACGCCGTTCATTGCGAGCTGGCAATGCGGCTGGGCGTTTCCGACCACCCCGGCTTCCAGATGACCGAGTGGCAGCTGATCGACGATCTTCTCACCCGATCCGGCTGGCCGGATGCCGAGACCATCCACAGGTCAGGCGGCCATGACGCGATGCCGGATGGGGAAACGGCGCGCTACCAGAAAGGCTTTCCGACCAAGACCGGGCGCTTCCAGTTTAAGCCGGATTGGGCGGCCTTGGGGCCGGATCATGCGGTCATGTCGAAACTTCCGGATCACATGACCCTGATCGATCAGGCCGATGCGGCAAGACCCTATCGCCTCGTGGCAGCACCTGCGCGTCATTATCTGAACACCAGCTTCACCGAGACGCCGACATCGATCGCCAAGGAAGGCCGGCCTACGGT
>JBPCVQ010000195.1:0-20546 GCA_051010395.1 Geminicoccaceae bacterium | reverse complement strand
TCGTAAATTTCTGCAGCCTTAGTCTGGTTCTGTGCAACACCCTCACCATTCGCATAGGCAAAGCCGAGGCTTGTACAACTCGTTGCTATGCCGCCTCGACAGGCCTGATCGAAGAGCGCCACCGCTGCCTCATGATCTTGGCCGACGCCTAAACCGTCTCTATACGCAAAGCCGAGATGGTTGCATCCTTCTGCATCAGTTTGGTGCATGCGGGGTGAATTTCTGGCAAGGAATGGGTTTGGATTTTCTTGGTTGCCAGGACCTACGCAGATGCCTTTCAGGTTCCATGCCTCTCGCCGCACAAGATCCCGAAGGCTCACTATGCGGTGAAGAAGTGGCATGTCTACGAGGCAGCGCTTCGACAGCGCGGCGATATTCGAATCCGGATCGGCGAGGATGTCGAGGTTCATTGGACCGTGCCCGGCAAACGAACGCCCAAGGGATATCCTGTCTGTACCGACCTGGCGATCGAGACGGTGCTGACGCTTCTTCTATCGAGTTTGGCGGTGGAATTGGGTCTGACCGAGGCGGATTTCAATTAAGGCGTCTTGAAGCGGACCCGGTAGAAAGATATGGCGTATCGTCTCATGACTTGGCCTTTTGGCTTGCTGGGGCTGCTATCAGCGCAGAGCGTTGCAGCACCTTGGCAGGAAAATTTGGAGATCAGTGGTTCGATCCTCGGCGAGGCGCGTGGCTTCGTCGAAAGCCCGCAGTTCGAGGGCCAGCTCGACGGCATCCAGCCGTCGATCGTCGTCGAACCTGAAGTCGACTGGGCCAGCAAGGAAGGGCAGTATCAAGCACGCTTCGTTCCGTTCCTGCGCCTCGATAGCCGGGATGATGAGCGCACCCACGGCGACATTCGGGAAGCTTATCTCCAGTATATCGGTGATGACTGGGAAGCGCTGGCTGGGATCAACCGGGTGTTTTGGGGCGTGACCGAATCCCGGCACCTCGTGAACATCATCAACCAGATCGATCAGGTCGAGGACATCGACGAGGAGGACTTTCTCGGCGAGCTCATGCTCAATCTAGCTCTCCAGCGCGACTACGGTCTGTTCAGCATCTATTTGCTTCCCGGCTTTCGCGAGCGAACCTTCGCTGGTGAGGTCGGACGTTTGCGCACGCCGTTGCCGGTCGACGAGGGCGCCGCCGCTTACGAGTCCGATGCTGAAGAGTGGAGCACGGACGTGGCCCTCCGCTACTCCCATTTCGTCGACGAATGGGACGTCGGCGCCTCCTATTTCTATGGAACCAGCCGGGAAGCGCGCTTGGTCTTGAGTGATGATGCGATCCGACTTGAGCCACGCTACGATCAAATCCATCAGATCGGTCTCGATCTGCAATACACCAAAGACGCTTGGCTCTGGAAATTCGAAGGCATTGTCCGCGAAGGGCAAGGGATCTTCGGAGCGCTGGTCGGCGGCTTTGAATACACCTTCTATCAGATCAGGGAGACCGATGCCGACCTCGGCGTACTCAGCGAATATCTCTACGATGGCCGGGATAATGACAAGGCACCGCCAACGACGTTCGACAATGATCTCTTTCTGGGCGCCCGGCTGGCTTTGAACGACATCAGTGGCACAGCTGTCTTGGCCGGCACCGTGGTCGATCTCGAGACCCAGACAACGTCCTTTCGTTTGGAGGCGGAGCGCAGATTCGGCGACGTCCAAAAAATCGAGTTCGAAAGCCAATGGTTCGTCAATGTCGATGACGACGACCCGCTCGGTGCAGCAAGAGATGACAGCTATCTCATGTTGCGCTTATCGCACTTCTTTTAGGTGTCGATTGGCGGATTGCGTGAGGCAGAGACCATAAGAGGCGATGACAGCGGAAGGCGCCTCGCCATCCCGCACACGTTCAACTGCCATCAACCGAATAGCCTCCAGTGTTCCGTGATCAAACTTGCGGCCGTCTCGCTTCATAGTAAATCAGACCAAATCCCATCATCAAACTCGACAGAAAACGTAGCCTAAATTACCGACTGATGAGTAATACCAACAGCTCTCGAATAGCCCGATCAAGGAACTGTTCGAATGCTGGTTCATTTCCGGGGTTAGCCACGCAATGGCCCCAAGGAGAGTCGAACGGTCTCAATTCTGCGTTTGGCATATGCCGAGCTTCGAACTCGTTGTCGATGGGGGGAAAGTAGAGATCATTGGCACAAGGGATCAGGATTGCCCTTGCCTCGATGCCGGCAAGCGCTCGTTCGATATCGCCCCCGTAGATCAGGTTGGCACTGATATCGCCCAGCTGCCAGGTCTTCAGCTTGGCCAGCAAATCATTGGCGTCCCAGTTCTCGGCATGATCTTCAGCCCAGCCATCGAGCAGGGCTTGAGGTGTCTCGTAGCCGAGGTTGCGGTAGAGTTCCTCCCGATAGAAAGTCTGCGAGAAAGCCCAGCCGGCGTAAACCCGGCCAAAGGCTCGCAAGCCCGCCACGGGTTGATCCGTGTAATGGCCGCCATGCCAGCTGCCGTCAGCACAGAGCGCCGCCTTTACCCCTTCCAGAAACACGAAATTATGGGGTGATGTTTTCGCGGAGGCGCAAAACGGCAAGATGGCATCGACCATCTCCGGATATTGGGCGGCCCATTGATAGGCCTGGCATCCAGCCATCGACCAGCCGGCCACCAGGGCAATGCGGTCAACACCGAGTTGCTCGGTCAAGAGCCGATGCTGGCAGGCGATGTTGTCCCACAAAGTTACGACTGGATAGTTTGCCCCACGGCAGGATGGCGCGGCATTGCTCGGTGATGTCGACAGGCCATTGCCGAACATGTTGATGGAGACGATGAAATGCCTTGCCGGATCGATCGCTCGCCCCCTGCCGAAAAAGCCCTCGTTCCGTTGATGGGTGCCGGTATAGAAGGTGGGCAGAACGACCACATTGTCGCGTTGCTCGTTAAGTTTGCCGTAGGTCTTGTAGGCAAGCTCGGCATCAGAGAGGACACCGCCTTTCAACAGCGCGACATCGCCGAGTTTGAAAATATCAAAATCCCGGTCCATGCCAAACCTCCATACTCAATAAAGCCTCAGATATTCTGCGACCTCCCAGTCCGTGACCGCCTGGTGATAGCGCTCCCACTCGTCACTCTTGTAGTCGATATAGGAACTGCGCATCACGGATCCCATCACCCGTTCGGCAAGGGTGTCCCGGCGAAGCGCTTCGATGGCCGCCAGCAGATTGCGCGGCAGCCGGCGGATGCCGAGTTCGGCGAATTCCTCGTCCGTCATCGCATAGAGGTCGCGATCGGTCGGCGGTCCGGGCTGGATCTTTTTCTCGATGCCTTCAACAGCCGCAGCCAATGTCATGGCCAGGCCGAGATAGACATTCATCGTCATGTCGGCGGCGCGGTTCTCGATGCAGTAGCGGCTTTGCGGCAGGCGGAACTGGGCTGAGCGGTTGTTGAAACCATAAGTGATGTTGGTCGGCGCCCAGGTCACCGTGCCGCCCTCGAAGCCGCCGACCCGCGGCACCAGGCCATTATAGGAGTTGACTGTCGGGCAGGTGATCGCCGTAATCGCTTCGGCATGGCTCATCAGCCCGCCCACGGCATGGCGCGATGCATCACTCCAGCCTTTGCTCGTCGAGCCGAACAGATTTTCACCAGGCCGGTCGATCGACTGCAGCGAGAAGTTGATATGAGCGCCTGATCGCCAATCGCCGACGGTCGGTTTCGGCATGAAGGTGATGAACATATGATGCTTCTTGGCAATCTCCTTCAGGAGGATGCGCAGGAACACCAGCCGATCAGCCATCTCAAGAAGATTGGTGAAGTGGAAATCCAGCTCGAACTGCGAATAGGCGCCTTCCGCGACGACGTCATGAAGGTTCCAGCCGAGCTCTTCCAGAATGTCGATCATGTCTTTTAGAAACGGCATGGAATCGAGTGAATACTCAACGTCATAACCGAATGCCTGGCGGCGGGGACGCAGACCATCCGCGGGATCATCATCGATCGCCTTCACCGGCTTGCCGTTTTCATCATAGCGCATGGCGATGAATTCGGGCTCGATCCCGGCATAGCCGGCAAATCCAGCCTTTTCGGCATCGCGGATCGCCCGTTTCAACGCCTGACGCGGACACACATTATAGGGTTTGTCCTCCCAGAACAGATCGGCGAAAATCACGGCCGTCGATCGGTCCCAAGGACAGATGTAGACCGCATCGAGGTCGGGCACCATGACCTGATCGGCATCGGCTGGCGTCAGCTCCGGTACATAGGAGATGGAGTGAACGGCGAACTGCGGACCTTTGCCCATGCAGAGATCATCGAAGTCGCTCATCGGCACCGGCTTGGTTTTCGGGATGCCGTGGAGGTCGATCCAGCTGGACAAGACGTATTTGACGCCCGCCTCCTCAAGCTGCATTCGGACCTCGGCGGTACGCGCTTTGGATGGCAAGGCGTCGGCGAAATTCTCAACATAGGCTGTCATCGTTTTCTTCCAGGTTCGATGATGGCTGGAGATTGTCGCTGGCGGTTCTCGGATCAGCTCCAGTTACGTTTCAAGAGGAACTGGTTCTTGAAGTTCTTGAGCCCTGTCATCGTTTCCGAAGAGGCGATATCGGCATGGCCGTGGATCTCGACATCGAGGAAATTGAGAAGACCGTCCCGGTCGTTGCTGACCACCTCGACCAGGAGATCGAACCGGCCGCTCACCCAAAGAATGTAGACCACATCCGAAAGGGCTCCGAGCCGTTCAGCGACGCTCTCCGGCGTGTGCCCAGGCGCGACCTTCACCCCCAGCATCGCATCGGTCTTGTATTCGGCCGCCACCGGATCGGCGATCGCAACAATCCGAAGCTGCCCCGCCTGTTTCATCCCGTTGACGCGGTTTCTTATCGTGCCTTCGGATACGCTCAGCGCTTGTGCAATTTCGGAGAACGCCATCCGGCCGTCACGTCGCAGCATGTCGATGATGGCGTGATTGAGCTTGTCGTCGGGCGATGATTTATCGGGCTGCCTGACATGCCGCTCGTCAATTTCCGTCATGCTTTCGACGACCCGTATGCCACGTACCATAACGATCCCTTGATGTTTCAATCGACGCTATCTGCGCATTTCTCATAAATCAATATTCTTGGTACGAAAATCGAAATCCAATTGCATTGACATGCGAAATTCGCAGTACATTATATTTTATAATGCTAATTCATCAAATCCAAAAAGTTCGATGCAAGAGGCATGGTGGAGGAAGTGGGATGACCTCATCGAAAGTCATGACGCCCGTTTTGCAAGGGAGCTATCACGGCTACCAGCAGGCGCATCCCGCCAAGGTGGATGATGAAATTGCCCGTATCGGTCCAGCTACGCCCGCTGGCGAATATCTGCGCTGTTTCTGGCACCCCGTTTTCATTGCCAATGAGCTTGGCGACCTGCCCAAATCAGTCAAAATCCTCGGCGAGGAGCTGGTGCTGTTCCGTTTTGGCAGCGGCAAGCTCGGTCTTGTTCATAAATATTGTCCGCATCGGCGGGCATCGCTCGAATACGGCCGCACCGAGGATCGCGGCATACGCTGCTGCTATCACGGATGGCTGTTTGCGCCGGACGGCGAAATCCTGGAGACACCCGGCGAAGCCCCTGATGCGAAAGCCGCGCAATCGGTCCGTGAAAAAACCCGCCTCGGCGCTTATCCCGTCATCGAATTCAACGGTCTGATCTTTGCCTTTATGGGACAGCCGGACAACATGCCGGAGTTTCCAATCTACGATACGTTCGAGATTGAAGGCATGACCATGCGTCCGTATAGGGCCCCCTATAAATGCAACTGGGTTCAGGTGCTGGATGCGATCATGGACCCCGTCCACACGACATTTCTGCATAGCCAAAACAGCCATCCGCAGTTTTCCGAAGGCATGGCCCAAATCGGCGAACTGAAGTTCTACGAGCGTAACGAGAACCATTTTCTCGGCTCATCGACCCGTCGCGTCGGCGATCATGCATGGGTCAGGCTGAACGAGTTGATCCTGCCGACTTTCACGCAGGCCGGCTCTGCCTTTGCCGCTGACGGCACCAGGCAACGCTATTTCGGCCGCTCCGCCTTTACGCGCTGGGTGGTGCCGGTGGATGACGAAAATTCCGTTGCCTTCGCCTGGGCCAATTTCGGCGAACGCGGCGATCCGCATCAGTATAACACCAAGGAAGGCTGCGAGCTGATCGAGCAGGGCGAGGTTCTGGATCGCTCCGCGGAAGAAAAGCAGCGCTACCCCGCCGATTCCGAAGCTGTCGAGGGTATGGGCGCAATCTCCACCCATCGGGGCGAGCACCTGATGCCGACGGACCGCGGTATTTCTTTATATCGCCGACGGATTCGCCAGCAGATCCGTGAACTGGCGAAAGGCAAACAGCCGCCGCAGCCTGTTAAGCCGGAAGGGCGTTCGGTGCGAACCTATGGCCAGGATACCGTGCTCGACCTGCCGCCGAGGCCAGGCGAAGATGACCGGGTCAACTTGATGAAAATCGGCTCTGCGGTCGTCGACCTGCAATTTGACTACGAAGGCCTTGCAAACGAGGCGCGAGATGAGGCGATCATTGAAAAGCTCAAAGAGCTCGAAGCGAACGGCATCGCCTAAGTCATGAAGAACGTGTTCAAAATGAGGGAACCGATTTGGCTGTCAAAGTTCACGTCAAAAATAACCGCTGGGCGGAAGGTTCTTTTCCCAACACAAAAGAGGGCGAAGATGTTTTCACCATCACCAGCGAACGCTTTGCCGCAGCCCTGACAGATCATCCGGCGGTCGACGGCAAGCTCGATGTCTTCATCGACTGGGATACCGACAATTTTGCCTCATCGATGCATGATGCAGACGTTCTGCTCACCTGGGATCTGCCCACCGAAGATCTCGGCAAGCTGGCCCCTAAGTTGAAATGGATCCATTGCATCGGCGCAGGCGTGGAGCACCTGCTACCGCTGGATTGGATGCCTGAAGGCGTTACGCTCACCAATAACAAGGGGGTTCACGCAGCCAAGGCGGGCGAATTCGGGCTGATGAGCATCCTCATGCTGCATTCGCATATTCCGGCCATTGTCACCAATCAGAGAAACAAGATCTACGATTCACGTTATGCTTCCCCAATCACTGGCAAGACACTGGTCGTTATCGGAACAGGCAGCCTTGGAGGAGCTGTCGCGAAGATGATGCATGGGCTTTGCGTCAGGGTTATTGGCGTCAACCGACACGGAAGGCCGGTGGAGGGGTGCGACGAGGTGGTCACGGTGGAGCGGCTCGACGAGGTTCTGCCGCGCGCCGATTATGTATTGGCGGCAACACCAGATACGCCGGAAACCCGAGGCCTGCTTGATCGCCGCCGTCTCGATCTGATGAAGCCGTCCGCCGGGATCGTGAACATCGGCCGCGAAGCGATCATGGACTATGAAGCGCTCTGCCGGAAACTTGAGGATGGAACGCTCGCCGGCGCCATCTTGGACGTATTCGATCCTGAACCCATTCCAGCTTCATCCAGGCTATGGCGCACCAAGAACCTGATCATTACACCCCATGTCTCCGCCGATGATGGTGATGCCTATGTGCCGCTGACACTTGGCCTGTTCTTTGAGAACATGGAGCGTTACCTGGCTGGCCAGCCCTTGATCAATCCGGTGCGGCGGGAGCTTGGATATTGATTGTGTTGTAGCGCTATTCTTAGGTCATTCAGACGTGGTGGTATGACCACATCATTTGCTTCCCTCCAGCATCACCAAGAGTGACGATATGCGGATGATCGCAGCTGCTCTGAGACTGGCGCCGCTTCCGGACGAGATCTGAGAGATCCAGTCAACATGATGTCCGATCCGGGAGCATGGCATTTCCTATGGTTGGCCTCACTTGTTGGAGCCGTTCGATCCAATCTTCGATCGTCAGGCCAGAGCTGAAGCTAAAGCCGCCTCCATCAGCGGCTACAGGAATTTTCCGATAAACCTCGGTGGTGTTGACCACGTCAGGATGAGCGATTGCGAGAACATCGGGGCTTGTTGCGCAAGCAACGCGTTGGAAGGCAGCCTCGATCCGATCAAGATGGATCGCTACCTGGTTGGCCGGCAGGGTTTCGCCACAATAGGCCAGTGTACCTTGGCTCAGCGCCTCGGTCGGTAGAGCGTCATAGACCAGCCTGGCGCTCAAACCCGTTGCCGATCGCATGATCAATAGATCCGGAGCAGCAGGGTCACGGCTGATATGATCGGCAATCGACGCCTTGGCACTTGGGTCGACCAGGCTTGCAATCATGACGGCATCGCAGGCGACGGTCGCATTTGCTCTTTCTTCCGACGACGTGTCTGGGCTGTGAAAGCAGACACTGCCGGCCTCATGCTGCCGCACCGAAAGCGCTCCGGGCTCGACGATCTCCAGCCGTTCCAGATTGATGATCAACCGTCTGGAACGGTTGACTGCAGCGGAAGCCTGGTCGATTAAAACAACCTTTGCCCCGGTAAGGAGATGCAGGAACAGTGCGCTCAACGGCAAAGGACCGCTGCCGCAGATAGCTACGGTCCGATTTTGCGAGGACGTCGGGTTCGATAGGGATCGCGTGACCCGATCAAGCCCGATACGAGACGCGACCCCGGCGATAGCGGTGTCCCATCGCCCAATGAGTTCAGCATCGACGAGGCCCTTCCTACCAGACAAGACACGTGCAGGCACAAAACGCGGCATCAGCGACTGCTGAAGCATGGCGATTTCGGCCATCAGCATGAGTTCGTAATTGCGAACATAGGGAAAGCGGCTAAGCAGGATCTTTATCATCTCGATCCTGATCAGGGCATCGTCGTCCAGTGCGAGTTCCGGCATGGCGAGTCCGGCCAGTTCACGCGCGTTCAGGGCGATCGTTTCTTCGATTTGGCCTTTGGCCTGATCTCTCAAACTGTCCAGCTTGTATCGATCCGGAACGCCTCCAGATAGAAATCTTTTTTCCAGATGATCGTTGATCAGATCGACGAAATGTTTTTCGAGTTCGTTCTCTGCAGCCGCAGCGATTGTTTTGAGGCAGGTGGCTCGTTCGTCAAGGATGGGATCACCGTCGATCCGACAAAGAAGCCGATCGATCACCAGGCGATGCAGACGCTCCTGCTCGATCGTTCGCTCAAGCACCGGGCCGTCTGATCGGTTGACGGGCATGCTGTGCCTGCCGATGTGCTGGCAAAGATGGCCAACCAGCTTGGTGAGGTTGTCATTGACGACAGGCGAAGGCTTGAGGGCTGAGAAGTCGCCTGCTGCAAGGTCGCAGCGATCGAAGAACGGCTTGAGCTGATCATAGACCGATGGGTTGTTTTGCCGCTGACGTCCGAAGAAGAACTTTCTGCTCTTGTGAGGCTCGAGCGCAGACCAGTCGACTCTGTCCCAACCCAAAATCTCGCCGAGCAGACGCTCGGCGATAAGCACAGCGCTGATATCGATATCGAGGGAATGCCTGCTCTTTTGGCCAGTCGTTGCGGATATGTTTCCGTCTGCCACCCCATTTCCACCTGTTTCGACACAAGGATCAGATTGATTTCGTTCTTCATTTCAATCCGATCTTTATAGTTAAAAATGATCAAGGCAATGCTTATCTTTTCAACTTAAAACAATTCTAATCCACATTTGAAAATTGAATAGTTCTAAATTGACTCTTTTTACTATATTATTTTCTCTTGGTGATTTATCGAGGACAGAAGATATCAACATTCGACCCTAATGCGGCGAATGTAACGAGCTCGAAGCGAGACAACATGCGTACTCCCCTGTCGGTAGTCCTGATCACCTTGTTCACCGCAAATGCGAAAGTAGTCACATGGTCGTTGGATTTGGTGGCGGCAAAGTCGCAAGAGACGAACTCGTTACTGCCAAACGGTTAGGAAAGGAGATTCGATTCATTCCTGCTGATATGAACCATGAGAAAGCGCGAAAGAAAGCACAAGAGAAAGGACTACCTATCCCAAGAGATTTTAGTGGGGCCGCCGATAAGGTATTCTAACTCTAAATCCGAATATCCTTTTTGGGTCGATACTGTCGAAAAAGTCGTGATTTGAGGCATTGTTGTCTATCGCCGCGAGTTTGAGTTATCGCGGCAAGCTTACGGTTCGAAGGTAGTTTGGCACTCGTCGCCCAGCTTTACTCTCCTCCTACCCCTCTGGCTCGGTTCTCAATGCCGAGGTCTTGAGGTGGGCAAAGCGTATCTCAACCTTTTTGGCGTTCACGGTGGAAAGTCCATGAGGTGGCCACGCCACCGCTAGCCTTGTTGGGTTGAGGTCTCGGGGCCGATGGCATTTTTGGCGATACGGATCTTGTGTTCGCGCACCAGCGTTCGGACATGTAGTGCGAAGATCGCGAGGATCGCCACGAATAGAAGGGCTGCGATTGGTCTGTCGACGAAGTCGAGCGGTGTGTCGACCCGTGCCATGGCGCTCCGGAGCTTCACCTCCATGATCCCGCCGAGGACCATGCCGAGAATGATCGGTACAATCGGCAGGTTGAGGCGTTTCAGGATCATGCCGAAAATGCCGAAGGCGGAGGCAATCGCGCAGTCGGTGATCGAGTTCCTCAGGCTGTAGACCCCGACGAAGGACAAGGTCAGGATCATGATGCCCAGGAAGCGAGTGGGGATCTGGATGATCTTCAAAAGGAGGTTGGTCGACACCAGAAGGAAGGCGAGCACGATGACGTTCAAGAGGATGAGCGCGATGTAGAGCGCCATCACGAAGTCCAGCTGATTGGCGAAGAGCTGCGGTCCCGGGATCACGTTGTGCACATAGAACACCGTGAGCATCATCGCGGTGAGCGCTTCGCCGGGGATGCCGAGCGCCAGGAGCGGGATCATGGCGGCACCCGGCACCGCATTGTTGGCCGCCTCGGAAGCGACCAGTCCTTCCGGCGCCCCATCGCCGAAGGCTTCGGGCGTCTCAGAGGTCTTTCGCGCGTATGTGTAGGAGAGGAATTGGGCGGTGAACTCGCCCACTCCCGGAATCATCCCCATCATGACGCCTGTCCCCGACGATACCGTCGCAACGCGCTTGATCCCGAACAGCTCTTTCAGGCCGGCGAACAGATTGCCGTCGACATGAGCCTCTCCGGGCGTCCGGTCCCTGTCCACCAGCAGGAGCAGGGCTTGGGAAATCGCGAACAGGCCGAGCACGACCACAATCAGGTCGATGCCGGAGGCGAGCCAGGTCTGATCGAAGGTGAAACGCTTGGTGTATTTGACCGGCTCGAGGCCGATGGTGCCAAGGAAAATGCCGAGACAGGCGAGCTTGGCGGCGGCGAAAGTTTGCCCCCGATGGGCCAGCACAACCAGAATGATCCCGAGCAATGCTGCCAGGAAGACCTCACGGCTGCCGAAATGGGGTGCTATCAGCGCCAGAAGCGGGGAAAGCACGATCAGGCAGATGACCGAAAAAATGCCGCCGAAGAACGACGCCGAGTAAGCCAGAGACAAGGCGCGATGGCCCTGCCCGCGCTTGGTCATGGGGTGCCCGTCATAGGTGGTGAGCGCGTTGACCGCGGTGCCCGGCGTATTGATCAGAATGGCCGGAATGGCGCCGCCATACATCGATGAACCGTAGATGCCGAGCAGCAAGGTGAGGCCGACGATCGGCTCGAATGAGAAGGTCGCCGGCAGCGGGATCGCGATCGCCACGGCTGGCCCGACGCCTGGAAGGGCGCCGATGATCACCCCGCCGATGGAGCCGATCATCAAGGCGATCATTACTTCCCATTGAGCGATGATCGCGAAACCTGAAAACAGAGCGCTCATCTAGTGGTATGACCACGTCATTTGGTTTGAACCGCCTTCGAAGAATGAGCCAGGAATTCCATTGGTATGCGGTTTTTTGTCGGGACGATTTCGGGAATCTTTCGTTTCGAATGTATCACCAGGTCTCACAGATAAGTCAGGGCGAAGGCTCTGATGCTATCCGGCAGGGTTTCGTAGATCCGTCCCGCTGGAATCTTGACTTGAAGGAAGGCGCGAAAAATGATGGCGACGGCGATGCCGAACGTAGAGGCCGCGAGCAGCATTTTTTTCGAGAAGAAGCCGGCGCGCAGCGAGAGAAAAAGCGTGAAGAGGATCGTTGCCGGCAGATAACCGATCTCGGGCACCAGCACCACGTAGATCAGAAAATAGAAGACGAACTCGAGCGATAGAAACCAAAAACCCACTTCGCGCCATCGGCCATCGATGCGGGGTGACATGACCGAACTTAGCGTATGCAGCACGCCGAAGACGACCATGCCGATGATCGAGACCGCTGGCCAGAGCCGCGGCTGCGCATACCACCCAGCCCCTTCGATCCAGGCCGTCTCGCTGCCAACTCTGGTGAGCAGGAACGTCACCGTTAGCAAAAAGACAACAGCGAACACCAGATCGCCTGGCCGACGGTAGCGGCGAAACAACTGCTGCAGGGTCGATAAGCGCTCCATGACGAGGTCGCTCCCAAGGCCGTAACCGCGAGCCGGCCCAGTGGTATGTCTCCAACACAGGAGCCCTGCTCCTACGCCCACAAACCTGGACGCATACCATGGATTTCAACGACGGCGGTCGAAACCAAATGAGGTGGCCACGCCACCTAGTTCAGCATGTCGTCGATCCTCGCGATCGTCTCGATGTCCTTGGCGATGAGCGATTTGGCGGCCTCGGCATCCTGCCAGTAGACCAGCGCGCCGGTCTCGGCGGCCAGTTTGACGGCTCGTTCGGAAGCCATCGTCTTCTGGGCGACTGCGGCGATTTTTTCGCGCACGTCTGCAGGCGTGTCCTTATGCACGAAAAGGCCGTTCCAGAGTGCGATGTTCAATGTCGGCTCAAGCTCGGCCACGGTGGGCGTATCCGGCGTGATGCTGATCCGCTCGCCACCAATCGAGGCCAGGATCTTCACGTCGTCCTTGCAAGGGAGGATCAGCTGCAGGGTGGTATTGATGACGTCGACGTCGCCGGATGCCAGCGAGTTGCAGTTCAACTCATCAAAAGCGGCGTCCGAACCGAAGGAGAAGCCTTTGGACTTGGCGAGCGCCATGGTCACTTGCGTCGGTATGAGCGGTGCTCCGAAATGGCCGAGGACCAGCTTGTTTTCCTGGGCGTGTGCGGCCATGCCGTCGATGTCGTCATAGGGAGCGTCGCCACCAGCGGCAATCACGAAGGGATAGGTGAGAAACACGCCGATCGGCTCGAACGGGTCCGGGTTCAGTTCAGGAATGCCGATCTCCGGTCCGATGGTCGGGATGGCGATGATGAACGAGCCGATGGTGTAGCCATCAGCCGGCGCATTAGCGACCTCGACTGCCCCTGGGAAAGGACCGCCGCCACCGCCGGGCTTGTTGACCACAGCCGCCGGCACGCCGTATTCGGCCTGGAAATCCTCGGCGATCATCCGGGTCAGCACGTCTTCCAGGTCTCCCGGAGGCCAAGGCACGACGAAGGAGACCGGCTTTTCAGGGTAGTCGGCCATGGCGGCCGTTGCCGCGAAAAGCGACGCTGCTGCCAACGCGACGACATGCTTCTTCATGATGATTGCTCCCTTACAGATTCGCATGTTCGACCGACCTTCGGAATGGCCGGCTTCAAATTTACTTGCTATGTTAAATTTTGTCATATTAAGTTTCTGACTGTCAATGCCTGATCCAAGCCGTGCCGGCGCAGGCAGGGCGTTGGCACCGGTGCTGGAAGGAAACCGTCATGAAAGACAGCAACTTTGTAAAGGAAAACAATGCGCGCTTGTTCTGGCAACCGATGGCCCATCCAGCCGACAGCCAGACGAACCCGCCAACCATTTTGACCGCGGGCGAAGGCGTCCATGTCGTCGACATAGACCGGCAACAGGACGATCGATGCGGTCGGCGGTCTTTGGAACGTCAATCTCGGCTATAGCTGCGATCCGGTGAAGGAAGCCATTTTTGCCCAGCTGAGCGCCCTTCCCTATTATTCCACCTTCCGCGGGACCACCAACGACAAGGCCATCGCCCTTTCCTTCGAGCTCGCGGAGTTCTTTGAGGAAGACGGCCTCACCCGTTCTTTTTTTACTTCGGGCGGATCCGATTCCGTGGAAGTCGCGCTCAAGCTGGCGCGTCAAGTTCATCGGCTCCGTGGTGAAGGCAGCCACACCAAGTATCTCAGCTTCAAAGGAGCAAGCAACCCGTCGGCAAGGAGGTACCAGTAAAGCTGCAGAAAGCGACTTATGATGAGGGGGTCATGATCCGCGTGTCAGGAAACAACGTCATTCTCTCGCCGCGGCTGGTGATCGACAGCGGGCATGTCGAGCAAATCCTCTCGGCACTCGACAAAGGGCTGGGCTCACTTTGAACCTGGGCCAGCGCCAAGCTGGTCCAGTTCGCCCAGGAGATCCAGGAGTGTCTGCAGCTTTTCCTTGCCGAGAACCGTCTCGAAATGCCGAGCGATGCCCTGGGCCTGATCGAGATTATCTTCGATGATCCGGCGCCCCGCTTCGGTGATCGCGACGGTCTGGCGGCGTCGATCGACGGTATCCGGGGTGCGCGTGACGTAGCCTTTTTCAACCAGGGTCTGAACGATGCGGGTCTGGCTTGGCACCAGGAGGCAAGCCGCTTCCGAGAGCTTGGTGGCATCGAGCGGGCCGAATTCATCGAGCACGCGCAGAATGCGCCATTGCTGCTCGGTAATGCCCGATTGGGAGAGCATGCCGCGGATCGGCACCATCACCTTTTCCCGCGCCCTGATCAGGGCGATCGGCAAGGAGCGCGTGGTGGAGGGAAGTTCACGTTTTTGATCAGTCATAAGCTGGTCGGCCATCTTGGATCCCAACGGATCGATCTCGTCGATACCATAAACCGTTTGACAGGGGTGAGATCAACAACTTAACATCGCAACAATTGCTTTATTAAGGAAAAATCATGCCGCATCTCGCGATCGAGTACTCGTCCAACCTGGAAAACGCCCTCGACCTGTCCGCGTTTTGCGACTGCCTCCGGCAGACGGCGATCGAGATCGAAGCCTTTCCCCTTGCCGGCGTCAGGGTGCGTGCATTCGCCACCGACCATTACAGCATCGCCGACGGCAACCCGAATCACGGCTTCATCGATATCTCGGTGCGCCTGCGCGGCGGTCGGCCCCACACTGTGAAGAAGGCGGCGACGGAGAAGCTTTTCGAGGCAGCATCTGCCTTTCTGGCGCCGGTGATGGCCTCCCGCCCGATCGCGCTGTCCTTGGAGATGCGTGACATCGACCCCGAGCTTTCGCCCAAGGCCGGGACGATCCGCGACCATCTGCAGGAGACATGAGCCATGTCTGAGCTCGACCGGAACCTCGCCAAGCTCGATGGCTATCTCACCCGTTTCCAGAATCAGGGCATCTCGAACCTGATCGGCGGGCAGGCGATGCCTGCGGCCGGAGGAAAGACCTTCGAGACCCGCTCGCCGGTCGACAACAGCCTGATCTGCCCGGTCGCCAGAGGCGACGCCGAAGATGTCGACCGAGCGGCCAAAGCCGCCAAAGCAGCCTTCCCCGCCTGGCGCGAAATGCCGTCAGCCAAACGCAGGCAAGTTCTGCACGCCATCGCCGATGGCATTGTCGAGCGCGCTGAAGAAATCGCTTTTTGCGAATGCTGGGACACCGGCCAGGCCTTGCGTTTCATGTCCAAGGCCGCGCTTCGTGGCGCCGAGAATTTTCGCTTCTTCGCTGACCGCGCACCGGCCGCGCGGGACGGACAGATGCTGCCGTCACCGACGCTGATGAACGTCACCACCCGTGTGCCCATTGGTCCGGTCGGCGTGATCACGCCCTGGAACACGCCGTTCATGCTGTCCACCTGGAAGATCGCACCTGCGCTCGCGTCGGGCTGCACCGTCGTGCACAAACCCGCCGAAGCCTCGCCGCTTTCGGCACAGCTGTTGATCGAGATCGCTGAGGCAGCAGGGCTGTCCCCCGGTGTCCTGAATGTCGTTAACGGCTTTGGCGAGGACGCAGGCAAAGCGCTGACCGAGCATCCTGACATCAAGGCCATCGCCTTTGTCGGCGAAAGCCGCACCGGTTCGATGATTATGAGGCAGGGCGCCGATACGCTGAAGCGCACGCATTTTGAGCTCGGCGGAAAAAATCCAGTCATCGTCTTCGACGACGCCGATCTCGATCGTGCACTCGATGCGGTGATCTTCATGATCTACTCGATCAACGGCGAGCGCTGCACCTCGTCTTCGCGCCTTCTGGTGCAGGACACGATACGCGAAGACTTCGAAGCCAGGCTCGTCGAGCGGGTCAACAAGATCAAAGTCGGCCATCCACTCGATCCAGCCACCGAAATCGGGCCGCTGGTCACCGAAGAACACTACAATAAGGTCACCAGCTATTTCGACATCGCCAAGGAGGACGGCGCCACCATCGCGGCCGGCGGTGTGTCGATGGAGGGCAAGGGCTTTTTCGTGCGTCCCACCCTCTTCACCAACGCCCGCAACAAAATGCGGATCGCGCGCGAAGAGATCTTTGGGCCGGTGCTGACCTCGATCCCCTTTTCCACCGAGGAAGAGGCGCTCGACATCGCCAACGATACAGCCTATGGCCTGACCGGCTATGTCTGGACCAACGACCTGACCAGGGCGCTGCGTTTCACCGACAGGCTCGAAGCCGGCATGATCTGGGTGAATTCGGAGAATGTGCGCCATCTGCCGACGCCGTTTGGCGGGGTCAAGGCATCGGGCATCGGCCGCGACGGCGGCAACTGGTCATTCGAGTTCTATATGGAGCAAAAGCATATCGGCTTCGCGACCGGCCAGCACAAAATTCCAAAGCTCGGAGCCTGAGCCATGCCCGTCCCCGCCCCCGTCCTCTATCCGCCGTTCAACATCGTCAGGCTCAGCCATGTCGAGTACCGGGTGCGCGATCTCGAAAAATCGAGGGCCTTCTATGTCGACACGCTCGGCCTTCAGGTGACCTACGAGGATGCCGATGCGATCTATCTGCGCGCCATGGAAGAGCGGGGACATCACTGCATCGCGCTCGTGCGTTCGGACGAGGCCGGTGTCGGCGTTCTCGGCTTCAAGCTTTATGACGAGCCGGATCTCGATAGGGCTGAAGCCTTCTTCGAGGCCAAAGGCTTTCCGACCCAGTGGGTCGAGCGCCCCTTCATGGGCCGGGTGTTGTGCGCGAGAGACCCCTTCGGCATTCCGCTGGAGTTCTACGTACACATGGACCGCCTCGAGCCGATCCATCAGCATTACAAGCTTTATAACGGCGTGAAGCCGCTCCGCATTGACCACTTCAACATGTTCAGCGCCGATGTGGATGCGTCCGTCGCCTTCTACAACGAGATCGGCTTTCGCACGACCGAATACACCGAGGACGAGGAGAGCGGCAAAATCTGGGCCGCCTGGATGCACCGAAAGGGCGGCGTGCATGACGTCGCGTTCACCAACGGGCGCGGGCCGCGCCTGCATCACACCGCTTTTTGGGTACCGACACCGCTCAATATCATCGATCTTCTGGATCTGATGTCGACCACCGGCTGGATCGACAACATCGAACGCGGCCCTGGCCGTCATGGCATTTCGAACGCCTTCTTTCTTTATGTTCGTGATCCCGACGGCCATCGAATTGAGATCTATTGTTCCGACTACCAGACAGTGGACCCCGATCTGGAGCCGATCAAATGGGACCTGAAGGACCCGCAGCGCCAGACCCTCTGGGGCTCGGCGGCGCCGAGAAGCTGGTTTGAAGAAGGCAGCCTCTTTGACGGTGCGGCGCTCAAAGAATCGGCTCTCAAGGCACAACCCATTATTGCGCCTTGATCAGGACCATCGACAGCGGAGAACAGGATGCGCTTTTCGACTTACAGCCTGGATGGCCAGACCTATTACGGGGCGGTCACCGATGAGGGCATGATTGCGCTGTCACCGGATTTTTCGGACTGGCAGACCCTGCGCGAGGTGATTGAAGCCGGCGGCTTCGCCCAATTGGAACATGTCGCAAAAAACCGGTCCGTCACGCACCCCAACGGCAGCTTCACTTACGAGACCCCGGTGCCGTCGCCTGAAAAAATCATCTGCGTCGGCGTAAACTTCCCGGACCGCAATGCCGAATACAAGGACGGGCAGGCAGCACCTGCCAACATGTCCCTCTTCATCCGCTTCCCTCGTTCGTTTACCGGCCACGAACAGCCGCTGATCCGCCCGCATGCTTCCGACAAGCTCGACTATGAAGGTGAGATCGCGATCGTGATCGGCAAAGGAGGGCGGCATATCAAGCAGGCCTACGCTTACGGCCATATCGCAGCGCTCACGCTTTGCAACGAAGGCACGCTCCGCGACTGGGTGCGCCACGCCAAGTTCAATGTCACCCAGGGCAAGAACTTCGATCGCTCCGGCGCGATGGGCCCCTGGCTCGTGCCCTTCACCTCCGCTGATCAGCTTGATGATATCAGGCTTTCGACCAGGGTGAACGGCGAGCTTCGCCAGGAAGACCGCACCAGCCGCATGGTGTTCCCGATCCGCCGGCAGATCGAATATATCTCGACCTTCACCACCCTGGTCCCCGGAGATATTATCATTACCGGCACGCCGACGGGTTCAGGGGCCAGGCTCGAGCCTCCGGTTTTCTTGCGCCCCGGAGATGTGATCGAGGTTGAGGCAGAAGGTATCGGCGTTCTGCGAAATGGCGTGGAAGATGAGGCATGAGCCTGTCGCCAGCCAATTGTGAGCAAGCCGCTGATGATCTCTATCAGGCCGAGGTGACCCGACAACAGATCGGCCTCCTCTCGCTTCGCCATCCCGGCATGGACATGGATGACGCCTATGCCATTCAATCAGCATTGGTCGACAGGAAATGCGCGGCCGGCCAGAAGATCATCGGCTGGAAGATCGGCCTGACCTCGAAGGCAATGCAGGCGGCATTGAACATCGACATACCCGATAGCGGTGTTCTGTTCGACGATATGCTCTTCGCAAACGGCAGCACCGTAAAACCGGGCCGCTTCATCCAGCCGCGGGTCGAGGTGGAGATCGCCTTCGTCATGAGGGCGCCGCTTGCCGGCAAACAGGTGACCCGCGAGAACGTCATCGCCGCAACCGACCATGTCGCCCCCAGCCTCGAAATCCTCGACACGCGTATCCTCCGCCATGATCCTAAGTCTGGCAGGACACGCAGTGTCTTCGACACGATTGCTGATAATGCAGCCAATGCCGGCATCGTGCTCGGTAACAAACGCCACGAGGTCGATGCCCATGATCTCCGTTGGGTGGGTGCGATCGTTGCAAAGAATGGCGAGGTCGAGGAAACCGGCCTTGGCGCCGGTGTGCTCAATGACCCGGTAGAAAGCGTCGTCTGGCTGGCGCGCCGCTTGGCCCGATACGGTCAGAAGATCGAAGCCGGCCAGATCATCCTCTCAGGCTCCTTCACCCGTCCCCTCGAATGCCCCCAAGGTACCAGAATTACGGCGGACTTCGGCGCATTCGGATCGGTCGGGATCAGCTTCAACTGAGAGGCCAAGTCAGGGAATGGCAGAACAAGAAAAAGGCCCCACCGAACCTGGCAGGGCCTTCCTTACAAATACGCGATCAGAGCGAAGATCTGGCCCGATCAGACACGCGGCTGGATCGATGCGGACTTCACCTCGTCGCTCACATAGGATTCGAACTGAGTGAAGTTGTCGGCAAACCGGCCAGCCACGTCTCGCGCCATCTGGTCATAGGCGCTGCCATCGGACCACGCACCGCGAGGACTGAGAACGCTGCAGGGAACCTCGGGGCAGGCTTCCGGCATCATCAGGCCGAAATCCGGGTGAGACTGCACGCCGACCTCTGAGAGTTTGCCATCCAAGGCTGCCTGAACCATGGCGCGGGTGTAGCCGAGCTTCATGCGCTCGCCGACGCCGTAAGCGCCTCCTGTCCAGCCGGTATTGACCAGCCAGCAGGTGACCTCGTGTTTGCGCATCAGATCCCCAAGCATCTTGGCATAGACCGAGGGGTGGCGTGGCATGAAGGGTGCGCCGAAGCAGGTGGAGAAGGTTGCCTGCGGCTCGGCCAGCCCCTTTTCCGTACCGGCGACCTTGGCGGTGTAGCCGGAAAGGAAATGATACATCGCCTGCTCGGGCGTAAGACGGCTGATCGGAGGGAGAACGCCGAAGGCATCTGCCGTCAGCATCACGATGTTCTTGGGGTGCCCCGCCATGCCGGTGGCGCTGGCATTGGGGATAAAGTCGAGTGGATAGGAGGCACGGGTGTTCTCGGTCAGGCTCCCATCGTCGAAATCGCAGGTGCCGGTCAGCGGATCGACGACGACGTTTTCGAGAATGGTGCCGAACCGATGCACGGCACCGAAGATCTCAGGCTCGGTTTCTTCACGCAGCTTGATGACTTTGGCGTAGCAGCCGCCTTCGAAATTGAAGACCCCGTTCGGACCCCAGCCATGCTCATCGTCACCCAGGAGCGTGCGGCTGCTGTCGGCGGACAGTGTGGTCTTGCCCGTCCCTGAAAGCCCGAAAAAGATAGCGGTGTCCCCGCGGGGCCCGACATTGGCGGAGCAGTGCATGGGCATGACGCCCATTTCCGGCAGGAGATAGTTCAAGACGCCGAAGATCGATTTCTTGATCTCGCCGGCATAACTCGAGCCGCAGACCAGGAC
>JBPCVQ010000194.1:0-4507 GCA_051010395.1 Geminicoccaceae bacterium | reverse complement strand
GCCGGCGTTGAGGCCGATGCGGGTGGGGAGGGTTAGGGGGGCGTGGCGTTGGTCGAAGCGTTGAACCTCGCGGTCGATTTCGAGGGCGGCCTTGCAGGCCTTGGCGGCGACGGCGGGGTCGGGGATGGGGGTGGTCCAGGCGGCGGTGATGCCGTCGCCTACGGAATCGGTGACCCGGCCGCAATTGTTCTCGACGGCGGTGAACAGAATGCCGAGATAGTCTTCGAGTACCGGCTTCAGCTCCTTCGAGGTCATCTTCTCGGCCATGCGCGTGAAGCCGCTGGCATCTGTGATCAGGCAGTAGGCGTAGGCGTCCTCGTTCAATAGGAGGGGATCGAGTGGTGCCGCGGCAAAGCCTTCGGCGAGCTTATCCGGAAGATAGTAGCGGATCGCTTTGCTCAGGTTCTCCCTGGCACGCTTGGCGCTCAGATACTGAACGAACAGGCCGGCAAACAGCCCGAGCGGCAACTCCGCCAGAAGCGGCACCGCCGTCGGCAGCCAGTGCGCGTCCCGAGCGAAAGCAACCCCGGCGCCGAGGAAGTAGAGATAGGCGATCAGAAGGCAAGCCGGCACCGCCCAAAGCGCTGGCAAGAGGCCCGCGACCACGCCGATCAGAAGACCAAAGACCGCGATCGCCGCCAACCAGTATGGCGAGGGTTCCAGCATCCTGCCGTCAAGCAAATTCGCAAAGGCTGTCGCCGCAATCTCGACCCCGCCGATCTTCACCCCGTCATCGCGCGAATAGACGGTGATGAAAGCATCGTTATGGGGCTCATACAGCTCGGACTGACCGACGAACACCGAGCGGCCAGCCCAGGGCCCGGGCGCCGGGTCCGCGCGCTCTCCAAGGATGTCACCGAGCGATACCGTCGTGATCTTGCCGGCAGGTCCATAAAAATTGAGATAACGGCTATCCGGCCCGTCATAGAGATCGGTCAGCGCCCGGAACAGGCGTCTGGTCGAAGCGTCGACATCGCTCGAGGCGTCGAGACCGCTCGAGGCGATCGCTTTGTACATGCGCTCACCGAGGGTCGGATCGGCCTGAAATTTTCGTCGAAGACCGATCATCAACTCGCGAAGCTCGGCTGCTTTGCCAAGTGCTGCAGCATCGCCCGGAAGCGCGCCGACCCCGTCCGCACCCGCACGCTTTAGGAGCGAAAGCCACCGCTCGAAAACCGGAAGCGTGTGCCGCTGCAGCGCTACCGCCGGCAGCGTCGGCCGCCCGCCGGCGCCCGGCTGAAACAGCCAGACCTGGCTGACCCGGTCCGGCACGATCGGCAGCGGAAACGGCCCAAGCCCGGCAGCAGCCTCCGCAAATGCCTCGATTGGCGGGCGAAGACGCTGGGTTTCCAGGAGCCCGAGCGGCATGTTCTCTGTTGCCGGTGCCGGCTGACGCTGCAGCTCCAAGCCCTCGAACAGCACCACCCGTCCCGCCCTGGTGATCGCGTCCGCGAGAGCAGCATCTCCCTCAGGCTCACGCTCACGCTCGAAGATCAAATCAAAGCTGATGGTGGCTGCGCCGTCCCGGGAAAGTCGTTCGATCAGAGTAGCATAGAGCTCTCTCGGCCAATCCCGGATCTTCTCGGGAAGGTCCAACAATTCGGCCGAACGCCGGTCGAGACTGATGACCATCACATCGTCGGACGTCTCGACCGGACCACGAACCGAAAAGAGCCAGGTCAGGCCTAGGCGCTCTTCAAGCGAAGCCCCCGGCTGCGTGAAAGCAAACGCCAAGCCAACGCCGGCTGTCGCAATCCCGACCAGTCCGGTTCTAACGAGTTCTCGCATCGAACCCCGCCAAGATCGGCTGGAAACAGAGCCGGTCCCCGTGTTTTCCTTTTCTCCCGATGTCAGATTAGCACAATTGCTACGGTTCCCTATGAACCAGTTCACTCAAATCTCCGCCTTCGCAACGATCGGCTCAGCCGATCGCAGCAATACTGGGCTCGTCAACAACAGTCCGAAGATTTCGGAGTAGTCAATTGCCGGCGAACGGCAAGGTATCGGCCTATTCGAACATGACCAATCATCGTGACAGCTCTGTTTGCAACTCCGTCTTTCGTTTGGAACAGTGCAGCGGAGTTTGGCAGTGAAATCGATACACCTTTCTGCTGCAAACTCAGACTATGGCGGCTAGAGCGATGTAATGATAGGATAATTCCCGATGATATGATGGCTTGCTGTTAGCCATGAAACAAAAATTAAATGCGTAGCGCACCTACCTTAGAATGTGACTTTTCATAACCTGAGAGTGGTAAAAAAATAAGATGTTCAACGAGTATTTCGAGGGTAGAAGATGGCTCACCCCATACAAATTATTCTGGCTCGACAGCTTGCCACCCACCTCAGCGTTCCATTCTTCCTGGTTGATCCGAAGGGGTGTCTTCTTTTCTATAACGAAGCAGCCGAAGCTATTCTAGGCAAGCGGTTCGATGAGACAGGGGAAATGCCGGCGGAGGAATGGTCTTCGGCTTTTGATCCGGTCGATGATCAAGGGCGGAACGTCGCGCCGGCCGATCTCCCGCTCATGATCACACTCGCGGAGCAGAGACCAGCCCATGATCGGTTTCAAATCAGAGGATTGAATGGCCTTGTCCGCAAAATTGGCGTCACAGCCATTCCGATCATGGGCCTCCAGGGAGATTTCCTGGGCGCCGCAGCTCTTTTCTGGGAACTCGAGCCATGATGCGCGTTACCATTTTCGGCGCCCGGGGATCGATGGCCACGCCCGGTGCTGCGATGGCGAGATATGGCGGCAACACATCGACTGTAGAAGTTCGCAGTGACGACGATACTTTGCTAGTCCTCGATGCGGGGACTGGTATTCGCCGCCTCGGAGAAGAAATTTCGCCGGACATTGCCCGTGTGGACATCCTCCTGACTCATCTCCACATGGACCACATCCAAGGACTGGGGTTCTTCCGCCCACTTTATGATCCCAAGGTCGAGGTCCATATTTGGGGACCTGCCAGCAGTACGCTTTCGCTCAGCGGACGGCTGTCGCGCTACCTGTCGCCGCCCCTGTTTCCCATTCATTTTCGAGACCTGCCATACGTGGTCTGTCATGAAGTTCCACGTCCGACCTTCGCTATCGGCCCATTCCAAATTAAGACATCATTGATCTGTCATCCGGACCCGACCGTGGGCTATCGAATTGAGATGGAAGGGAGTTCCTTCACCTACTTGCCAGACCACGAACCGGCCCTTTGTCTGAGTAAAGGCCGATGGCCGGAGCCAGCATGGATCTCGGGTTATGAACTTGCGCTGGCCACCGACCTCTTGATCCACGACGCGCAATACACCGATGAAGAGTACAAGCTCCGCATTGGATACGGACATAGCAGCTATCGTCATGCCCTCGAGTTTGCAACTCTTTCGAATGCGAGTGAGGTCATCACATTTCATCATGATCCATCACATGATGATGCCGTATTGGATCAAATACTCAAGGACTCTGTGCGCAGACTAAAGCCGACGTGTAAAGTATCCGGTGGCTACGAAGGGTCTGTTTTTGATTTGTCGGCGAAGTCATCGTAAAATGGCATTATCAGCGTCGTCAAATTGAGTGCTAAGTGCATTGTCTGGTGTACGCGCCGCCCGGCCCGATTGCCCCGATCTGAGCGAGGTCATAGCCTGGCGGCCGATCTGGAGGCAGGCATCTATGCCAATATCAAAGATGCCGATGTCGCGCTCGCCATGCTGCATTTGTTGCAGGATGCGGCGATCAACGACGCTGGATGAGGTTCTGGCACTCCTGAAGCGCTATCACGCCCGCGCTTATCTCGAGTTCAAGTCGGCACCGCCAGGGCCGGTGCTCGAAAAAGTCGGTGAGGCGGGCTTGCTGGAGCAGGTGCTTTTCTGGTCGTTCAACCGTGATTTCCTGATCGAACTGCGCCAGCTCAGCGCCGATGCTGATCACCGCGGTGAGGCCAGACATCGAACCGCCTACACACCGCTTGGCAGCTTCGTGCGCATAGCGGACCCTCTTCGATTGCGAGCGGCGAACCGCCGCTCGCAGTTCTTTGTCTTAGAGCTTTGCGTGCTCCGCTCTCAGTGCGAGCCAGAGGCAGTAGCACATCACCAGCACCACGATCGTGAAGGGGATGCCGGTCGACACCGCCGCACCTTGAAGCGCCGATAAGCCGCCGCCCAGCAGCAGAGCGATGGCGACCAGGCCCTCCAGCGTGCACCAGAAAACGCGCTGCACCACCGGCGCATCCATCTTGCCGCCCGCCGTGATCGTATCGATCACCAGCGAGCCACTGTCGGACGAGGTGACGAAGAAGATGATGATCAGCACCAGGGAAAGCGGCGCGATGATCGAGTAGAGCGGAAGCTCGCTCAGGAACCCGAACAGGGCGCCTTCAGGCTTGTAGCTGTCGATCACGGTCGCCCTGACGCCTTCGGCGCCGCCAGCGTTGAGCATGTCGATCGCGGCACCGCCGAAGGTCGACATCCAGAGCGCACAGACAAGTGTCGGCGCGATCAGCGCGCAAAGCACGAACTC
>JBPCVQ010000193.1:0-14039 GCA_051010395.1 Geminicoccaceae bacterium | reverse complement strand
CCTGATGGGTGGACGGGCGGGGGAGCGGGCCGGTGCCGTATGAAAGGAAAATTCGCTAGCGTTGCCGCGTCCTGTTCGCGCCTCGCTGTGCAGGGCGGGGCCGCCGCCAGCCGTATTCGCGGCGCGGCAATTTCTCTTGTGCCGACGGTGACATTGGGCAATAGAGACGTCGCGGGCCCGTAGTTCAGTGGTCAGAACGCGCCGCTCATAACGGTGTTGTCGCAGGTTCGAATCCTGCCGGGCCCACCATTCCTGATCAACAGGCTATTTGCCTGCGCTTACGTCACCCCATGCCTGGTTCTGTGTCTGTCAGACGTTCCAGGTCGTCTGTTTGTCAGACGGGAACGTTGTAGAGAATGAAATCGGTTTTCGGGCCGTAGGTGTCATAGAGCCGCCTTGCCGGATAGTTGAACTCCTGGGTCAGCCATCGCACACCCGGAAGACCTCGATCCCGGGCAAAGGTGACGACATGGTCGATCAGGGCGCGCCCGGCCCCCGATCCACGAACAGCAGGATCGACATACAGGTCGCTGAGATAGCAGACCATGCCGCCGCCCAGCGAGCGGTGCATGAGCTGATATTGGGTAAAGCCGATAACGCCTCCTCCCTCACCTTCGGCGACATCGCACCAGAAGTCGTTCGCCGGATCGAAGATCCAGGCCCATACCCGATCGAAGCCGCCTTCAGGGATCGATGTCTTGTAGAATTCGGCATAGGCCTGGAACATCTCTTCCCATCGGACGCGGTCATCAGCGTCGAGCGGGCGAATGTCGATCGTCATGTTCGTTGCTCCGAGAAAGAGGAAAGGCTGGAACAGCAGCTCCGCATGATCGGCGATGATTTCATCATCAGGGTCTCCGCTCCTGCCCCATGCGCGGCAAGAGCGTCATCAGAACCGAGGCGACAACCATCGCGAGTGCTGCAAATTTTTGCCAGGTCGCCTGCTCGCCCAAGAAGAAGACGGCCGATCCAACGCCGACGATCGGCGCGGTCAAAGTCGAAATCGCCGCCGTGGTCGCCGAGAGCCTGCCGAGCGCCAGTGTCCAGACCGCATAGCAGACGACCATCGGCCCCAACACATGATAGGCGAGGGCCAGGAGAACCGATCGAGACGGCCATGCCTGCATCCAGGGCGGCTCGAACAGCAGCACCAAAGGCCAGGACGCGAGGCTCGATATCACGAAAAACCAGACCGTAAGAGCAAGCGGCGACAAGCTCCATTTCCGGCTTTTCAGAGCAACATTGCCGAGCGCCCACGACAGCGCCGCCAACATCATGATGGCCGGCCCCGTTGGGCCGGATGCGACGACCGCAGTGTCCTCCGAGATCAGGACGGCAAGCGCCGCCATCCCGATCATGAGCGCCGCCACGATACGCCATTCAAGCTGTTCGCGCAGGAAGACGACGGCCAGAACGGCGGTCAGCACCGGCATGGTGTAGGCGATGATCGCCGCTCTCGAGGTCTCGGTCACCAGCTGGCCGAACGTCGTCAGGACATTGAAGCCGAAGACCAGGAACAGGCCTGTAACCATGATCGGCAACAGATCGCCGCGTGATGGCCGAAGGCCATGCCCCGCAAGCCTGGCGACCAGGGCCAGCAACAGCGCGGCTATCGGAAAGGCGGCGGCCCGTATGGTCAGCGGCGGCATCTCGGTGAGCATGAACTTGACCACCGGCCAGTTCAGCCCCCAGAGCACACCGATCAGGACGATCATGAGGATGGCGGCGATGCCGTTTCGATCGCTTAGCACATGATGTCGAATGCCGGGACTATCCGCCCTCTCCATGCTGCAAATCCTGATGACGCCGGTCCTGATCACGTCGCATCGCCTCGATCAAGCTCGAAAGACCGGTCTTCTGCTTACCCCGTTCATCGAAATTCGCCGCGTCCAGCCACTGGTCATAGGCGGCCTCCAGTGCCGGCCATTCCTTGTCGAGAATGGAAAACCATGCCGTGTCCCGGTTGCGGCCCTTATAGATCGTCGCCTGGCGAAAAACGCCTTCGAAGCGGAAGCCGAGGCGCTCGGCAGCCCGGCGAGACGGCGCATTCAGCGCATCGCATTTCCACTCATAGCGCCGATAGCCGAGTTCCGAGAAAACCCGCCGCATCAGCAGGTACATCGCCTCGGTCGCCGCAGGTCGACGCTGCAAGAGAGGCGAGTAGTGAATATGCCCGGTCTCGATGACACCCACCGAAGGCTCGATCCGAAGAAAACTGGCGACGCCGACAGCTCTCTCCGTTTCCCCATCGACAATCGTATGAAAAAGCGGATCGTCGCCAAGGCAGGTCGACATCAGCCAATCCAGAAAGTCGCCCTCGGTCTCGAAAGGACCATAGGGCAGATAGGTCCAGTTCTCGTTCGCTTCATCCTTAAGGAAAGCGGCGAACAGGTCCTGTCCATGACGGTCGACATCGAGAGGTTCGATCCGGCAGAACTGCCCCTCGATCGGCGTGCGCGGTGGCGATGACACGGGCCGCCAATCCGGGACGGGCTCGCCGATCGACTGGTTGAGGGCGTTAATGGGCATGATCTTCCGATAACGGGTTGCAGCACGCTTGGGAGAAATTTGAGGTGGTCATACCACTAGCCGCTGCATTGGCATGACGAGAAGAGCCATTTTCTCAAGAGTGAGAGAGCCAATATACTCTCACCTCCTCTTGATCAGGAGGTCAGCCTCACAAGCGCCCCGGAAGAGCCGCCAGCCAGCCTTCGATCGTTTCGTGCTGGCCACGCTCCTCTTTCATGTCCCCTTTGATGAGACTGAGAGCGGAGCCGTATCCTCGCTCAATGGCCGCTGCATCAAGCTGCTTTCGAACATCGTCGGGCGCGTTGTCCAGCACGGCCTCCGCGCAAGCCTGGATAATCTCATCCTCGCTCATATCAGGCGTGATCTTCAGAACGCCGCCGCTTTCCATCTTGTCGTCATACCCCCGTCATATGCCGTCCGGGCACCTTATCGGATACCGTTTCATGGCCGCTACTGAAACATCTGTCCGGATAAATTTACCCTGTTCCGCCCCACACGACGAATCCTATCCCGAAGGGATGACATAGAGAGCGATCAGATGGAGACGAAAAGCCAGTCAAACCGATCTTTCGAACCGCCGCTCCCGCTGAAGAACCCCGAGCCCGGCCAAGGCCGCGGATACCAGAGGCAAAAGCGACGGTGAAGAGCGATCCGACCGCAAGACGGCAGATCGAAGGCACTCAGACCGATCGGCGCCATCCAGCTCCCAAGTCATGCCTCCCGCCTCCCCAAGGCCCCCCTGCCCCGGCTTGTTCGGGGTTTTTTCTTGCCTGCCGCCTTTTCAAGGCCGGTCTCGTCACGTCATCGCCGTCACGATCAGCACTCCTCGACGACCACCTCGGCGGCGGCAATGTCGTGCCCGGTATCGCCCACGCCCGTAAGCGCGTCGGAGACGGCAACGGTTCCGATCAGCAAGGTAAAGACGAGCCAGGCCACAGCCTGGGTTCGCGGCGTGATCTGCCTGTCCTTCGGATCGTAGGGCTCATAGGTCATCGATATCTCCTCACATCCTCGGCGCATGATAGGACGGCTGCCCGGGAACTTGGTGACCCGATGCCGAGCTTGCACATTCGGATACCGCCCCCTCCCATCAAAGAATCGTGATGACCAGATGTTAACCACAACCATGGTGTCTCGGCCGCCGCACAGGGGCGATTGGCCATTCCGACCTCCAGGGCCTATCTGGAGTTCAGTCGAGGATACTTTGATCGGGAGAGCCCTTCATGAAGGTCCGCAGCACGGCATGGGCGACGCTCGTCACGATATCCCTTTGCAGCCCCGTGCTCGCCGAAACCACCCGGCTCGAAGACGGGCTCTATGAAGTGCAATTCCGCCTCGAACTCCCCCACCTCGAAACCCACGCCGTCGATCGAACTGCCACGATCTGCATCGACCAGGGCAAGCCGGAGCGGCATCACCTGCCGATCCCGCTGCTCAGCCAGAACGATATCTTCGCCGACTGCGAGATCGAGAACATCGAAAACGCCCAGAATGGCTTCAGCTACGACATCACCTGCACCGGCCGTGGCTCCGCCAGGGCAACCGCCACCTACGTCACCACCCCCAACCACTTCAAAAGCCGCATCGCGATCATTCAGGGCGCCAAAAACATGACCATGACCGAAGTCCAAAAAGGCCGCCGCCTCGGGGACTGCCGGGCGAGGGCGATCCGCCCCTGATTCACTTAGTAAGAAAGGGGCTTCCTGAGGCATGAGCCCGATTTACCGATTCGGTAGAGCTGGCGCCGGCGGCCTTTTTCTTGGCCTTGCGCATCATGTGACGCATAAAGAGAGCCGTTGACGATGTCAGGCTATTTGAGAGTTTGTTCGAAAACATGGCGAACGGCGCAGCAAAGCCGCTGATTTTCATCAGCTACAGCCACCGGGACAGGGAAGCGAAGGAATTCGTCGATCGACATCTCGGCGTCTTGCGCACCGCGGGCAATATCGAGGTCTGGCATGACGGTGAGATCGCCGTCGGAGACGACTGGTATCAGAAGATCGAGACTAAGCTCATTGATTGCGCCGTCGCTGTTCTCCTGGTTTCTACCGATTTCCTGAGTTCCGACTTCTGCATCAAGGAGGAGGTCAGCCGGCTCTTGGAACGGCGAAAGCGCGAAGGCCTGATGATCGCGCCGATCCTGCTCCGTCCCTGAGCCTGGAAAATCTTTCCCTGGCTCGCCGCCCTTCAGATGCAACCCAAAAACGACACGCCGCTCCTGAGGCTCGAAGCACTACAGCAGGAACATGAACTGACCGAAGTCGTCCTTGCCATCCATGGCTATCTCGAGGAACAGACAAAGCTGGTCGCCTCCGCCGTCCAGCAGGCGAAGGCAACCGGCCAGCGGGCCGAGATCCGTGGCGGCAACAACACCGTCGTCCAAGTCGACGGCGACAGCATCAATATCGTCGCCGGCCCGAAGCCGGACACCGAATACGCAGCCCTCGCCGAGGGCGCAATCGACCTCACTCGCCTCCCCACCAGCGGCTTCGACGTGGTCGGCCGTGACAAGGAACTCCAGTTTCTGAACGAGGCCTTCGACGGCACCAAACTCAACGTCGTCTCGCTGCGCGCCTGGGGCGCCGTCGGCAAATCGACGCTGGTGAACAAATGGTGCGACTATCTGACAGCCGACAATTTCCGAGGCGCGCGCCGCGTCTATGCCTGGTCCTTCTACAGCCAGGGCACCAGCGAGCGCGTGACCTCAGCGGACGCTTTCATTGACCAGGCATTGCGCTTTTTCGAGGACGGCGAACCCGAGGCGGGCTCCCCCTGGGCGAAAGGCGAACGTCTCGCCGAACTAGTCGGCAAAAAAAAAGCCCTGCTCATCCTAGATGGCATGGAGCCCCTGCAGGATGAGCATCAAGGGATCAAGGACCCGGCACTGGCGCGGATGGTGGAGTGCCTCGCTGAGGAAAACGCCGGCCTCTGCATCATTACCACCCGCGAGCCGGTCAAGGAGTTTGCCGACTTTCCCGAGACCACCCAGGAAATCGACCTGGAGCAGCTCTCGAAAGAAGCCGGCCGGACGCTCCTGCGCATCAAGGGCCTCCGCGCCGCCGATGACCTCCTAGAACAAGTGAGCGAGGCGTTTGGCAACCACGCCTTGGCGCTCAATCTTCTGGCTAGCTACCTGAAACACTTCGCCGGCAGCGATGTCAGCCAGGCACTGGCAATATCTGACCTGCCCGGTGTTACTGTCGAGGCCGGCAAGCATCCCCGCCGTGTAATGACCATCTTTGCCGCAAAACTTGGCGAGGGACCGGAGCTAGATCTGCTGCGTTTGATGGGCCTGTTCGATCGGCCAGCGGATGTAGGGTGTATTGCGGCCTTACGCCAACCGCCAGCCATTCCAGGATTGACAGAGAAACTCTCAACGCTCGATGAGATTAGCTGGCGAGACTCACTAGGTAAGCTCCGCGACTTTGGCCTACTCGCCAAGGCGAGAAACCACCCACAGATGGAGCTGGACGCACATCCACTGGTGCGGGAGCATTTTGGCGAGCAACTACAGGAAGAACGAGAAGAAGCCTGGAGAGCGGGGCATGGCCGGCTGTACGAGCATCTGAAGGACGTGCCAGAGATGCACCAACCCGATACGCTCGCCGAGATGGCGCCGCTATTTCAGGCAGTCCACCATGGCTACGCCGCAGGGCTGCACGAAAGCTCACTAAATTCTGTTTACGATGTTCGCGTCAGACGTGGTGACGACACAGCTTATCAAATAAGGAAACTTGGAGCATTCGGGACAGATCTAGGCATCTTGTCAGCCTTCTTCGATGACAAATCTTGGAGAGATCCGAGCAATTGCCTTTGCAGAAGAAACAGACTGAGAGTCACCGTTTGGGCTGCTTATGACTTTCGAAGCCTGGGACGATTCGCGAGTGCCCTAAACACGGCCACAGCGGCCTTAGAATTGGCCGTTGGCCTCGCTAACTGGACGGATGCTACTTGGTGTGCCGAAAATATTTGCGCAGTTAACCTTGCGCTAGGAAACATAATTGTTGCTCAAGAATTCGCAGAACTGGCAACAACGTATGCTGACAGAAGCAAAAGCATACACGAGCGCGTAGCCAGACGAACAGCGTTAGCAGAGTCATATCATAAGAGCGGCAATCTCGATGCTTCGATGGCTTATTTTGAGGAAGCCGAGGCAATTCGAAAGGAAGCTCATCCAGAATCTCCCCAACTAGTTGGGCTTTGGAACCATCGCTACTGCGACCTCTTAATTGAGAAGGGAATGGCAAACAAAGCCTTGAAACGAGCAGTACATTCACTCAACTGTGGACTTCAAAATGATAAATCAAGCATGCAACATATTGGCATCAGCCTCTTAACGAAAGGCCAAGCAGAAAGAGCTATGGGAAATCCGGATTCTGCTATGCTTACTTTAGATCAAGCAATGGAGCATTTGCGAAGAGCGAATAACATAGAAAATATTTCGTCCTGCCTCATTGCACGTGCAGCCTTCTTCTGCGAGACGGGAACGTACGAAAAATCGCGACGAGACCTTTCAGAAGTCATGCGCCTCGCGACCCGTTGCGGCATGCGTCTCCACGAGTGCGACGCCCATCTCGAATACGCCCGTCTCGCGCTTGCCGAAGGCAACCCCGATGCCGCTCTCCCCCACTTCAAGTCCGCCGACGTCTTAGTCAACGAGTGCGGCTACCACCGCCGCGACCCGGAAATCGTTGAGCTCAAGGAAAAACTCGGCCTCTGATCCCGAGACTCCAAGTCAACGCCGACCCTCGCAGGGTCACCTTGACTATAGGCGCGGCCTCGTGCGGCCAGTTCAGCAGGGCGAGGTTCGCCCGCATGTTGGGATGATGGTGCTGTGGCCTTTGAGTTAAAGGCCTTAGCCGAACTGCTCGAGACCAGCATCGAGGCTGCCTGCAGCGAGGCGTGTTTCTCGTCGGCCGGCTCACCGACCGCAGCCACATGGCGGGATTGAAATAGCCAAAGGCGAACATGTCGCAAAAGCCACCTTCAACCACCGGCAACGCTCGGTGAGCCGCTTGCGCCCACACCCACTCACGTAGTCGGCCAATCAACGATTTCTTAACCTTCGCCTGGCAAACTCGTCATTGGATCCATGTGATCCTGGGAGTCCGAGCCCGAACTTCTCTTCCAACGGGCGGGCGGACTCCCAGGATCGCATGGACCATCAAGACCGGTCCGTGATAGCACGGGGACTGTTAAGAAAAGGTAAGCGAATGCGCGATCATCTGCCGTACTGGCCGTAACCTCATGCGGTTCGTAGAACGTGTTCGATAGGCGACCAACCCGATGCTCAACCGTGACCTCATGCTCCTGGCAACCACCCTCTTCGCCCTCGCGGTGCTCACCCTCGCCTATGCTACAGAACGCTGGGCGCTGGCTGTCTACGCCCTGAGCTTTTGGTACTACCTCGTCTACGTCCTCGCCTTCTTCTGGCGGCGTATCACGCTTCAGCGCTTCATCCGCGACTCGGTGTTGCTGAAAACACTGTCGCTTGCCGCCCTCGCTTCTGTACTCTGGACAACCCTACCCAACCCCGTCTCGATCATCGTGATGGTCGCCGGTTTTGCGCTCAGCATCGCGGCCACCCGAGCACTCGGCACGGAGCGCACCTATTACGGCTTTGAACTCGCTGCCCTGGCCCCAAAGCGGATCACGTCCTTCCCCTATTCGCTCACCGCACATCCGATGCTGATCGGCAGCATGCTCGCTTTCGGCGGCACGCTTCTGGACGAAACCTTCCTTCGAGCATGGTGGCCGCTCGGCCTCCTTCACGTCGCCCTCAGCCTGCTCATCATTCTGATGGAAGCCTATGGCGCCGAGAGCCAATCGGCCGGCAAGCAATCCTTGTTCACCGGCTTCGCCCTCGGCGCAATATTGTTGCTCGTCGGCTTTTTGCCGGTCTGGCCCTATGCGCTGGCCATGGTCGTCATCAGCGGATTTTTCGGAGCCTTCATCATTCACCGCTATGCATGAATGCGGCTGCTGATCAGCGCATCAAGCCCGGCAGGAAAAGCGCAAGCCCAGGCCAGACGACGATCATTGCCGTCACGATCATCGCGGCGGCGATATAGGGAAGGGCTGCGAGCACCACCTGATCGAACCGGATCTCCTTCGGTACTGCGCCGACCATGACGAACAGGAGCAGCCCGAAGGGCGGTGTGATCAGGCTGATCTCGAGCGCCAGCAGAATGATCACCGCAAACCAGATCGGATCGAAACCGAGGCTGGCTGCCACGGGCATGAAGATCGGAAGCGTCAGCAGCATCATCGAGAGCTGATCCATGAACATGCCGAGTATGAGAAGAACGGCGAGCATGCAAAGGAGCATGGTGAGCGGTGTCAGATCGAGATTGGCGGCAAGGTCGATGAAGCCCGACGTCGCGCCGGAAAAAGCCAGGATCTGGGAGAAGGTCGAGGAGCCGATCAGGATCAAGAAGGTCATGCCGGTGATACGCACCCCGTCCATGGCGGCTTTGCGCAGGCAATCGACGGAGAGGCTCCCGAAGAGTGCGGTGAGGATGATCACCGCAAGGACACCGAAGGCAGCGGCCTCGCTTGGCGTCGCGATGCCGAGAATGATCAGCCCGATGACCGCAAAGACCAGGAGGCTCATCGGTAGAATATTCACGACGATCGCCCGAATTTTCTCGCCGATGCCGACCGCGTCGACCGCATAGCCGGACGCCGCTTCCGGATCGAGACGCAGATGCAGCCAGATCAGGAGAATATAGAAGAACGCCAAAAGAAACCCTGGCAGAATGCCGGCGACCAGGAGGGCGCCGACATCGATCCTGCCCAAGCTCGCCAGCAGCACGGCAAGCGTCGAGGGCGGGATCAGGATGGCGAGGCCGCCGCAGCCGAGGATCGGGCCGATGGCAAGACTGGTCTTGTAGCCGCGCCTCTGCATCTCCGGCACCATCAGGCTGCCGAGCATGGCGGTGTTGGCCATGCTGGAGCCGGAGAGTGCCGCGAAAATCGTACCGTTGAGGACGGTCAGATAGGCAAGCCTTCCCTTGAGATTGCCGATACAGAGATCGAGCGTATCGAACACCCGGCGCGCGAGGCCGCTATGGAAGAAGAGCGAGCCCATCAGCACGAACAGCGGCACCGGAACGAGGATGAACGACGTGACGCTGCTGGTGGCATTGGCGATCAGCTGGTTGATCCCGCCGAGCCCGCCCATGAAGAGATAGACGCCGAGAATGTTGCTCGCGAGAAAGGCGAATGCTACCGGCATGCCGAGCGCCATCAGGGCGACGACAGAACCCAGCAGCAAGCCAGCCGCAACACCCCAGTCCATCAGTGGGGGCGCCCACGACATGTGGAGTGTCCACACCATTTGGTTCCGACCGTCATCGCCGGGCTCGATGGTATGCCGCCAGGTTTGGGAATGTTCGGTGTCTTGCGCATGGGTTCAGAAGCCTTCGCCCTGTCGTTCCGACACCGGCTCTCCAAGGATCAGGAGGCGAAGGAACTCGGCTGCGAGAAGTGCGAAACCGAGAGCAAGCGGAGCGAACAGAAGCCAACGCGGCAAGTCGATCGAGCGGACGTCCACGTCGCCGCGGCCAAAGCTCTCGATCGCCATGCCAGTGGCTGCAAGTGCAAGCGTGAGGCAAAGGAGGATCGCCAGGATGAGGATCATCCGGCGAAGGGTGGCCTGGATGCCGGAGGGCAAGCGGTCGGTCAGCGAATGGATGGTGACATGTCCGCCGGATCTAAGGAGCCAGGGAGCGGCTGCCATCGTCGCGTACAGCAACGCATATTCCGTAAGCGCGCTGATCGCCTGGGGCGGCTGCATACCGAGATTGCGCAGCGTCACATCGACGACGATCATCCCCGCGATCACCAACAAGGTGACGCCGGCAAGGCCCGCTAGACCTCCGATGAGGCGATCATAGAAGCGCAGCAAGACCCCACGCCGTCACTCTTCGTAGAACTTCTCTTTGAAGCGGCCTGCAGCTTCCGCATCCTTGGAGGCAAAGCGCTCCCACGCGGTTTCGTAGCCGCTCGCTGCAAACGCCGCACCGACGTCGCCCTCGAGCTCGATGACGTTGATCCCGGCATCACGCATCTTCTGATCGAGCTCCTTTTGGTAGGTCTGAAAGAAATCATAGGATGTCTGCTCGAACGCAATGGCCGTGTCCTGGAGGATCGCCTTCGCCTCGTCGGCAAGGCTGTCCCACTTCGCCTGATTGACGATCGTCACGAGGTCCGTCTGAAAAAATGGCGGATCGATCCGGTATTTGAAATGCTCATGCCATCCAAGGTCCATGACGGCGACCAGCGGAAAGCCAAGGCCATCGACCGTGCCGCGTTCCAGCGCCGTATAGACTTCGGGCACCGGAATCGAAACGGTGGTGACGCCCATCTTCTCGAAAAACTCGCGGTAGATCGGCTGCGAGCGGAGCTTCCGGCCGGTGAGGTCGATAGCGCCGGCGTCGGTGCGCTTCGGCTCGTCCACGAGGTAGAGGTGGAACGGAATGCCCGTATCGAAATGACCGAGCAGGTGAACACCCATCTTCTCGCCAAAAGCCTCGCCCAGCATGTCGAGTCCGCCATTGGCTCTGGTCTCCGCCGGCGAAAGATTGCTGCCGACCATGGCATCCGCCTCGGCAAAGGCGCCCAGATAATAGGTGGCAGGGCCATATTGCATGTCGACGACGCCACGCCGCACGGCATCACCCTGCTCCGGCGCCGGAATCACCTCGGGGCCGCCCTGAACGTTGATCCTGATGACACCTTCGCCAGCCTTGTTCACCTCATCGACATAGCGAAGAAAGCTCTTGGTGAAGTCCAGCGGCTTTGGAAAGGCGACTACCGCGTTGAGGACCTCCTCGGCGCGCACCGAGCCGACAGCCAATGTCGCCAGCGCCAATGCGCCGATCAACAGCCTCCGCATGAACCTTCCTCCCTGGCTTTGTTCTCCAGAAGAACGATAACACGCAGGTGGGTATGGTAAAGCATCGTGAAGGCGCGCGCGCCGCATAGGCAGCCATCTTCCCGGGAAGCACCTCGCGCTCTGTCCAAAAATGTCAATTCGAAGATGAACATTCCATTCGAGTTTCAATTAAATTCAAGGTTGAATTTCAACAACGCCTGAGCCCCAATGGAGATCATATAGAGATCGAAGGGATTTTAGATGCCTGAGCCTGGTATGGGGGCGAATAATGATCACGGAGTAAGCGGTAGCGATCGGAGCACCGACCGGCCGGATGATAATGATCGCGGCGGTTCCAGAGAGGACAAGGAATCGTTCGATCGGGCTATGGACAATGCCGAAAGACCAGACCGCGCATCTGCGGAGACCACGGCCGGTCGCGATGACAAAAACGACACGCGTGCGACCGACAATGACGATAATCAGCCAGAACGCGCCGCCGGCCCTCCAGGGATCGGCGCACCGCCGAGTTCATCCTCGCCCACCGATACGACGAACGAGACCGATGAGCTCAATCTTGATGGCAAAACTGTCGTCACCGTCACATCGAATCCAGGTGACTTGGCCGTGCAATTGGGGCCCCACGGCACCATACCGCCCGATGGCGCAATCAATTACCCGCCCATAGGCAATCCAGATGCTGAAGACTATAATGCCCATGGTGATTATTTTGACCCGGGCATACTTGCCGATATCATCACCGGGGAGCGTTTGCCGATTTCAAATGAGGAACGGCGTTGATATTTCTTGTTGCGACAACTCTCGCTATCTTGGTGATGTCGATGTCAGTCTCAGACGCAGGGGAGACACTTACCCTGCCCCGCGCACAACTTCTGAAAGATCAAACTTACGCAATAGAGACGGTGAAGGCATTGGCCGACACGGTTGCACCCGGCATGCATTGGGCTGAGCAGCTCTTTCCAGAATCAGGTTGTTTTGCATCAGACGGTAGCATCAAGGGATACAAAACATCGTTCAATCTCGACTTGAGAGCCACAGCATTGCCCATGATTTAGATGATGCAGCGGCCATCAATGTCGCCCGTGATTGGTTAACCGAACAGCGCTACGAATTTGTCCGCGATACTCAACAGGGCAATGGATTGCGGCAGCTACGGGCTGTCAAAGAGGATGGCACCGATGGAATAGGCATCTCTGTCAGCGCGCATCCAGGCGTTATCGGCATAACGGGTACAACGAAATGTCGGCCCTGACGGCTGTCTTCAGACGAAGGTGATTGTCCGTGAGATGGTGCCGGTCACCGGCTGTCGGCTTGGGTCATTCAATAGGTTGGATCCTTGCCCTCAGATAGCGATCATGACTGGCAACTTTTGGCTGATTTTGTTGATTTAGTCGGTTGTTCTTGAGTGAATTTCGCCCGACGTGAGGTGAGGTTGTGATCTTAGCGCCGGGCTTTGGCCCGGTTTGTTATCCTTCAGTCGTCATGATCGTTCATTTCTCCTTTGTTGTTATGCCAAAGCTGCATTTGGTTCGAGTTTCGGTCTGAGCTTGGCGAGTTTTCGAAGGTTCTGGGCGGTGGCGGCGAGGAGGAATTCATCGCTGGCGCCGCAGGGTCCGCGCAGCCGAAGTCGGCCGAGCTTGAGGATACGTTTCAAATGGGCGAACAGCATCTCGACCTTCTTGCGATCCTTTCTTGAGGCTTCGCCGGCATCGGTCTCGGCGATTGCTCGCGCCATGTCTTTGGCGCGTTCATGGATCGAACGCGTGATCTTGCGTTGTTTATCTTTGGGACAGCATTGCCGCTTCAAAGGGCAAGCCCTGCAGTCCTCGGTGCTGGCCCGGTAGTTGTAGAGATCGCCACTGACCACGGTGCCCGTGGTGGTGAGCACCTTGTCGTCGGGACAGATGTAAACGTCATCTTCCTGATCATAGAAGAAGTCGCTGCGCGAGTAGGTGCCATCCTTGCGTTCGGACTTGTCGTTGACCGCGACATGGGGCTCGATCCCTTGCTCTTCCACCAGCCAGCCCACCATCTCGGCGGCACCATAGGCGCTGTCACCAGCAAGATGGTCGGGGTACAGGCCAAAACGATCCATCACCCGGTCGATCATGGCAAGCATTCCAGGATTCAACGCCCTGCTTGATGATCTCCAAATGCTTTTCGTTGGCCATGGCGCTCTCAAATCTGATTCGGCGCGGTTGTAGCTGATGCGGTGGGCCTAAGCAAATATGCGCGACCTTAGTGGCTGGAATTGATGCCAGGTTGCCTCCCGTGCCGTTGTCGTCGCGTGCCCAAAGCTGCAGGGGAAAGCGGACACGAGCCAAGGAATTGTCGCCGGAGCTCGGGGTTAAGTCGGCTTTCTGGCGCATTGCACGCACGCCCCGCAGAAGGCTCTAAAGCTCACACCTGACCCGGAGCGGAAGCAATGGGCTCTGTCAAGTCTGTAACCAAACCGCTTAAGATACAATTCCAAGGCTATTTGAGCTAAATTATATATATATTTATGCTTGATTTTTGGGCGCGCCTTGGCAACAGATGATCAGTATCTCCGCGCGTTTGTGTGAAATGGCAATTGGCGTTCGCATGACAGCAACTAGCGAGCCTTGCGCAA
>JBPCVQ010000192.1:0-5005 GCA_051010395.1 Geminicoccaceae bacterium | reverse complement strand
GCCTTCCGAGTGATCGTGGTCTTGGATGATGGGTGGCGGCTTAAGATTGGTCCACCTCTCACCAGCGACATGGCCTGCAATCTCGTTCTGCAGGTCCGTGACATCATCGACCACCCCGACACTTCCGCAAAATGGCGGGGGCGTCGAGCTCTCATTGTTTCCGAGAGAGCGGTGGGGCGTCGAGGTGGGAGAAATCACGAAGGCCGCTGAGATCCTGGGAAACCGCCTCTAACCCATTGCTTAAAAATAATTCTTTAAGGCGACCATGGCGCAATCTTATTTGCCTTAGCCGCTAAATCGCGGCAGAAAGATCGTTGCCAGTGTTTGATTTCTCTGCAGGAAGGGGCGGCGCGGTTCCTCCGCCATATGCCGCCCTCCTTCCACTGGTTCCGAAATGTAGGGTCGGGGTGCGGGGCGAAGCCGGCTAGCTTCCGAGCCTGAACCCAAAGGAGCCCTTCCAGCGAAACTAAGACGCGGAAAGTAGGCTTGTTTGATGATGGAATTTGCATTGCCGCTAGCTAGCAACGAAATGTTTCAGCACTTTGCCATCCCTTTATCACAAAGGGGTAACGTCCGATGCCGATAGCGCCAACATGCTTCCAAACGTGCAAGGTAGAGACCAGATTTGCGAATTGAGCCATTTCCGCAGCCATAGGAGTAGGGAGCCGTGTATCAGGTCGGGGATATCATTTTCAGCGAAGAGTGGGCGACGACGCTTCATCCTGTGATTGTCTGCGAGAGTGGACATGTCAAAGGCAAGCTCGTCATGGCACACATGGCGGAGACTGGACCAGAGGTTGTCAAGATCGAGGCTGCTCCTCCGACTACCGTATGGCGCTGTAAGAACGAAGAGCTAGCTAAGACAGCTGCTGCTTATGCGAAGTTTTGGTGCCGAGATGGCGAACAGCTCGCACTCTCCCCCGATACGGCTGTCAATGGCGCTCCTGCGACGCCTTATGCGGAGAAAGGCACACAAGGTCGGTATTATGGCTGGCAAGCCGCTCGACGGTCGGGAAGCAAGCCGTCATTCAACCATGATTCGCTGTATCGCGCCTTTAAATGGGCGGGGCGCATGCATGAAACCGCCAGTCGCAATAAGGGCATGACATGCGATGTATTTGTCATCGCCTGCTTTCATGCTGCAGCAGTCAATCTCATGTATCTGGGAGATCTCGGCAAAATCCAAGCCAAGGCCAAGATCCTCGGCAACGGCCGACGGGAAACCAAGCATGGAAAGGAGGGTAGAAAGGATACGTTTCGGTCCCCCAAAAGCCGTATCTCTGTCGAAAAAAGCGTCTTGCGTGAGTTTTCCAATGTCGGCGCCATTGGTGATCAGAATGCGGACATCAATATTCATTGGCGAAGTGCGTTCAACGACACCTGTGGACCGCTGCCTGCAGAGCTCAGCGATGTTTTCACCGAAGGCTTGTTGCTCGACGCGAAGTTCTGTGATGGCCTCAAAATGAAGCGCTCTATGAATGAAGACTCGAATTGGTGGTCATTGGTTGGCTCGGAGAGCGCAGCAAGCGCCTATTCGAAACGCCAATAGGGATAGTATCGATCGAATACGGTGCGCATTGATTTCGGTCGTATGGTCCGAGTCGAGACCACGATCTCATCTTCCGAGTCTGAGGTTGACGAAGCCTGAATGAGCTTGCGGCGGCTTACCGCCGGTGAGCTGAAATCCCGATCCGCTCCCACTCGTCGAGCACGTTGGCGGTGATGGGCTCCTTCAACGGCCCTGCCGCTCGTCAAGCATGGCTTTAAGGAGTTTGGCCTGTCCGCCGGCAATTCTCGCTTCTTCCTTGAAACGTCGAATCACCGATACAGGCGCTTTAATGTTGACCTGATCAAAGCCTTCGGGTTCGGGAGGGGCATCCCGCCTGGGCATGGTGGCGATGCGGTCTAGCTCATCCGCTGTAGGTCTCCGGTCATGTGCGGGTTTGGACAAATCGCCTACGAGTTCCGCAAGCTTGCTTTTCTTGGGCGCGTTCATGCTGCCTCCGCTCTTAGATCTGCAATATGTGCGACTACCGCCTCGGCGAGAAGGTGCGCGTTGTTTACGGCCGCTGGCACGTTGTTGACCCTGGCAGGATCCAAATCACGCACGGCGCATTGATAGGTCCACATGGACGCAAAGGCGTCACGCTCGTTCAGCTCGACTGGTAAGACATCCAGCGCATCGTTCCTGATCAGGTCGTCGGCGATCATCCGCGCGTTGCGGCTCTTGGCGACAACGCGGGTTCTGGTGAACAGCACCGAGAATGGGATCGGGCGCTGGTAAGCCTTGCTTTCGATCATGATTTCTTCGACGACCTTCGCGGCCATGTCGGCGTCCGGCTTCTGCTCCTGCATCGGAACGACCACCAAGTCGGAACGGCTGATAGCATAAGTGACCCTCCGCGAGCCGATGCCCTCAAGATCAACGATCACGAACGAGCTTCGCCGCGAAGCCTCATCGATGTCGTCAAGGATCGTCCGCTCCGAATCATTCGTGACGACTGTGAGGTTGTTCGGAACGTTCCCGCCTTCAGACCAGGTCGTAATCGGCTGATTAGGGTCGGCATCGATGATCGAAACTGACGTGTGATCTGCGAGCTCGCTGGCGAGAACCAAGGCGCTCGTGCTCTTTCCGGAGCCGCCTTTGGCGTTGGCGAAAACGATTGTGGGCATGCGAATCCTCGATTCTTATTTCGATCGAGGGACTGTAAAAATAGTTAGCTAGATAGTCTATCTATCTTTAGCTATCTAGCTAGATATCTATCTAACGATAGAATCCGAACCATATGCGACCAAGCTTGGCGCGAAGGCGCATTCGGCCAATTGCCTGGCTTGGTTTCCTTCTTAACTTTTTTTGGTGTATCATCGCCCCATGACTGACGTAGACCCAGAAAAGGCCACAATCGGCGATCTGTTCCGCCTGATGACCGAGATGCGCGGGAACATGGCAACGCGCGACGATCTTTCTGAAGTGCGCACAGAGATGAATGCGCGGTTCGACGAGGCGTCAGGTGAGCGCGAGGCTATCCGTAATGTCGTCGACGACGATCTTGCCAGCCACGATCAGATGCTTCGGGTCGAAGGCGACATCGTAGAGATCAAGAAGACGCAACGTCAGCATGGCAAGAAGATCGATCGGCTCGCAGAAAGCATGCAGCGGGCTGATATCCCCGTCAGGTAGCGTTCTACAGCGCCTTACCCCCTGACCTTATCCAGATCGTCGATCAGAGAAATGCTGCCTCGAGCCGCTTCATGCGTGCCAGCGCGCATTCGTAGTGCCGTGGACCCCAGCTGTGGCATCCATCGGCGTGCGTCTGGCCGTCATTGATGGCGCGCAGAACCAGAGGGGCCACAAGCTCCAGGAGGAAGTGTGCTCTACGACAAAACGGCCGTCACTCGGGCCATGAGGCTTGCCCGGTATCTCCAAAAAAGAGGCGCTGGGTCTCAGCGCCTCCTTCACTGCCTGGTCAGGCTGATCAGCCCTCGCGATCGCCCATGAAGTAGAGCAGCATGTGGAAGAGGTTGATGAAGCTCAGATACAGCGAAAGAGCGCCCATCACCGCGAGCTTGGTGTTGGTCTCGCTGCCGGCATGCTCGGCGTAGTTCGTCTTGATCGTCTGGGTGTCGTAGGCGGCAAGGCCGGTGAACACTAGGACGCCGATCGCCGAGATCGCAAACTGCAAGGCGCTCGAGCCGAGGAAGATGTTGACCACGCTCGCGATCACGATGCCGATCAGGCCCATGAACAGAAATGAGCCGAATTTCGAGAGATCAGCCTTGGTGGTGTAGCCATAGAGGCTGGCGGCGCCGAAGGTCGCGGCCGTGATGAAGAACACGCGCGCGATGCTGGCACCGGTGAACACCAGGAAGATGCTCGCCATGGAGAGGCCCATGACGGCGCAGAACGCCCAGAACAGCATCTGCGCAGTCGAGGCCGAGATGCTCTCGATCTTGAACGACAGGAAGAACACGAAGCCGAGCGGGGCGAGCATCACCGCCCATTTGAGCGGCGTGCCGAAGATCGGCGTGTAGAGGGCCGGCGTCGCGGCCACGAGGAACGCGACCACGCCGGTCAGGGCAAGGCCCAGGCCCATGTAGTTGTAGACCTGCAGCATGTGCTGCCGGAGGCCCTCGTCGAATTCAGCCGTCGAGGTCCAACCGCCTGCCGTGCTGCTGCGGTGGGAAAGGGGTTCAGCCATCGTTAGCTACTCCAACGCTAAGGAAATCCGGCCGAAGCACGGCCGGCGGTTGCCGGTTGATCGTTTGGAACACGTCTAGGACTCGAAGTCGCCTGGATCGTCGAACCCTGCCCCCGGGTCCTCCTCGGGTAGTGGCTGCTCGTCGTCGATCCCGTCCATGCCAGGCTCGCCGGCGAGCGCATCGTCCGCGCCGAACGCACCCATCAGGAGGTTGCCGAGGACCACGCCGCCGGCGACGCCGAGCGCGGTCTGCATCGCCCCGCCGAGAAAGCCGCCGCCGCCTTGCTGCTGGTAGTCGCGCAGCCGCTGCTGCGCCGCGGAAGGCTGCGCCTTGCCCGGCACGCCGCCGCCGCCGAACAGGCCGCCGAGAAAGCTGCCACCGGCGGGGCGCTGCTTCAGTTCCTGCTCGAGCTGGCCGAGGCGGTCGTTCGCCGCTTGCAGCGCCTGCTCCTGCACCAGGATCGCCTGGGCCATGTAGTAGGGCGCCGCCGGCTGCGCGACGACGCGCTGGCCGATCAGGCCCTCGGCCTCGGCCTCGCGCGGTCCCGTCTGCTGTTCGGCCTGCTTGAGCTTGTCGAACAGCCCGTCGATGATCTGTCGCTCGTTCTGGTCCATCTCGTCCTCACCCCGCGCCGGACGCCTTAGTCCGGCCGCATTGCCAGCGGGATCTGCCGCTACAGGATCGTGTCGTCGTCGGTGAACTGGCGAAACACGCCGAACCCCGCCTCGGGATCGCCGGTCAGCACCACGCCGGCCGCGACCAGCGCCGTGACGATGAGCTTTTCGGTACTCCGGTGCAGCCGATG
>JBPCVQ010000191.1:0-4631 GCA_051010395.1 Geminicoccaceae bacterium | reverse complement strand
CACCCATGCGCGCCACCACGTCATGCTCGCCGATCGAGTCCTCGAGACGCTTGGCAACGGCGACGAGAAGATCGTCCCCCACATTATGTCCGAGACCGTCATTCACCAGCTTGAAGCGGTCGAGATCCAAGAAGGCGACGGCAAGGCGATCACCGTCGTTATGCGCCGTCACCAGCACTTCCTCCAGCAGCTGGCCAAACAGGGTGCGGTTGGGAAGCCCGGTCAACGCATCGTGCGTCGCCTGGTAGCGAATGGTTTCCTCCGTCGCCTTGCGGGCGCTGATGTCGGTGTAGATCCCCACCAGCTCGCCGTCGGGCGTACGGAATTCGCAAAGAGATATCCAGCGCCCGGTGGCCAGCTCGATTTCCCGCGCACGCAGGATCTGCGGCTGACCGCTATCGTCGTCTTGGATCGAGGCCACATCACCAGCCTGTTCCCGCCGCTCTTCCTTGCTGACCACCAGCTGCTCTTCGATGAGCTCCGCCAGTCGCCCGTGGGTCATGCCGATTTCGATGGCAGGCTCGATGGCCTCGAAAATCTCGCGGAACTGCCGGTTGCAGAGAATGAGGTGGCCTTCGGCGCTCCATAGCGCAAAGCCCTCGGAGATCGCCTCGGTCGGCTTGATCAGCCGGTCGCGCGAGGCCTGCAGCGCGCTCAGATTCTCGCCGAGCCGGTCGACCATGCTATTGAAGGCACGGCCCACCCTCGCCACTTCATCGCAACCGGGAAGAAAAACCCGGATGTCGCTCTCGCCACAAGCCACCTTGTCGGCCGCGACCGCAAGGCTCCAAAGGCGGCGCGTCAGCACATGCCCCATCAGCCAGCCCGCAAGCGCGATCACGATGGTGCCGGTCACCGCGATCATCAGCCCGATATTGAGCGTCCGCTTATAGGCTTCACGCAGCGGCGCTTGTGAAAATTCGATCGCCAGACTGCCGAGATCCGCATGGGCGCCGCGGATATTGATATGGCGCCAATAGCGATCCCCCTTGTCCTCGAGCGCCGGCATGGCCTCGCCGAGCATGGCGCTCTCGGTCGCAGCGATCACCCGGGTCTCGATATCACCGATCATGACCGTCCGGATGTTCGGATCGCGCTCGGTGCCGTCAATGAAGGCCTGAAGCTCGTCGAACTCCTCGGTGATCAACGCGGCTTTGCTGAGATCGCCGAGGAGATCCATGGTGACCTGCTGCGAGCTGCTGACCTGTCCCTCGACACCCTCCATCGAGTGGGTGAGCGTGATATAGAGGACGGCCGCGATCAGCACCATCTCAAGCACGGAAATCGTAACGGCGATGCGCGCCCGGAGCGACATCGAAACTAGCGCTGCGCCAGGGTTTTGAGATGCGTCGTCTTCGCGCGAATGCTCGCGTAGTCGTCGTTTTTGATCCGCACGAAGCGTTTGTCCGGACCGAAACCGTCGACGGTGCCATCGCCCAGCGAAAGAACGAGATCTCGAAGCTGTTCGCGTTCGCCTGCGGGCACGCGGCCATGTACGGCGAACGCGAAATGACTGACGGGCGCCGCTTCGAAGATGATGCGAACGGATCGGCTGGAAAACGCCTCGATTTCCTCGAAGATAAAGGCCGGCACCCCGCAAGCCTCGACAGCCCCGGCACTCACCGCCTGCAGGCAGGAAGCCTTGTTGCGAAAGTGACGAATGCCCACGTCCAAGCCTGGCCGCAGCCCTTTGTCCATCAATGCCGACTTGATCAGCTTGCTGACCGCCGCAAGCTTCGGCGGCAGGCCGATCGTACCACCGATCAGATCGTCGAGCGCCGTCGCCCGGCCATCTGCCGCTGCCACCAGCACGGCCTTTAGCGGGCGATCCAATCGCGCGAGCGGCACATACCCGTGATGGTCGACAGCATCGACGAAGAAGAACGGATGTACGAACAGGATATCGTAGCTCTGCTTCTCGATCGCATCGGCAAAGTTCTCGAAGGTCGACTTGGTCCGCAGTTTGACCAGTCGTTCGAGCTCGAGCGACAAGGACTCCGCGAGCGGGCCATAAAGGCGATCGATGGTCAGTGCTGGCAGATACGGAAAAACGCCCAGACGGTAGGCTGGCTTTGGCAAGGTCTCGGCAGCGGCCGATGCCCGAACCGGCAGCAGGAAGCAGCCGATCATCAAGAGAAGCCCGAACCGAAGGGCGGGTGATCTCATACTCATTTAAAAACGCCCCAGCATATTACGTATTCTGGTTGCTAAATCGAACATTTATCAACCGAAAGGATATTTTTCATACATTTTGGTTAACTTTTACGCATGTTAAGGCGAAAGTACATCTATCCAGGCGATGATGCAAGTGCCTGAAAAACACTTTGAACGTTAGATGTCCTGATCGAAGTTTAGCGGCGGAATACCTAGGAAAAATGACCGCTGGGTGTAGTCTCACTCGTCGTCTAGAATTGATCGACAATCGGCCGAGATCGCATAGGACCGTGCAGAAAAAATGGCTGAGGGCAGATGCTCGTCGAGGGCGGGAGAAAATGTGAACCTTTGCCTAAAAGTTGCATCGAAGACCCGCAATCCACACGCCCTCCCCATTCCCACTTCCCGAGGAGAGAGATCCATGGCGCACCATTTCAAAGCACATGTCGTCTGGACGGGAGCGAAAGAGGGACCAGCCACGGCCTATGAAAGCTATTCCCGGGAGTATCGCGTCGAGATGGACGGCAAGCCGCCCCTAAAGGGCTCATCAGCACCCGTCTTCAGGGGCGATGCCGGCCTGCATAATCCCGAAGACCTGTTGGTCGCCTCGCTGTCGGCCTGCCACATGCTCTGGTATCTGCATCTCTGCACGGATGCCGGCATTCACGTCGGCGCCTATAGCGACGATGCCGAAGGCTGGATGAGCCCCATAAGGGGCGAACTGGCCTTCACCGAGGCCGTCCTTCGCCCGCAGGTCGCCATCATAAAGGGGGATGTCGAGAAAGCGCTAGCGCTGCATCGGGACGCCAACCGCAAATGCTTTATCGCCAACTCCGTGAATTTCCCAGTACGTCACGAACCCACCATTGAGCGGAGCGGAGACGCGTAAGTAGGCGTACAAGCGCCAAAAGCCCGATTCGGACACGAATCGGGCAACATGGTCGGAAATAACGGAGAGCGTTTGGATCAGTTCCTGAAGCGGAAGAGATCCGGCCTTAGATTTCGTCTCTTTCCCGGCGCTTTCTCTGCAGCTTGCGGAACCGGCGGATCGCCTCGGCCTTCTCGCGAGCACGCTTTTCAGAGGGCTTCTCGTAATGACGGCGCATCCTCATCTCGCGATACAGGCCTTCGCGCTGCATCTTCTTCTTGAGCGCTCGCAGCGCCTGGTCGACATTGTTGTCGCGAACCTGAACTTCCACGGGGCCTTGCACTCCATTCGTCATAATTCTGAGCAAACGAAAATAGATCCCCCCACACATGTAGAGCGACCCGCTGAGCCTTCTATAACAGATCCATCCGCTTAAACAAACTCTTTTCCAACAATCACGCCCGGCATGCCCCTTCCCAGAGCGGATCATCCGGCTTAAATCTTCGACATGGCAATTTTGAAAATCGCCCGTATGGGCCACGACGTGCTGGTGGACCCCGCTGCCACCATCGAGGATCCAAGCGCCGAGCGCATCCAGCGCCTGATCGGTCACATGAAGGAGACCATGACGGATGCCCAGGGCATCGGGCTCGCCGCACCTCAGGTCTACCAATCGCTCCGGCTTATCCTGTTTCTCGACGCACCGGATCGTGAGGAAGGCGCAAATCGCCCGCCGGCCGTTCTGATTAACCCAGAGATCGCGCCGCTCGACGACGTCATGGAGTTCGGCATCGAGGGCTGCCTCTCCATTCCCGGCCTTCAAGGACTGGTGCCGCGCCACGCTCGCATCGGTTATCGCGGCCTCTCGTCTGAGGGGCGCGTGATCGAACGGGAAGCGGATGGCCTGCACGCCCGCGTGGTGCAGCACGAGGTCGACCATCTCGACGGCATTCTCTACACCATGCGCATGCCTGATCTGACCAAGCTCAGCTTCGACACCGAAATGAAGCACGTCATCGAACGCACCCAGCGGGAAGCAAGCGCCGCCGCCGATGCCGACGCTCGGCTCGCAGCAGGGGAGGCGCACGATGAGCAAAGCGGTTGAGCGCCAGAGCCAGAGGGACCGGATCCTCGAAGCCGCCCTCCAGCATATTCCGTTCGATGGCTGGAACCGACGCGCCCTCCTTGCAGGCGCCGCCGATATCGGCATCGATGCGGCGACCACCAAGCGCCTGTTCCCGCGCGGCGGCGACGATCTGCTCGCCCATCTCGACGTCTGGGTAGACCGCCGCCTGGTGGAAGCCGTCGATCAGCAGGCGATCGACCGCCTGCGCATGCGCGAGCGCATCGCCCGCCTGGTCAGAATGCGCCTCGAAATCCTCTCGCCCCATCGCGAAGCCATGCGTCGGGCGATCGCGGCCCGCCTCCTTCCAACCAATGCCATGGCGGCAGGGCCGGCCCTTTGGCGCTCGATCGATCTGATCTGGGCGATCGCAGGCGATCGCGCCGATGACGCCAGCTACTACACCAAGCGCGGCCTGCTGCTCGCGGTCTGGACCAGCACCTTCTTCTACTGGCTGGAGGATCAATCACCCGGCCTGGAGGACAG
>JBPCVQ010000190.1:0-16573 GCA_051010395.1 Geminicoccaceae bacterium | reverse complement strand
CAGGTAATCGGCGACCGCCTCGATCTGCCGGTCTCGAAGCAGCTTCGCCGCCTTCGGCGGAAAGTCAGCGCCCAAGTCGGCCTCGGAAGCACCGCTGTAACAATCGACCGACTTGTAAGCCCCTCTGGTGTGATAGGGCATGCGGGTCGCCGGGCGGCCGCATCGGATCACCTCGATCAGATACTCGCGATCGAGGGATGTTTCGCGCAGAGAGAGAGCCGCACCGCCGTAACCGCCGCCGCCGCTGCCATGCCATTTATGGCAGCCGATGCAGTTGGCGTCACGATAGACGTTCTTGCCTGCCTCGATGTCCGGCCCAGCACCTGCGGTCGACGAGCCGGCAAACAAGAAGGCCGCGGCAATTCCCAAGAAGGCAGGACGCATGGTCCGATCGCTGGTCATGAGGTCTCGCTCCCTGAAGGCGACAAGCCGCATTGCGGTTCTCATCGATCGATTTCGGCCCAGAACGAGGGGCCTTCTCATTTCATGATAGGTAACGCATCAACGAAAAGCCAACGAAGGGGAGGATCGATATGCAGGGCATGACGCACTTCAAGCTTGGTGGCCTCGCGATCGCCGCCATGCTCTCGATGGGGCAGATCGCCGAAGCCGCCGAAGATCCGCTAAAAGGCGATCTTCGCGACCTCAGGGTCGGCATGACCGTCAATGAACTGCCGACTGAGCGCTATGTCGACATAGCCTGCGGCAATCTTGGCGATGAGCCGGGCGAGGCGATCGACGACTGGACGAACTACCAGGCCTGCCCCGTCAATGACGATGGCCTGCACGAAGTCGCCTTCAGCTATGCCGAAGACAATCCCTGGGCGGCGGTCAATGACAAGTGGGAGGGCACCAAGGTTGCGGGGCACCCGGTGCAGCCCTCGCTTCTGATCACCGGCGACGGCCTGGTGAAAGGCATTCGCATCGTCACCAATGGCCGGCGCCTGTATCTGAAAAAGAAAGCCTATCTCCTGCCTATACGAATCATGGGCCGCTACGGCAAAGACGGCTGGACCTGCGAGGAAGCCGAGCCCGGCGATGGCAAGAAAGCGATCGGCGGCATGTTCATCGATCGCTTATGCGAAAAGACGTTCCATGATCGCCACCTGGTCATGAAGGTTGATCTTTATCGCACGGCCGATCAGCAAGGCCGGGATTTCACCGGCTCTACCCGGTTCGAAATCTACAAAAGGGAAGCGGGCTGACAAGGCGAGAATGAACGCAAGATTTAAGGCAGCCGCCAATTCTCACCTGATGGGCGACAGCCGATCGCATCATCCACTCCCGGCTTGATCGGAATAATCGAGCCGATAGCCTGTAAACATTAAAGACTGTCCCGGAACGCATCGGATGCATCAGAGGGGAAGCAGGCATGACACTCGACATTTCCGAAGCGATTGCGCTGGCAAAGGATCTGCTGGAGACAAGCAGTGATTTTCGCCCTCATGACCCAGAAATGGCAGATCAATTCTCCAGCCGTGCGTTCGAGATCTGCGACGATCTTGGCATCGATCCAGCGTTGATCGGTGTACAACTACAACCGAATGATCTCCAGGACGATGGGAGCAACGATGTGGACGACGATGATACCGAGAGCGCCATCGTCGAGATGACGTCTGCAGAAACCGTTGACGATGAGGCCAGGCAAACCAGCGATGAGTTGCGCGACCTGCTGCAGCAGCAGGCCCTGGTGCTGCAAAATGCTCGGCAAACGCACGATTTGGAGCCGCCGAAGGCGGCGAGGCGATCTTTCAGATTGTTCGGCCGATCAGATAATCGGAGTGTCGGCAGGCTGCTGCAATCGGCTTCCGCCTGACGCCGGATCTTCAAAGCGTGCTTGCTCGGGCGGCCTGATCGCAGGCGGCGAACTCCTGGCGCAAAGACCCGTCATGCTCACCCAAGGTGGGCACAGCACCATAGCTCTGGCTCTGGCCGGCTATCACAGCACCGGGTGACAGCAGTTCGACCGGACCATCTTCGGTCTCGACCCGGATAAAGCGTGCTTGCGGATGGCCCGATAGATCCTCCAGATCGGACAGTCGGCCATAGGCGACTTTGGCTTTGGCGAGGCGTTCGATATTGGTCTCCCGATCGCGCTTCACGAAAACATCGCCGATCAACCCATCAAGCGCCTCCCGATTTTTCACCCTGGCGACGTTGGAAGAAAAACGCCTATCGGCAGCGAGGTCGGGCATGTCGAGTACGCCATCGCAAAGCCAGCGCCATTCACGCTCGTTCTGGATCGAAATCAGTAGCTGCTTGCCATCGGAGCATGCATAAGCGCCGTAGGGCGCCACCGTCGGGTGCTTCAGGCCCTGGCGCGTCGGCGCCTTGTTGCCGTAGCGATATTGCAAATATGGGACGTTCATCCAGTCCGCCATGGCATGGAACAGCGACACCTCGATCGCGCGTCCCCGGTCGGTGCGCTCGCGGGCGAACAGCGCCTGGAGGATCGCCTGATGCGCGGTCATGCCTGATGCGATGTCACAGACCGACACCCCCACCCTGGCCGGCCCCTCCGGCGTGCCGTTGATCGCACAGAGGCCGGATTCAGCCTGGATCAGCAGGTCGTAGGCCTTCTGATCACGATAGGGCCCATCTTCACCATAGCCTGAGATCGAGCAGGTGATCAGTCTCGGATAGCGCTTGCGAAGCGCATCGGCACCGAATCCCAGTCGGCCAGCAGCGCCGGGCGCCAGGTTCTGGATGAAGACATCGGCCTTGGCGACCATGCGCCCGAGCAAAGCGCGATCCTCGTCTGCCTTCAGATCGAGGCGGATCGATTCCTTGCCGCGGTTCAGCCAGACGAAATAGGCGCTGCCGCCGTTGACCAGCTCGTCATAACGTCTGGCGAAATCGCCCTCCGGGCGCTCCACCTTGATCACGCGCGCGCCGGCGTCCGCAAGCCGCCCCGAAGCATAGGGGGCCGCCACCGCCTGTTCGACGGTGACCACGAAAATGCCATCGAGATCGCCCATATCGGCACTCCTCATCCCTTGCCCCGCCGACCTCGCCGGCATCAGCCATTCTTGACGTCCAACCATCCCCTGATAGCTTAGTTTCAGGACCGGGCGAATGCACACCACAAAGACCCGCACCGCCAGAGACCGAAAAGAAAAAATCATTTGGGGAGGATCGACAGATGAGAGGCAAGCGTCTTTCGTGTTTCGCGGCAGCATTGCTGCTGGGAGGCACCGCTGCCATGGCTGCGGAAAAACCGGCGGAACTCAAGATCGGCATTACCGCCTTTCTCTCCGGGCCGGCGTCTGTCTTCGGCGAGCCGGCAAAAGCTGCTGCCGAGATGATGCTCGAGGATATGAACGCGGCCGGCGGCATCGGCGGCGTGCCGGTTTCCGCGATCTTCGTCGACGAGGGTGCTGGCGGCGAGCATGTCCTCACCGAATATCGGCGTCTGGTCGAGGAGGAGAACGTCGATGTCATGTTCGCCTCGATCTCATCTGGCAATTGCAACAAGGTGGCGCCGCTCGCCGAAGACCTGAAGATGCTCAACATCATGTGGGACTGCGGCACCCAGCGCATCTTCGAGGAAGGCGACTACCGCTACGTGTTCCGCACCCAGTCGAACGCGGCTCCTGAAATGCTGGCGACCGTCCTCTATCTTTTGAAGACCAAGCCCGATTTCCAGACCATCGCCGTGGTCAATCAGGACTACGCCTGGGGTCGCGACAGCTGGGAGATTTTTTCGACCGCACTCAAGGCGTTAAAGCCTGACATTGAAGTGGTCGCCGAGCTCTTCCCGAAATTCGGTGCGCCCGACTATTCGACCGAAATCTCGCGGCTCTCCGCCCTCGCCCCTGACGTCATCCTCTCCACCGCCTGGGGCGGCGATCTCGACACCTTCGTTCGCCAGTCCTCCCAGCGCGGCCTTCTCGATCAGAGCACCTTCGTTCTGCCCCTCGCCGAAAGCTCGCTGCAGCGCCTGGGCAAGGACCTGAAACCCGGTCACATCGTCGGCGGCCGCGGCGACCATTATTTCCTCCACCCCGAAAAAGTCGGCGAGCGCCACTACGATGCGTTCGTCGAGGCGTTCCATGAAAGAACCGGCGCCTTTCCGATCTACCCGGTCTTCCACATCAGCCAGGCGCTCGCGGCACTGGCGACGGCCTACGACAAGGCCATCGAGGCCAATGGCGGCGAATGGCCGGACGACGAGCAAGTGGTCGACGCCATGGCCGGTCTCAGCTTCACCGGGCTCGGCCGCGAAGTGACGCTTCGCGAGGATGGCCAGGGGCTCGAAGACCAGCTTCTCGGCACATCGGCCCATGTCGACGGCTACGACTTCGCCATCCTCGACGACATGATGATCTTCGATGCCGACGACATCACCACGCCGGTAGGCATGATCTCCACCGAATGGATGTCTACCCTGACACCCGACTGGGCCAACAGCCTCCAGCCCGACACCTTCACCCACACCCCGGGGGGGTGAGCCTCGACTTGCCTGAGACTTGCTTGGCGGACCGAACGAGATGATGACGCCTGGGAAGGCATGGGAAGCGGGCTCATATACCGAGAGATGACGTTAACACATCGTTAACTCTCACCGTTTAGGCTCCGGAGGAGATGCTGGTCCATGAGACCCTGAGAATCCGGCCACGCGCGAATGTTCCGCGCGCACGGATCCCCAGGATCGCATGGACCGCAAAACAGGATGGATCAGCTGGGTTAAGAAAGAATGAACGGAGAGCTGACAGCACCGTCAGAACCAGCGGCACCCGTGCAGGCAAGGCTGCCGCAGCAATCGCCTGCACGGGCAATCGCAACGTCCGCCTTAACGCTTTCTTCATCACGCCGCAGCTACGCTCCACCATCGATACAGGTCCATGCGACCCTGGGAGTCTGGCCGGAACCAAGGCTGTCCGCCACGCGCACGGATTCCCAGGATCACATGGACCAGGAAACGACACTGACGAGACTTCATGAAGAAAGCGTTAAGGGAGGCGTTTTTTCACCTTCGGGATCGACCTGTTCACAGGTCCGGTCGAACTCTAGTGGTGTGACCACATCATTTGATTCCCATGTGATCAAATGGTGATCGTTCATAGTCAACAAGTTAGGCTTGATTCTGAGGAATCCACCCGTTGTGGTCGCACCACTAGCAGGCGTGCAGCCCGGTGCTACCATCGGCTCTGGCCTCGCGGTGTCGCCTTGCATCGACGCCATGCTGAACCGATCCGCTTCAAGGCAAGATCGGAGGAAGTATCGCCGTCGACATGGCGGCCGCTGCGGGTAGATCATCATGCCGGCCTTCAATCGATAGCATACGCTGAAACAGGTCCGGGATGAGACCTTGTCAGGCCAGCTGATCGCGCTCGCCGCTCTCGACGGCATCGCCTATGCGGCGCTGATCTTCATGGTCGCCGTCGGGCTCACGCTGATCTTCGGCGTGCTGCGCATCTTGAATGTCGCCCATGGCGGCTTCTATGCGATCGGGGCCTACAGCGCCGCCAGCTTGGGCCTGGCCATCGTCGGCGCCGGGCTCAGCCCCTGGCTCACCTTTCCCGCCCTGCTTCTGGCAGCGGTTCTCGTGGGTGGTATCCTCGGAGGATTGATCGAGCACACACTTCTAAAGCGCATCTACGTCAAGGAAGAGGTCCTGCAGCTCCTGGTCACCTTCGCGGTCTTCATGATCCTTGAAGACGTGCAGCGCCTGGTCTGGGGCGTGCAGCCCTATTTTGCAGCCGAGCCGCTTCGGCTCCTCGGCAACGTCTCGCTGTTCGGCATCTTCTACACGTCCTACCAGATCATCCTCTTGCCGATCACCGCACTGATCATCCTGATCGGTCTTCGCCGCTTCCTCCGCCGGACCCGAACCGGCCGACTGATATCAGCGGTGACCGAGGACCGTGAGATGGCGACCGCCATCGGCATCGACGCCAGCCGCGTCTATTTCATCACCTTCGTCATGGGAGCCACATTCGCAGCCCTCGGCGGCGCGCTCGCCTCGCCGACCACCTCGCTTATCCCCGGGATGGGTGCTGAGATGATCGTCCTTTCGTTCGCGGTCGTGGCCACCGCAGGGCTCGGCCAGGTCGAAGGAGCGGCGCTCGCGGCCTTGATGATCGGTCTCGGCCGCTCGCTCGCCGTCTATCTGATGCCCGAACTCGAAGTCCTCGTACCCTATCTGGTGATGGTTCTGGTGCTGTTAATCAGGCCACAAGGCCTGTTCGGCGTCGCCGAGCGGCGGCGCATCTGATGGTGCAAAACACCATCCCGAAGCGCCTCTTGCCGCTGCTTTTGATCCTCGCGGTCGCGGCCATGCCGCTGATCGCACCCTGGTCCAAAATCGTCCTCACCATCGCGATCGCCAAAGGCCTTGCCGTCCTCGGCATCGTCGTGCTGCTGCGCGCGGGACAAGTCTCCTTCGGCCACGCGATGTTCTTCGCAAGCAGCGCCTATGCAGCGGCTTTCCTCGGAAAAGCCATGGGCGGCAGCGACCTCTTGCTGCTTCTCCTGGCGGGGGTCATTTCTGCCGTGGTGTTCGGTCTGGTGATCGGCTTTTTCGTGGTCGGCTACCGCTACATCTTCTTCGGCATGCTCAACCTCGCCTTCTCCATGGTGCTGTTCTCGATCCTGGAGAAATTCTTCCATGTCACCGGCGGCTCCGACGGCATGCGCGTCGCCCGGCCGACCGTGCTGGGCATCACTATGGAACGCGGTGCTTTCGAATACACCGTCTTCTACCTGACGCTGGTGATCGCCATCACCCTTGCTTTCTTCGTCCACCGCTACCTCGCCTCGCCCATGGGGCAGGCCCTGGCGGCGATCAAGACCAACGAGACACGTCTCGAATATCTTGGCCTGTCCGCGCGACACGTGCTGTTGCTCGGCTATGTCATCTCCGCCGTGCTCGCCGGCACCGGCGGCGTCCTCCTTGCCGTGATCCAGGGCCTGGTCACGCCGGAATACGGCTACTGGATACGCTCCGGCGAGTTCGTGTTCATTGCCGTGCTGGGAGGTGCGGGCCACGTCATCGGCGCTTTCGCAGGCTCGCTCGTCTATGAGCTGGTGCGCACCTACGCCGCCGCCTTCGCCGCCGACATCTGGCAGATGGTGCTCGGCGCCGTCCTCCTCCTGGTGATCCTCTTCGCCCCCAAAGGCCTGGTCGGGATGTATGACAGCCTCATCCGACGCACCGCCTCCAAAGCGCCGACAAAAGCCACCGGGCGAGCTTCGAAATGATGACGCCCAGGCACGAAAGCCCCGAGCCAGACTCAGGCAAGTCCGCGCCCCGGGCCGCCGCCCGGATGGTTTGTGAGGGGATACAGATCCGGTTTGGCGGGGTGATCGCGGCCGATGGCGTCGATATCGCGATCGAGGACGGCGAGAACCTGGCGATCATCGGGCCGAATGGCGCCGGCAAGACGACGTTTCTCAACATCTGCACCGGCTATCTGAAGCCGACCAAAGGCTCCGTGCATTTCGCAGGGCAGGACATCACGACGTATTCGCCGCGAAAAATCACGCGCCTCGGCATCGCCCGGGCGTTCCAGATCCCGCAGCTCTTTTTGGAACATACAGCGCTCGAAAACATGCTGATTGCGGCGGCGGCACGGGACCGGGTCTGGAACCCGCTGATCACGCTGGAGCGAATGGCGGCACGCGATGAAATGCGAGACCTGCTCGACCTCATGAGCGTCGGCGATGTCGCCGATCAAATCGCCGGCGAGCTTCCCGAGGGCACCAGAAAACTCATCGACATCGCGCTTGCTCTGGCGCTCAGGCCACGCCTCTTGTTCATGGATGAGCCGACCAGCGGCGTCGCGTCTTCGGAAAAATTCGAGATCATGGATGTTCTGGTCAACGCGCTCGCCCATCGGCAAGTTACAGCGGTTTTCGTCGAGCACGACATGGAAGTCGTCGGCCGCTATGCCGACCGGATCGCCGTCTGGAACGCCGGCAGGATCCAGAAGGTCGGCGCGGCCGACGACGTCTTGAAGGATCCGGATGTTCAACGCGACGTGATCGGGGTCTGAGCGATGCTGCGTCTCGATCACATCGACGTGCATATTGAAGGCGTACATGTGCTGCGCGGCATCGAGCTCGATCTTCCTGCCGGCAGCACGGCGGCCTTGATCGGGCGGAATGGCGCCGGCAAGACGACGACGCTCCGGGCCATCATGGGCCTCCTGCCGCTGGCGTCCGGCGAAGTCCATCTCGGCTCCACCCGCCTCGACACCATTCCGCCCCATCTGCGCCCAGGGCTGGGCATCGGCTACGCGCCAGAGGATCGGCGTCTGTTCGCAAGCTTCAACATCGAGGACAATATCCGCCTACCCGGAGACGTCGCCAGGCTCGATCCCAAGGAGATGGAGCGGCGGCTGGAAGCTATTTACGAGATCCTTCCCGAACTTGCAGAACTCAGACAGAGGCCGGCAGGATCGGTCAGCGGCGGCCAGGGCAAAATGGCAGCCCTCGGCCGCGCCCTGATGATCGGGACGAAGCTCGTTCTACTCGATGAGCCTTTCCAAGGCTTGGCCCCTGCCCTGGCCGCGCGCTACGCTCAGGCACTGAAAGCGCTTCGCTCCCATTACGCCAATATCACATTGATCATCACCGAGAGCAATCCGGCTCTGATCGAGGACATCGCCGACCTCACCTACACCATCGAACGCGGAGCGGCGACGGCTGGGCCGTCTGCCTGAACTTTGCTGCGGAACGTCGAGACCTTATCAGCCAGAAGCCTCCTGTTTTCGAGCATTTTCTTATCGCCGAAGTCATTCGCCTGATCAGGAAAACTCTCTCTCTTTTCCCGTCACATTAACGCGCTCTTAACCCACAGCTGCCATCATCGGCTTCAGGTCCATGCGATCCTGGGAATCCGACCGTCCGCAATAAGAGAATAGCGAGGCTCGGTCTCCCAGGATCGCATGGACCGGATCGTCAGTATGTCGTAGCGACGTTGACGAAGGGTTAACGCTTTGGTTTTCCAAGATGCCCGGTCCGATCGAAGGCCTTTAGTCGTGCGCGAAGCGGTTGCTCAGTCGGCCTTCTCTTCCTTCTTGACGGCACTTTCCACCGGCGGCAGCGACAGCAGATATTCGGCGATCGCTTCCCGGTCCTCCTCGGTGAGCTTGCTGGTGGCGTCGTCGACCACTTCACCCATGCCACCGCCGAAGCTGTCATAATTGGGCGTGAGGCCGCTCTCGAGCGCGAAGGCAATATCGACGGCGCTCCAGTCCGCGATACCGGTTTCATGCGGTGTGATGTTGGGCGTCGCCTTGCCTTCGGCGCCGACGGGGTTGCCGGCGAGATAACGGCTGTCGTCGGGTCCGCCGAGCGGATTTCTCGGCGTGTGGCATTCGCCGCAATGGCCGGGACCGCGCACCAGATAGGCGCCACGGTTCCAGCTTTCCGAACGCCCGGGATCCGGCTCGAACAATCCCTCGTCGAAGAACAGAAGCTTCCACCCCGCGAGCGTCTGACGGATGCCGAAGGGAAAGCCGAGATCATGCGGCTGAACAGTCGCGCTCACTGGCTCGACCTTATCGAGATAGGCCTTGAGATCGGCGAGGTCCTGCTCTGTCATCCTGGTGTAGGAGGGATAAGGAAAGGCCGGGAAATAATGCTGCCCCTCGGGCGAAAGCCCTTCTCGCATCGCACGCACAAACTCACCAGTAGTCCATCCTCCGATCCCAGCACCAGGGTCGGGGGTGATGTTGGACGAGTAGAATGTGCCGAACGGTGTCGTCAGCGCACGACCACCCGCAAGAAAGGCGCCGCCGTTCTTCTCATCGGTATGACAAGCGACGCATCCTCCCATGGCCAGCACATACTCACCGCGGGTCGGGTCGCCGACCGCGTTGATTTCAGGTGCCGCTCCATGCCAGGGGATGAACAGCCATGCGAGCCCGCCAAGCATGATGACAATCAGCAACAGACCGAGTTTCTTCACGACGTCGTCTCCCGAAGCGATCGGCAAATTCACGATCTTTGGAGACTGATACGCCGGTCAAGCCTGGGCGGCAACGCCCCCAGCGGACAAGCGTCGTCAGCGGGACCAACGTGGTCAACGGGACCAGCGTCGTTAGCCGGTCGAGTGCTCCAGGGCCTTGGCGAAAACGGCTGGGTCGACATTGCCGCCTGAAGCCACGACGGCAATGGTTCGGCCGGCGGTTTCGATGCGGCCCGCAAGCGCTGCGGCAAGCGCCACGGCGCCACCGGGCTCGATCACCAGCTTCAGCGTCTCGAACGCAATCGACATCGCGGCGAGGACGTCATCGTCGCTGACGACCAAGCCTGACGTGATACGGCTTCGATTGATCTCGAAGGTCAGTTCGCCTGGTGTCGGCGCCATGACCGCATCGCAAATCGTCGCCGTGCCGGGCTCGATCGCGCGCCGTTCACCCGCTTCGAGCGAACGTCTGGTGTCATCATAGGCCTCAGGCTCAGCGGTATGGAGCGGCAGATCTGGATGCACGCTTTTCAACGCCAGCGCACATCCCGCAGTCAGTCCCCCGCCACCACAACAGATCAGAGCGGCATCGAGCGAGGCGCCCATCGTCCTGGCCTGATCGGCGATCTCGAGACCGACCGTGCCCTGGCCAGCGATCACATTCGGGTCGTCATAGGGTTTGATCAGCGCAGCACCTGTGGTCCGCGCAATCTCGGCGCCAACCTCTTCGCGGCTGTCACGGAAGCGATCGAGCAGGCGCAGTTCGGCACCGTAGGCTTTGGTGTTCCTCTGTTTGATCGCCGGCGCATCCGAGGGCATGACGATTGTCGCTTCGACACCCAGAAGTTTCGCCGCGAGCGCCACGCCCTGGGCATGATTGCCTGAGGAAAACGCCACCACCGGACGCTTGCCGTCACGCTCGATCACACGGCTGATGGCGTTATAGGCGCCTCTGAACTTGAAGGACCCTGTACGTTGCAACGGTTCGGCTTTAAGGAGCAGCCGGCCGCCGACACGCTCGTTCAACAAATCCGATTCGAGCAACGGCGTCCGCCTGGCGACACCTTCCAGCCGTCCCGCAGCAGTCTTTACGTCGACAAAGGTCGGCAACGCGTCATCCAACACCATACCAAGTTTCCCCGGGGGCGGCGCCCCCCCCTCAAACGCCGAGCAGATCCGGCAGGCCGGTGAGGTCGGTCATCTCGTGCTCGGGCCCGCTCGGCAGGCGTTCTTTCGGTGCACCGAAACGGTTGACCCAGACCGGGCGAAAGCCGAATACGGCAGCGCCGTGCACATCCCAGGCGTTCGATGATTGAAACGCGATGGCGTCGGCCTTCACGCCAAGCTCGTCCACGGCGAGCTGATAGACGGCAGGGTGCGGCTTGTAGATCCGAAGCGCATCGACCGACAGCACGCCATCCAGGAGGCCACTGAGCCCGGCGGCGCTGACCGCAGCCTCCAGCATATTCGGCTCGCCATTCGAGAGGATAGCCGTTTTCAGCCCTGCCGCTTTAAGGCGCCCCAGCATGGCCGGCACCTCGGCATAGGCATCGAGGCCCAGATACGCATCCATCAGGCGATCGCGGATTGGGCCCGGATCAACGCTGGTCCTGGCGAGCGCATAGTCGAGGGCATCGCCGGTAACCTGCCAGAAGTCCTTATACTCACCCATCAATGAACGCAGCCAGGTATATTCCAGCTGCTTGGTCCGCCAAATCATCGAGAGCTCGTCAGCCTTCGGTCCGACATCCGCGCGCAGACCACCGACAGCCGAATGCACGTCGAACAGCGTGCCGTAGGCGTCGAACACGCAGGCATCGATTTTGGTCATGACGACCTGGCTCATAGTTTCGGCGCCGGTTCTGAGGGCTCGGCATCACCTTCCTCGATTGCGACATCACGACTGCTGCCGTCATCGAAGCTGCCCTCGACCGTCGGCACCAACAGTCGTTCGTCCTCAGCAACGCTCGTCGTTGCCGAGCCTGTCCCCAGCGGTTTCAGGCGCGGTCGATGGACTTCCGCCAGCTCAGCGTCTTCCGCCTGTGTCACAGCAACATTGCGAGCCACATCGGCCGGCCGCACCACGGGTGTCGGTGGCGGGTGCAGCAGGTTCACGCCAGGATAGTCGATCAGCTCGACCTCGGCCTCGGCCAGACGCCGCTTGTAGACGCCATAACCCTCGAGCACCCGCTGTACATAGTTCCTCGTCTCGTCATAGGGGATAAGCTCGATCCAGTCGATCATGGCATAGCGGTCGCCGGTACGCGGATCGCCGTGCCGCTCCAGCCAGCGTTTGACCCGGACCGGACCTGCATTGTAACCGGCCAGCGCCAGCGGCACAGCCCCCTCAAAGCGCTCGATCAACGCATCGATATAATGCCCTCCCAAGAAGGCATTGTAGTCGGGATCGGCAGTCAGTCGGTCGCGGTCATAGGGTACCGACGTCTGCTTTGCGACGTTGCGTGCAGTCGAGGGAATAAGCTGCATCAGCCCCTGCGCGCCCGCTGGGCTCGCGGCATCGCTTCGGAACATGCTTTCCTGTCGTGCGAGGCTCAGCAGAAGCGAGGGCTCGACCGTTGCGGCGGGTCTCAAAAGCCCTTCAATCCTCGGAATCGGAAAAGATGTTTTCTCATGGACTTTGCCGTCGAAGGCAGCACTTCGTCCAAGCCTCGCCACAAGTGTTGGACGGCCGGCGGCATTGGCGTACTCGGCGACCATGCCAATTTCCGCCGCCGTTTCGGCACTCTCCGCGAGCGCACCTAGAAAATCGTCAAGATAAGGCTGACTGCCGGCTGCAATCAGCATACGCGCCACCGCAGCAATTTCCTTCGCTTCGAAGGCAGCGCGTTCGCTTTCGGTCGGCAGAGGAGAAAGCCCGGTTACAGCATCACCGCCCAGCTCAGCGGCCGCAAGCTGGCCATAATAGCTGGCCGCATGCCCCGCCGCGCGCCGGTACCAGGCAACGGCTCCGGCCTCATCTTGCAGTGCCGCAGCAGCCCGCCCCGCCCAATAGGCCGCCCTCGCCTGACGCACCGGTGCTTCCACCCGGTCGTAAAGGCGGACGAAATGACGAAATGCAGACTTCGGGCGCTTGACGAAACGAAGCGCAAGCCAGCCCGAAAGCCACTCCGCTTCGGCATAGTCACCACCCTTGAACTGGCCATGCTGGCTGGCCAGGCGATACGCCTCGTCGAATTGCCGGGCTTCGATCGATCGCCGGACGTGATAGGCACGCTCGAACCACCAACGCTCAGGACGCACCAACCGATCTGGCGGATCCAGCAGCAGTTCCTTAGCAGCGGTATATTTCCCCTTCAGGCGCCGCCATCTTGCCCGATCGAACTGCAATCCCGGATCATCGGCAAGTTCGGCCGGCACGGCCTCGATAGCCTGGTCCACGCCCGGCGCCTGTGTCTGCAAAGCGATCCGCGCTTTGCCGAGCCTGGCATAGTCATTGGACACCCGAGGCAGCATACGCCTGGCATCCTGCCATTCACGGTCCCAAAGAAGCTGTTCCAACCGAGCGCCATGGTCACCTGCGCGCAGATGGCGTTCATGGCGTTGGAGAAAGGCTTTCTCCTCCTTGGCCGAGAAGTCGCCACGGGTCCAGGCCTGTCTGATCTGCCACACCGCATCAGATGTTTCGCCGCGCGCGAACAAGGCTTCGGCAAAACGAATACGCCCACGTGTGCTCAAGGGCAGGTGCTGGCTGAACAACGCCGAGGTCAGCTCTTTGTCGGCCGAATCGGTCAGCCGGGCTTCGGCCCGTTCCTGCAGATCATCGATACCGGGCCAATCCGGGTTATCGAGAATGAAGGTCGACAGCGCGTCGAAGCCTCCAACGCCTTCGCTACCCGCTTGCCCCTCGATCAGGGCGACCCAGTGAAAGAGCTTACTGGCGAGAGGATCATCGATCATTCCCATAAGACGAAGCGCTCGTGGCCACTCGTCTGTCTGAGTAGCATGCAGAGCCTCACCGATGATCTCGTAATCTTCGACCGAGAGCTCGGCCTCGACGTCACTTCGATAAAGGAAGAGCGCCAGAAAAACGGCGATGGGCAGCAAACAACCTGCCCTTTTGCCGACACTAAAAGGTTTGCTGCCACTCAGCCAGCCGACGCTGCTCTGCCCCTTCAAGAATAGCGATGCGAAGCCATCAACTAGCGCCATAGCACCCCGCACAACTTTATCGCCAAACCAACAATCCCCCCCGGAAAATGCAAAGCCAGTGAATAAAGGTTGCCCATGCTCTACTTGCCGCACCCGCTGGCTGCTCCTATGGTGCGGCAAGGTTCACCAAGCCATAATCCGTCGAGAGGATTTACACAATGTTTCGCGGATCTATTGTGGCGTTGATCACGCCATTTCGCAACGGCGCTGTCGACGAAAAGTCGCTCCGCGACCTGGTTGACTGGCATGTCGAGGAGGGCACCAGCGCCATCGTGCCGGTTGGCACCACAGGCGAGTCGCCGACACTCGATCACGACGAGCACAAACAGGTTATCGAGATCACCATCGATGCCGTCGCCGGCCGCGTCCCGGTGATCGCCGGCACCGGCTCGAACTCGACTGCGGAAGCTATCGAGTTCACGGAGCATGCGAAGAAAGCCGGCGCCGATGCTGCTCTGGTGGTGACACCCTATTACAACAAGCCGACCCAGGCCGGCCTCTACGCTCATTACAAAGCGATCGCCGATGCGGTCGACATCCCGTTGATCGTCTACAATGTGCCCAGCCGATGCGTCGTCGATGTCAGCGTCGAGACCATGGCTAAGCTGGCTGAGTTGCCGAACATCGTCGGCGTCAAGGACAGTACCGGAGAACTGGATCGCCCGGTGCTCACGACAGCCACGTGCGGCAAGGACTTTTGCCAGCTCACCGGCGAAGATGCAGGCGTCCTGGCATTTCTCGCCCATGGCGGCCATGGCGCAATTTCGGTCACCGCGAATGTCGCCCCCAGGCTTTGCGCCGAGCTGCACGCCGCCTGGCGGCAGGGCGATGCAGCCGGCGCTCTGGCCATTCACCAAAGGCTGATGCCACTGCACAAGGCGCTGTTCGTGGAGACCAGCCCGGCGCCTGTCAAATACGCCGTCGCCAGCCTTGGCAATGCCGAAGCCGAGATCCGCCTGCCCATGGTCGAATGTTCGGAGGCCGCCAAGCTCGCCGTCGACCGGGCGATGACATCCGCCGGATTGATCAACTGACGCCATGGCCAAGGAACAGGTGCCCGGGCGGAAGGTCATCGCCAGAAACCGCCGGGCGACCCACGACTATTTCATCGATGAACGCTTCGAGGCCGGAATCATGCTGGTCGGCACCGAGGTGAAGTCGCTACGCGACGGCCGGGCAACCATCAACGAAGCCTATGCCGCCGAGCAGAACGGAGAAATCTTTCTGGTCAACGCAACCATCTCCGAGTATCGCGGCGGCAACCGCTTCAATCACGAGCCAAGACGCCAGCGAAAGCTCCTCCTAAAAAGGAAGGAGATGAACAAGCTCGCGGGCGCGGTCAAAAAGAAGGGCCAGACCATCATCCCGCTCTCGCTCTACTTCAACCCGCGCGGCCTCGCCAAGCTCGAAATCGGCTTGGCGCGCGGCAAGTCGACGGTCGATAAACGACACAGCATCAAAGACCGGGACTGGAAGCGCGAGAAAGAGCAGCTGTTCAAGAAGAACCTGCGAGACTGATTTTTTCGACATTGCCTTGGTGTCGAAGAGCAGCGCTTTTCGCAAAAAACGGCAATCGGAACGATCCCATGGGCGTTACCATGAACAACGTCGAAAACACGATCGACGGGATCGACGTGCAGCATGCACCGGCACCCTTGATCCGAAACCAGCGGACGCGTATGCCGATCATCTGAAACTCAGGAGCGTGCATGCTTCCAGCTGCCCCCAACGATCACCACACGACGCGACCGAACATCGCCGAATTCACGGTGAGCGAACTCTCGGGCGCCCTCAAGCGCACGATCGAGGACGCCTATGGCTATGTGCGCGTGCGCGGCGAGATCTCCGGCTTCAAGCGGGCAGCGTCCGGCCATCTCTATTTCGCCTTGAAGGACGAGAAGGCGCTGATCGACGGCGTCTGCTGGCGCGGCACCGCAGGGAAGCTGGGCTTCCAGCCGGAGGATGGGCTGGAAGTCGTCGCATCCGGGCGGATCACCACCTATGCCGGCCGCTCCAAATACCAGATCATTATCGACCGTCTGGAGCCGGCGGGCGCAGGCGCCCTGATGGCGCTCCTCGAGGAACGCAAAAAGAAGCTCGCGGAAGAAGGCCTGTTCGATCGGGAGCGAAAACGCGCCCTCCCCTTCCTTCCCGATGTGATCGGCGTGGTCACCTCACCCACAGGTGCTGTCATCCAGGACATCCTGCACCGCCTCGGCGAACGCTTCCCCCGCCACGTCCTCCTCTGGCCGGTGGCGGTACAGGGTGACAAGGCCAAGGACGAGATTGCAGCCGCGATCGAGGGCTTCAATCGGCTGCCAGCCGATGGGGTTACTCCTCGACCTGATGTGCTGATTGTGGCCAGAGGCGGCGGCTCTCTCGAGGATCTTTGGGCATTCAACGAAGAAATCGTCGTGCGCGCCGCGGCGGCGAGCGAGATTCCGCTGATTTCCGCCGTAGGCCATGAAACCGACACCACCCTGATCG
>JBPCVQ010000189.1:0-12767 GCA_051010395.1 Geminicoccaceae bacterium | reverse complement strand
CGCGAAAGGCTAAGCCGGCACATGCAGGACGCGATCGACGAAGGGCGTGAGGTCAGGGCCCATGACTATCTGGCCGCGGTCGATTGGATCGAGGTGCTGAACGCCGGGCTCGATCGGATCTTCGAGCGTTATGATGCCATCCTCACACCGTCTGCGGCAGGTGCAGCCCCCAGCGGCATCGCGAGCACCGGCAATCCTGCCTTTTGTACGCTTTGGACGCTTTGCGGTACGCCGGCGATAACTCTGCCGCTGCTGAACGCCGAGAACGGCCTGCCGATCGGCGTACAGCTTGTCGGACGCCGCGGCGAGGACGCCCGGCTGATACGCACGGCCGCTTGGTTGATGAACAGTGTCAATGCAGCCACGGCCTGAACCCGAAGGAGCGAGCGGCAATGTTCGAAAAAATCCTGGCGCTGATATCGATCCTCTGCTTTGCGGGCTTCGTCGGCATTCTCATCTACTACGTCACCGAGCCCGATCTGATCATCATCTGCGTCACGGTGGTCCTGATGGCCTTCTTCGATTTCTTCCTGCTTACGCGCGCCAAGCCAAAGACTGACGCCTAATCTAAAACTCAGCCCGTGCGCTTCGGTCACGTCTTTCTGATTAACTGTCGGTTGCTAGGTTGGGTCAACTCCTTTAAATCGCTTGATGATTGGCCTCATCTTGGGGCCGAGTCACTCTAACGGGGTAGATCCATGCGCCACCGGCGTTCGGCGAAAATACTGGCGACGCTTGGCCCGTCTAGCTCATCCATGGACGAGATCAAGGCCCTGTTCGATGCGGGCGCCAATGCGTTCCGCTTCAACTTCTCCCACGGATCCCACGAGGATCACCAGGCCCGGTACGACATCGTCCGCAAGATCGAGGGCGATGCCGGCCGCCCGATCAGCATCGTCATGGATCTGCAGGGTCCGAAGCTCAGGGTCGGCACATTCGAGAACGACAAGGTCGAGCTTGAGGCTGGAAACACCTTCCGCATGGATCTCGAGGACAAGCCCGGCAACGTGGACCGGGTCATGTTACCGCATATCGAAATCTTCAAGGCGATCGACGAAGGCACCGAACTTTTGCTGGACGACGGCAAGATCCGCCTCGAAGTCCAGAAGGTCGGAAAAGATTTCGCCGAGACCAAGGTGATCGCCGGCGGTCCGCTCTCCAACCGCAAGGGGGTCAACGTTCCAAACGCCGTGCTGCCGCTTTCAGCGCTCACAGACAAGGACCGGGCTGATCTCCAGTTCGGCCTCGATCTCGGCGCTGACTGGGTGGCGCTCTCCTTCGTACAACGCCCCGAAGATGTCGCAGAAGCGCGGCGCCTCATCGCGGGACGCGCCGCGATCATGGTCAAGATCGAAAAGCCCGCCGCGATCAATCACCTGGATCAGATCATCGAAATGGCCGACGGCGTCATGGTCGCTCGCGGTGACCTTGGCGTCGAAATGCCGCCGGAAGACGTGCCAGGCCTGCAAAAGCGCATGATCCGAGCCTGCCGCGATTCCGGAAAGCCGGTGGTGGTCGCGACCCAGATGCTGGAGAGCATGATCTCAGCGCCCGCTCCCACCCGCGCCGAAGCCTCGGATGTCGCAACGGCCGTCTTTGACGGCGCCGATGCCGTCATGCTCTCGGCCGAGACCGCCGCCGGCCAATATCCGGTCGAGGCCGTCTCGATGATGGAACGCATCATCGACAAGGTCGAGAATGGCAAGCTCTACAGAACCTATCTCGACGCCTATCACGCCGAAGCGGAGCGCACGACGGCCGACGCGATCATGGTGGCGGCAAGCGGTGTCGCCAACACCATGCGCGCCGCAGCGATCGTCACCTACACCACGACCGGCTCCACCGCCCTTCGCGCCGCAAGAGAACGCCCGGACCGGCCTATTCTGGGCCTGATCACCCGCGAGTCCACGGCAAGGCGCCTTGCCCTCCTGTGGGGGCTGCATCCGAAGATCTGTGCGGATGCCGGCGATATTGACGAGATGGTGGAGCAGGCCTGCAAGTCCGCCCTCGACATCGGCCTTGCCCGCCCAGGCTCCAGCCTGGTGATCACTGCCGGCATGCCATTCGGCACCCCGGGCGCCACCAACCTTCTCCGAATAGCCTGGGTCTCCTAGCAGGGGGCGCCCTGCAGCGCTGACTTTGGCGTTGGTAGCTGAAACTGGCCGAGGTGACTTCACTGTCGGGGTATGTCTTGTCCGGTTCTCCTTCGTCATCTCCTGCTCCTCTATCCAAAACTCCTAGAGCAGGATTTACACCTTTGTTCAGATGCCGTTCCCGAATGGACTGATGCGATAGGTTCGAATCGGAGGTGGGATGCCAGCGGCATCTATTTTAAGTGACTTGAACTCTCAGCGTGTAAGCGAAAAATCAGGTGCTTGAGCAACGAGTTCATCTCTCAGCAAATTCGAGGCAGCTGGTCGCCGCTTAGCATGTCGACGAGGCGATCACCGCCAAACAGTGACGTCATCACCAGTCTGCCTTTTGGCCCCGCACGAACGTCGCCGATGATGCAGGCATCTGCGCCGCCAATCTCTCGTCGTAGGGCTGCGAGTGCTGCCTCGCTATCTTCAGCCGGCAGGACAGCAACGAACAGCCCTTCATTCGCGAGATATAGGGGATCGAGCCCGAGAATTTCGGACAGGCCGCGCACCTCGTCCTTCAGTGGCAAGCAAGCTTCTTCGATGAAGCAGCCGACGCCGGCGGCCTCGGCGAACTCGTTCAGCACCGTGGCGACACCGCCTCGGGTCGCATCGCGGACCGCGCGTGTATTCGGCGCTGCGTCCAGCAAGGCTTTGACCAAAGGATACAGCGGACGGCAATCCGTCTGGAGCTCGGTTTCGAGGCGAAGATCCCCTCTCGCCGCCATGATCGCAGCACCGTGCTCGCCCATGCTGCTGTTGACCAGGATCACGTCGCCCTCGCGTATCACCGTTGCTGAAAGCTCAAGCCCTTCAGGGATCACGCCGATGCCTGATGTGTTGATGAAGATCTTGTCGGCGGCACCGCGCTGCACGACTTTGGTGTCGCCGGTGACAATCTTGACGCCGGCTTCATCTGCCGCGAGCCGCATGCTCTCGGTGATTCTTTCGAGGTCGGAAAGCAAAAAACCTTCTTCGAGGATCACGGCACAGCTCAATGCGATGGGCCTGGCACCGCCGACGGCGAGGTCGTTGACCGTGCCGGTCACGGCGAGTTTTCCAAGATCACCGCCTGGAAAGAAGATCGGATCGACGACGAAGCTGTCGGTCGTGAAGGCAAGCCGGTCGCCTGCCTTGCGAAGTGGATCGAAATCCAGGCGCGCCTGATCCTCTGCTTCTACGATCGTGTTGCCGGAGAAGCGGCCGAGAAAAACTTCGTCGATCAGACTGCGCATCGCGCGTCCGCCGGCGCCGTGGGCCATGGTCACCCGTGGCTGGTCGTCGCCCATTCAAGCGTCCTGCATGGCGGGCTTGGCGTAGCGATAGTGGGCGGCGCAAGCGCCTTCCGATGACACCATCAGTGCGCCGAGCGGTGCGTCCGGTGTGCAGTCCTTGCCGAAGGCCGGGCATTGCCAGGGCTTGATCTGCCCCTTGACCACCTCGCCGCATCGGCAGATGTCGGGATCGGCGATATCGGCTGGTGCCAGGTCGAACTTTTTCTCCGCATCGAAACGGGCATAGGCTGGGCGGATCTGTGCGCCGGATTGCGGGATCATGCCGAGGCCCCGCCATTCCATCTCGTCTCGCGGTTCGAACACGCGATCCATCGCGGCCAATGCCGCCGGGTTGCCCTCGCTAGGCACGATTCGTGCATATTGGTTCTCGACGGCGGCGCGTTTCTCGGCGAGTTGCAGGAGCACCATCCAGAGTGACTGCAAGATGTCGAGCGGCTCGAAGCCCGCGACCACGATGGGTTTCTTATGCTGCTCGGCGATGAAGCGGTAGCCATCGACGCCGATCACCATGCTGACATGGCCAGGGCCGATGAAACCGTCGATCTCGGTGTCGGGATCGTCAAGCAACGCCTTCAGCGTCGGGATAATCGTGATGTGCTGGCAGATCATCGAGAAATTTTCGACGTTTTCGCGCTCGGCTTCCAGGATGGTCAGCGCCGTAGACGGCATGGTGGTCTCGAAGCCGAGGCCGAAAAAAACAATCTCGCGGTCCGGATGTTTTCGCGCGAGATCGAGCGCATCGAGCGGCGAATAGACCATGCGGATATCGGCGCCGTCAGCCTTCGCCTGCATCAGGCTTTTCTTGGAGCCGGGCACGCGCATGGCATCGCCGAAGGTGGTGAAGATGATGTCCTCGCGCTCTGCGATCGCAATGCAATCGTCGACCCGCCCCATGGGCAGCACGCAGACGGGACAACCCGGGCCGTGGACGAATTCGATTGCATCCGGCACCAGCTCATGCAGACCGTAGCGGAAGACAGAATGGGTGTGCCCGCCGCAGACCTCCATGACGTGGAGCGGGCGGTTCTCGGGAAGATCGATATCGCAAAGCGTGCGTTCGATCGCGGCCAGCAGCGTCTTGGCCTTGGCGGGATCACGAAATTCAGTGGCGAACTTCATGATGCGTTTCCAGACAGAGCGCTCTGACGCATCGCCTCCAGCTCGTCCTGGACCTCACCGAGCTGTTCCAGCACCTCAAGCGTCTTTTGCGCTTCGGCTTCGTCGATGACGCTCATGGCGAAGCCGACATGCAGCAGCACCCAGCAGCCGATGAGATCATCCAGTGGCTTCCCCTCTTCGGCAACGCAGACCACGTTCGTCTCGCGGGCAACGCCGGAGACATCGACGATCGCAAGCTTGCGTTCCGCATCGACGATCTTGGTAATCTTGCCGGGTATGCCCAAGCACATCAGTAACTTCCCTGATCCATCAGATCGACCGAGCGACAGCGATGGCCGCCTGGCCGATCGCCAGCCCGCCGTCATTGGCTGGCACCATTTTAGCTTCGAGCACCTCAAAGCCGAGGCCGGCGAGTGTTTCACGCATCCTATCAGCCAGCAATGTATTTTGGCAGGCACCGCCTGTGAGCGCGACAATCGAGGTTACACCATTCGTGCGGCTTGATAGTGTTTTCGCGAAGGCTTCGGCCAAGCCGATATGAAACCGCGCAGCGATCTCACCAGGGGACGTAGCCCCCTCTAAGTCTTCGGCGATCGCTTGCCAGAGCGGCGTTGGATCGATGCAAGAGAGGCCATCGCCATCCTTTCCCATGGCGAACTTGTAGCCCTTGGGGCGAGCCCTCGACGAAAGCCAGCTGGCCGCCAGAACCTGCAAGCGCATCGCGGCTTCGCCTTCGTAATCCTGATGTTCAGGAACGAGGCCGAGCGCTGATGCGACGGCATCAAACAGCCGCCCTGTCGATGAGCAGTCAGGTGCGTTCAGACCGGCGCGCCATGCGTCAATCAAAAGATCGACCGACCTGGTCTCAAGTCTTTCCCCAAGCGGCGCCGGCCATCGATCGGGCGTGCCGAAGCCGATGAGAAGCTGCGCAATCAGGTTGCGCCAGGGTTCCCGTGCTGCCCGATCGCCACCAAGAAGCGGGGCCGGTTTGAGCGCGCCGACGCGCTCACAGGAACGATAGTCCGCGAGCAGGATCTCGCCGCCCCAAAGCGCACCGTTCTTGCCCACGCCGAGGCCGTCAAGAACGATCGCGGCAATCGGAGGGTGGTCGAGCGGTATCGCGTGCTCGACCATGCAGGCGGCGGCATGGGCATGGTGATGTAGGACCTCGACAGATGCGGCCTGCCAACTTGCCGCCAGCTCCTTCCCGAGCATGCTGGAACGATAAGAAGGGTGATCGTCGATCGCGACGATGTCCGGTTTGAGGCCAGACATATCGACGTCACGGTCGATCCGGCGGCGGAGTTCCTCGAAGGTCCTGACATGCTCGAGATCGCCAATGAAGGGCGACAGTGTCAACGAGCCGCGCGCCGCGGTTGCGATCGCGTTTTTGATGTCGCCACCCAATGCCAGGACTTCTGGGTGATTAGTAGGAAAGCCGGGTGGCAAGCGCACTGGCCTTGGCGCATAGCCACGCGCACGCCGCAGGATCTGAACCTGCTCACCGACCATCTGTACCAGGCTGTCGTCGACCCGGTTTGCGATGGGGCGATCATGCATGATGAACGCATCGGCAATGCCAGCGAGGCTGTGACGCGCAGCCCCGTTTTCTGTAAGTTGGGGCTCATCACTGACATTCCCGCTGGTCATCACTAGCGGCTCGTCGATGTGCTCTAACAGGAGGGCGTGCAAGGGCGTGTAGGGCAGCATGATGCCGACCTGATCGAGACCAGGGGCGACTGCCGGCGGCAGAGGCGTGTTCGGCTTGAGTGGCGCCAGAACAATCGGCGCTTCGACACCCTCAAGCATTTTTGTCGCGACTGACGATAGCTCCACAAACGCCTCTGCGGCCACGCAGTCGCGCACCATCAGCGCAAAGGGTTTTTTCGCGCGCCACTTCCGTTGCCGGAGACGTTCAACCGCAGCTTGGTCAAGTGCACGACAGGTGAGATGAAAGCCGCCTAGACCTTTGATGCCGATGATCTCGCCCTGCTGCAATCGATCGAGCGCCGCCCTGATCGCATCCTCACCGCGATGGCTGATTATTGGATCACCGGCGTTTTCGAACCAGAGTGTCGGGCCGCAATCCGGGCAGGCGGTGGCCTCCGCATGAAATCGACGATCGGCGGGGTCTGTGTATTCGGCATGGCAGCGCGCGCACATCGAAAAGCTGCTCATTGTCGTTCGAGCGCGATCATAGGGAATGGCCTTGATAATCGAATAGCGCGGGCCGCATTGTGCGCAGTTCAAGAACGGATAGCGGTAACGGCGATCAGCTGGGTCGAACAGCTCGCGCCTGCATGCCGCGCACATCGCGGCATCGGCGGCGATCGCGGTCTCGGGCCTTTGCTCGATACTTTCGAGAATGCGAAAGTCGTGCGGTGCATCGCCGCTGATGGTCCGCCGATCGATCTGCTCGATTCGCGCAAGAACCGGCCGCTCGTTTTCCAGCCGCCGCAGAAAACCATCCACGGCGTCGCGACAGTCGAACAGCCTTATCACGACGCCTTTGGATGTATTCCTGACGTCGCCGGCAAGACCGATTTCATCCGCGAGACGACTGATGAAGGGCCGAAAGCCCACACCCTGGACAGTGCCGCGCACCAAAAGCTCGACGCCCGTCGAAAGCGGCTTTTGACTGCCGAGCACTTCAGTCATGTCGCCTCGATCTCGCGCAAGATCTGGATCGCGAGATCAACAGCCTCAGGGATTGCCTGTCGAATGCGTTCGTCCATCACTTCTCCGAAGGCCTCGGTGTCAGCGGGCTGACAGCCGATAATGCGCACCAACGCCGGCAGCGCGCCAATTTCTCGCGCGAGCGTCAGTGCGCGGATCGGGGCTGCGTAGTGAACGTCGGCGAAGAAATCGCGCTGCTCGCGAAGATCGAGCGTCCCAACATCCGGCAGTTCGGGCTCCAGAAGAAAGACGGCACCCGGCTCCCCACCTCGATCAAAGGCGTCGAGTAACAAAAAACCGTCATAGCCCCGCATCAGCTCCTGAACCAGATGGATGCCACCAATCCCGGTTTCGATGACCGTTGCGAAGGAGGGCAGACGGGGGTCGGTCTTCAGCCGTTCAGCGGCACGAACGCCAAAACCATCATCGCCTCTCAGAACATTGCCGACACCGGCGACCAGCACCCGCATCAACCACCCCTCAAAACGCCGGCAGCTTGGGCTCGAAAGGCATACCAAAGCCCAGCAGGAAACGGCCCGTTTCATCGTCGACTTTGAGGGGGTGACAGACGAGGCTGCCGCCGCCCAGTCTTTGACCGTTTCTGATGTCGTAGACGCAGCCGGGGCCGCCCGGGCAGATCCAGGAGAAGCCGTTGAGCCGGCCGCTGGCGATGGCGTCGCCGTGATGGATGCAGGCGGCTTCAAGGGCGTAGTGCTGACCGCCGGCGCCAAGGAGGATGACGGCGCCTTCCTCCATCCGGCAGATCAGCGCCTCACCATCTTGGGGCGGATGATCGATCGGCGCTGGCGACCAGTGCGGCGGATCGGCGGGCATGGCGGCCAATGCCGGCGCCGTTTCGCCCGGTTGCTCGCTATCACCAAGAAAATCCCAGACCTTCTGACAGGCAGGCGCCTCCTCAGGCAGCAGGTCGTACATGCCCATCAGCGTGTGAATGGCCGGATCGGTGACCACCTGATCGAGCACGCCCTCCTTGAACAGACGAACCAGGCGATGGAGCGCTTCTCGATGAACGGCATCGACTGTTTGCAATGTGGCGAATATCTCTCGCCTGACATCATCATCTTTGATGTCATCGAGCGCTCCGATCAGCGCCGCTGATTGCGCCAGCAGCGCTTGCCATTCCTCATTGGTGCGATAACCGACCAGCGATTGCGGTTGATCGTCCATCGCCGTATCAGCAGACTGTCCGGACGGGTCCTGTATCGGCATCATCGGCTACGATGCGCCGTGGCCGGCAAGCGGGCCATGGCCGTGATGCTCATGATCGCACTCCTCGTCGCCATCACAGCAGCCAGCCGTGCACTCACCGTGACTGCCGAGCTGGAATTCGGTGAAGCTATCGTGGAAAAGCCGCGCTGCCTTTTTCTTGCCCGCCGGCGTGAAATCATAGGCGCCGCTCTCGGCGGCAAAGTCGCCATCTTCGACCAGGAGATTGAACACTTCCGCGACCAGATCGGGATCGCTCGTCATGAACGGCAGCACCGCTGCAGGGGTCAGTTTTTCACCCAGACCTTCGCCCTTGTACCAGTAGCAGATCTCCAGCACCTCCTCGCGCTCGACAAGGCGGGCAAGGGCGGCGTCAGGGCCTGCTTTCGCGCTATCCTGTTCCTTCATGACGGCACCTCTTTGCGCAGCTTCTCGCCGTCGGGGTTATCGATCAGCCAATTGTGCGTAAAGGCGGAAATTGGAGCAAGGTCTGTTGCAGACTTCGGTCGGAGCGCAATGTCAGCGCCATCGTTTTTCACCAAGGCGACGGCGCGATCGACGATGCCGTCTATCATCAGAGCCGGCGAAAATCCGAGATGGTGGTGGAGCGCTGGATCATCGGCCCATCCCTCGCTGTCCGCAATGACCATGCGGCCGAACGCATCGGCCTGCATATCGACTTCGATGGAAAAACAGTCCTTCGGCCAGATGCCGAAATGATCGCCGATTACCAGCGTGTTCTCGATGTCGACGATGCCGGTGACCGCCTCGTAGACACGCTCCTGAATGACCTGTTCAGGAAGTGGGCCGCCGGCCCAGCGGTAGACCTGGACCTTGCCAGGATGATGGGAGGTCGCGGCACTACCGATGAGAATTAGCCGCTTCGGCGTTGTGACATCAGGGTCCTGAAAGCGCTGGACGATGTGGATCGGGCCCCAGGTCATGTTCTCGATCGCAATGTCCGTGCGATCGGCAACCGATTGCTCCAGCTTCGACATCAGGCGAGGGCCGAGAGGATAGCAATCGAGTACCGGCGTGTAGCCGACGATCCCGATCAATGTCATCCCCTCATAGGTCATTGACGTCGTCCACGCGCTCGATCAGCTCACGCCGCAGGCGCAGGTCGTCACCTCGCGGGTCACGATCCGATCCGATCCTTCGACCATGACATGGGTCGTACACGGCATGCAGGGATCGAAGGAGCGAAGCGCGCGCAAGACGTCGATACCCTGAAACTTCGATCGATCGGCAATGTTGGTCTCGATGATCGGTGTGTTCAGCACTGCCTGCTCATAGGGTCCAGGCTCTCCCCAGGGTGTCTTCGGACAAGCGTTGACCGTCGATGGCGTGACGATCTGATAGTTGGCGAGCAGCCCGTCTTCGATCTCGCAGTGATGGGTGAGAAAACCACGCCCCGCCCCCCAGAAGCCGGCGCCGATCGCATGGCCTTTTTCGGGAATTTCGAAGGGGGTGGCGACCTTCGTCTCGCCGCGCTTTTGCAAATCGAAGGCGCGGGACAGGTTCTCGATCGTCACCATAAGATTGAAGGCGACCGCATAGGCGCGCGCACGGTTACGCTCGAATGCGTTCCAATGCTGCGGCACGGTCCATTCGAGTTCCATCGCGGGCAAGCGCTCGCCCTTGGCGAGGTTGAGGCGGAGGCTCTTGCCGGTGGATTGGATATAGTCGCTCGGCGGCAGTTTGTTGGCGAGTGCTGAAACATAGACACGCGCATAAGCGCCGGCCTCGAATGTTCGGCGGTCCCAGGTCGGCGTGGTCGACCAGGAATAGCGCTCCTTCCAGTTCTGCTGGCCCGGCCTCGGGATGGTGGTCTTGTTCCAGGGATGGTTCGGGCTGAGCGGGCTGCCGAGCGGATCGGTCTTGAAGGGATAGTCGTCCCAGGTCTCGTAATAGGAATGTTCGACGAACTCTTCGAGGCCGACATTGATGTCGGTAAGGCGCGTGGTCAAAAGCTTGCCGTCGACCACCACGCCCGGCGTCGACCAGCGGTGCTCGCCCCAGTGATCGCAGTTCTCATAAGTCGCATCGTAATAGTCTTCGTGGTCCCACTGCCCAAGATCGATCATGGTCGCCGGCAGGCGGCCGCAGTCGAGATAGCGCTCGTCGCACTCATAGAAAAAGTCGAAGATGTCATCCCAGATGCCGACGCATTTTTTGGCGTAGTCGAAGAACTGCTGAATGCGCAGATAGAACTCGTTGAAGGTCGACGTCGTAATCGTGGTGGTCACACCGCCGGGAATGATGGTTTCGGGATGCGGATATTTGCCGCCGAGGAGGACATAGGCCTCCCGCGCGACCCGCGTCATCTGCAGCGCTTCGAGATAGAGCTTGCCGGTCAGTGGATTGAGATCGGTCATGATCTCGCCGATGGTGCGGTAGCCATGGAGGCCAGCATATTTTGTGGGGGCGCCCTCGGCCTTTGCCCAAATCTCCGGGTTGGTCTGCTTGATCAGCGATTCGGAGTAGTCAGGGCCTGACAGCACGAAGAGATGCAGCGGGTTGTCGTAAAGATATTCGCAGCTCAGCAAGAGATTCCTGACCACGATGCCCATCGGCGGCGGCTTGATGCCAAGCGCCATTTCCAGCGAAAGTGCTGATGCGGTCGCATGCACGCCGCCGCAGACACCGCAGGCGCGGGACGAAATGAACGCGGCATCGCGCGGATCACGGCCGCGCAGGATCACCTCATAGCCCCGAAACAACGTCGCCATCGAGTTGGTCTCAAGCACCTTGCCCGCTTCGAGATCGACGGTCGAGTGAAAGGCAAGAGCGCCGGCGACGCGCGTCACCGGATCGAAATCGACGTCGGTGATCTGACCGTTCTTGACCGCGATCTCGCGCAGCTTCTCCTGCCGCTCCTCGATGGTCTGGGTCTGATACTCATAGGGGTTCTTGACCCCAGGCTTCAGATGCGCGCGACCCTGCTCATCGAACTCGATCGGCAAATTCTCAAAACACATTGTGGAATGTCCACTTCATTGACGTTGGACTGTCATCGCCTGGGTTGAAGGTATGCGTCCAAGTTTTCGGCGACAATGATGGCTCATTTTGAAGATGCCATCAGCTTGGGCCTTTTTGGGCAACGCTGACAATCGCTGCGAGATTGTCGTTAGCTTTCAGGAGATCGGGGGCAAGGGCCGAAAGCCCGCCATTGATGGTGTCGATCTTGGCGTTCAGGCTGCTGGTGTCGTCTCGCACTTTGGCAAGTCCTCCCGCCAGTGCTTCCAGATGATCGCCGCCACGCTTCAATGCAATGTAGATGCCGATCAGATGGTAGGCCACCAAAGCGACGATAACGAACACGACGATCAGCGTCACGATGGTCAGGAAGGCGATCACGGTTTGCTCCCCTTGGTCGCGCGTAAGGCAAGAAGCCCTGCAACAACACCCGTCTTCGCTTCGATTCCCTCGGTCACAGGCTTCATGGCAACCGCCGTTTCGATCGTCTGGTCGAGGGCTGGCACCGCAGCGGTGTGCTCGGCGATGCGCAGGCCTGCCTCCTTCATGTCTTGGAAATAGGTTTCGATGTTGCGCGCCGCCTGCAAGGTGCGCCGAAGGAGCGATACCGCAAGCGGCACGATCACGAGAAGGACGATCAGGAGCGTTATGATCCAGATGGCGAGCACATCACCTCTCCTGCGCCTCGAGCGCTTTGTGCAGATCACCGAGCGTGGCATCGACCGCGGTTAGACCCCCAGCGACATCTCTGAGCCCTGTGTTGATCAGAGGCGCCGCCGCCGGCAGATGGGAAGTCTCACGCTCGATCGCGCGAAGGCCGAGGCGGAGCTTGGCGAGATAGGAGGAGCCCCGTCCGCCGATCGAATCGAGGGCCGCCACGATCTTGGTGAGCGCGAAGGCCACCACGCCCAGAAACGAGAGCGCCGCGAACGCGGTCAGTGCCGTCATGAAGACCATCACCGCTCCTCCCTCATGACTTGCCCTGCCAGATGCAGGCAGGGCAGCCGGGGCAGCTCTCGGCATGCTCGCGGATCGCGGTCGCATGACCGGCAATCCGCCCCGCACGGCCGAGAATGCCGCCGACGGCATCCTTCGTGGCATGCAGGCTGGCGATATGGATCGTGTTGTTGGCAACACGCTGACCCCGCACCCAAATTTCCGCCGCCACATCGTCGATTTCGATCGCCGTTTTGATGATCTGGCGAAGGAGAAACGCCACCACCAGAGTCACGACGATCAGGAGCACGATGGCGATCCACCAGCTTGTGATCGGGTTGGTTCCATCGATGTAATGCATGTCCCGATCCCCTCAGGCGACGTCCGTGCCGCGATG
>JBPCVQ010000188.1:0-3149 GCA_051010395.1 Geminicoccaceae bacterium | reverse complement strand
TCCGGTTCGAAGAAGCGGGGTGTGGAAACGGAGTTACGGGTTGGCTAATGAGGCACCGCCAAACGAAAGGGGCGGAAACAGATAGGCCGATCCTAAAGCCACCGCGCCACATCCCGACTCTACCAGCCCTTCCGGTACGCCCTGCCACGGCGTGCGGGCTGTACGCCAGAAAGCGGTCCCTTCGGCTAGATCTTGCTTGGCGCTCCCGCTTTACCCCGGATTTCTGCCGCAAGGCTCGTTCGTGCTCCGTGCCAATTCCTGCCTTTAGACAACGCTCATTTAAGACTCAGCAGCGATCGACGTCAGCGACAGATATGATCACGCAATCTGCCTCGACGACATAGCTCGCGCGAAGCTTGGTTCGGATCGCATCGAAGAGTCGCGATTGCTGGCCGGCGCCTAGGACGAACTCGGCGAAGAAGTCGTGAACGTGGCTTGCCCCTCTTGCAGGCGGCATCAGGCCCCCGATGCTGATCAGCGTTTTTTCCGTGTCGGGCTTGTGCAGGAGGATCGTCTTGCCGTTGGTCTTTGCAGTGATTGTTTCGTCGGTAGACGAAGATTCGCCAGGCCCTTCGCCGGAGGGCAGCCCATCGAGCAACTGGTCGATGGCTTCTCCGACGATCGCCGGATCGAGATCACGAGGTCCAGCAGCGGTGATCGTGGTGTCGGCGGTCGTGAATGTCTGAGCGTACCAGGCTTTGATGTCATCCAGAAAGACGTCGTCGATTAGGCTGGTTGGCCTATGGGTCAGTGAATCGTTCAGTCGGCCATCGCCGAGAATGGCGCGGCGGACCGTGCTCCAGCTCTCGGAGGACAACGTCTGGTGGGTCTCATTCTTTCGCGCCTTCAGGTTCTGCTGAATGCGCTGTAGCCACCGTTCATCCCAGTGGCTTTCAACCAAAATATCCCGTCCAAGTGCCGCCGCGGCCGCAAGATACTCAGGTCGAGCCACGAGTGTGCCACGTACGGCTTCGGGCTCGTCGTCGATGTCCCCTTCGGCATTCAAATCCTGAAAGTCAGCCGCCAATGTGGCGGCGTCACGCTCGCCGGCGCCGCTGCTCATCATGAGGATTGCGCCGACATAGGGCGTGGCGATGGGACCGTCGCCTTCAACCCAGTCCGAGGGCCAGTTGACGATGATCGCGACGTCGTCAGCCTGCTTGACGCCTACATAATGAAAGTTGTGGCCCGCTTCCGTCCGGTGTGGGTTGACCTGGACCGCCGGGGTTTCGGCATGGGACGTGGTGTTGACCAAGAGGCCTATGGCCAAGAGGGCAAGGCCGATCGGTCGTCTCATAGGGAAAGGCTGCATAATTTGCCTCAATCGGATGAATCAGAGGATACCAGAGCTGCCGCGACATCACCGGGGCCGACGAGGGCGCTCACCAAACCGTTGACATCTTCCAGTGTGGCTTGGCTATAGCGGCTGATTTCGGTCTCGGGATCGATCGGCGCAGCATCACTTGCCGTCTGACTGATCACCAGTCTGATCACCGGGCGGCGCCTATGCTTGATGGCTTCGAGCGCGGCAAGCTACTTTTTCATGATCCGATCGAACGTTGCTTGCGGCACGCCCTTTTCAGCGATCGTCTGAAGTGTGCCCTCGAAGGCCGTCAGCAATTCAAGGAGCGCAACGCCTTGATCGGGTGCGGCTTCGAAGGTCAGTAGCACCTAGCCGGGCTCGATCGCTGTAAGGGTGAGGGCATACCAGCGCGCGATGAAATTCTCATAACGTAGTGGCTTGGCGAGGCTGCCTTCGAGCGTACTGTCCAAGATGACATAGAGAAGGTCGAGTTGACGTCCGAGCTGATCCTTTTCGATCGGCATATCGAGCTTGACGCGTTTCAAGTAAATGATCTGCTCGGCAGGTGCGCTGTCGATGCTCGTCTCGATGATCTCCCGGCGCTCCTGATAAGGAGGAGACACGAGTGGCGGGGACGGATTGCCTGCGGGCATGCCACCGAGATGCTTGTCGACCAGCCCCGTCAGGGTCGCAAACCCGGCATTGCCGATCACGAACAGCACGGCGTTGGCCGGCACATGGGTTCGTGCGTGCAGATCGAGGGCTGCTTCGGGCGTCATCAGAGCGATGCCTTCCGGCGTCCCGATGACCGAATGCGCCCTCGGTGCATCGCCGAACAGCTGCTTCATCAGGCTTCGAACGATCGGATAGGTCTTGGCCTCCGAAACGCGATACTCGTATTCTCGCCTTACGATATCGCGTTCCTCCAGCATGAACCCCTCATTCAGAGAAGGCGGCTCGAACACCTTGGCCATGGTCGCGAGAAAGGCGTCCAGCTCCTCAGGGGCCCCCTTCAGAGAATAGACCGTGATGTCACCGGTAATCCGAGCGCCATCATGCCGGGCGGTCGTCGTGCGGCCATCGGGGTCTATGGCGTTCAGCCAGACCAAGTGTTCCAGATAATGGGCAAGCCCTGCATCGCGTGCGTGCGATCAAGGCTGGTGTCCAGGCGCACGGCAACGATCAATCAGGTTTGCGCCTTCCTGATCGAGCAGTGCATCGTCGTTCGATCGGGTGTTCATGTGCTTCGCAAGTCGCTGTTTCCGATCCTCGATCAACGACGCGACGAGATCTCAGAGCGCATGCACGACATCATCATCGGCCTCTATGAGGACTGGCTCTGGCTGGGCGAACGGATCGAGAGCGTGAGCGGCGAGATCGACGTCTTGTCGGATCGCGAGATGCCCTGCCAACGCCTGAAGAGCATTCCGGGCATCGGCCCGATCATGTCGACAGCGGTGTTCTCCTCCATCGGCACAGGTGAAGCCTTCAATCGCAGTCGCGACTTCCGCTATCCTAAGCGAACTCACTTGCGAAAGGCGGCCGGTCCATACATCGGGTCAGGTTCAGAAGGAACGGGTGGCCTTGGCGCGCTACGGCTTAGAGCCGGAAAGCTGCCAGAAGGGCAGGGTGGTCACTTGATAGACGGCCTTGAGCTCGGGCGCACGTCGCGCCAACGGCAGCTTTGAGATCAAAGACCGTGAACGGGGAGGCGGGGGTGTGCCGATTTTGTTGAAAAAGTCCGATGTGCCTAAATTGGCGGCCATGAGGTAGAAACTGGTTCCGCATAGGGCGGTTTTTTAGATTTTCACTCCATATTGAGCTGTTTTCTGGAAGCAATTTCTAA
>JBPCVQ010000187.1:0-4081 GCA_051010395.1 Geminicoccaceae bacterium | reverse complement strand
TCGATTACGCCGTGCAGCCGGAGCCCAAGGGGCTCGCCCAGGCTTTCCTGATCGGGCGTGACTTCATCGGCGATGATCATTGCGCCCTGGTGCTTGGTGACAACATCTTCTTCGGTCAGTCGATCCGTGATGATCTGAAGCGCGCTGCCGATCGCGCGGTCGGCGCCACCGTCTTCGGCTACCGCGTGTCCGACCCCGAGCGTTACGGGGTGGTCGAATTCGACGAGGCCGGCCAGGCGGTCAGCATTGAGGAAAAGCCTGAAAACCCAAGATCCAACTATGCGGTCACCGGTCTCTATTTCTATGACAACCGCGTGGTTGACATTGCAGCCTCAATAGCGCCTTCAGGCCGGGGCGAGCTGGAAATCACCGACGTCAATCGCCGTTATCTCGAAGAAGGTGAATTGCATGTCGAGCGCATGGGCCGTGGTTATGCCTGGTTCGACGCCGGCACCCATGACAGCCTCCTGCAGGCAGGCGAGTTCGTGCGCACCATCCAGCAGCGCCAGGGTTTTCAGATCTCCTGTCTCGAAGAAATCGCCTATCGCCTCGGCTATATCGACGACAGAGCCCTTCGAGCCCTGGCCGAGCCGCTCCTAAAGACCGATTATGGCCGCTACCTCCTGCAGGTGTTGGACGAATTGGGGCCAAGGGATTGGGCTGACGTGATCGGAAGCCCAACGCACAGGCTAACGCTGGCGCTGTTGTCGGATAGGTGACAGGCTGAAGTTTGTCGGTGCTAACTGAATTTGTCTCAGTGTGAGCGCTGCCGCCGGTAGCCAAAATCTTCCCTCTCATATCCCGGCAGGACGTCCGGGAGAGTTGGGTGATTTCGCTGAGAGATGTTATCATGATCCTCTACGATCGCATGAAGACCGTGGTCGCCGGCACCGACGAGGATGGCACCGTGATCGTCCAGATTGAAGGCGCCAGCTACCGCCTCCGATTCCACGCTGATCTCATCCCCGAGCATGTCTGAACCAACAACGATCGAGCCAATCGTGAGGCAAACCCGTGTAATTCACTGCGCCCTTCGAGCGCGGCATCTTGATTAGGAGTATATCCGGCGGATTTCCATCAAGGCCAGCGGTCAAAAGCGCACCGCACAAACAGAGGCCGGACATATGAAAGCCACCGATCTACACACGCAGAAATTAGCTCTTCCCATAGGGTGCATCCGCATATGAATCAGATGAATGCAAGTTTGGGAATCCTTCGCAATTCCATGAGGTTAGGAATGCTGTGGCGTCGACGAAACCTGGACGTATTCAACTCAATTAGCAATCCAATAGAGAAATTTAACCTATTATCAATCACGTTAAGATTGCATTTTCTGTAACCTTCACTGTACTATTTCAACCATGGATTGTTCAAGCGTACAGGAATCGCAAACATGTCGGATCAGAATCCTGTTCATCGGTAAAGGTCAAACAGGAGATGACCGCCCTCTTCTTGTATCTGCAGCATGCCCAGTCTTGGGGATGAAATGATGCTTGCTGCTCTATTAGATAAACTTGCGCATTCGCGTTACCGACGGCTCATCATAACCGCACATGACCTGACCATGTTGACGGCGGCGTTTCCAATATCAATTTTCCTGAGGGAGAATTTCGATCCCGACGCTCAGCACATCGTGCCTGCGGCCTATGGATCCGCTGTGCTCTTTATGATTGCGCTCTTCGTCTTCCGAGTGATGGGTGTTCAGCAGAACATGTGGCGCTACTCATCACCGCGCGATCTTATGGTCGTGGCTAGGGCTCTCTTCATCGTCACGGCGATCTTTGTTCCAGCGATGTTCTTGATCGACAGGCTTGACGGGATTCCGAGGTCTGTTCTCGTCATCTTTTGGTTCGTTGCATTCGCTGGTTTGTGTAGCACGCGGCTTTTGTACATTTGGGCTGTCACTTGGATCGATGGTCGTCCACATAGTATGAGCCGTTGGGAACGATGCCGGATCTTAGTCCTCGCCAGCATCAGACCATCATCGACCGTCATTCAATCCGTCAACATCCGATGCGCACATAAGGTTCAAATTGTCGGTGTTGTTAGCGAGGACGCTGAGAGAGGTCGCACACTCCTTGGCATAGAAGTCCTCGGCAACGCCAAACGCCTTCCTCAGATCTTGGCATCGCTAGATATCGTGGGGTCCTATCCTCACGCTATTATCCTTGATGAGGCGGATGAACCCGCTCGCCATTGGCTGATGGATCATTTGGAAACTGCTGCACCTAGTATCCCGGTCTTTCGCTCAACGGCAATTGGTCAACTTTCACAGTTCGTCGATAAACACCAGCCACGCGATCAACTCATCACCTTTAATTCCAACCCGAAGAGCTACCTGGAGGCCAAACGGATGATTGACATTGCAGCCGCCTCCATTGGTCTCGTTTTCCTTTCGCCGCTCCTAGTGCTAATTGCCGGCTTGTTATACCTTCTTCACGGCGCTCCAATTATGTTCACTCAGGCTCGTGCTGGCAGATATCTGCAAGAGTTCCGTTTGGTCAAATTCCGAACTATGAGAGAGCCTTTCGACAGCACTGGCAAAGCCTTAGACGATAAGGACCGGGTGACGCGGCTTGGGTTGTTGCTTCGAGCGACCCGCCTTGATGAGTTGCCACAGTTTTGGAACGTCCTCCGTGGCGACATGAGCTTGATCGGGCCCCGACCACTTCTTCATCGAGACATGCCATCAGATGCACATATCCTTGCAGAACGTTATAGCGTAAGGCCAGGCATCACAGGATGGGCACAAGTCAACGGTGGCCATCAGGTCGAAAATCACCAGAAGATGGCTCTCGATATCTACTATATCCGAAATGCCTCCTTAGGATTGGACGCAAAGGTCTTGTTCATGACGGTTAAAATGATGCTCTTTGGTGAGAGCGTGGATCGTGTCGCAATAAATCAAGCAACAAATTTAACAATAGAACAGCAATAAAGGTTCCACATGAAATGCATTTCATCAAATGAAATGACAAAAATAACAAAGACTTTCGTCGTCAAATCATGTTATCTAATAACTCGCTCAAAAATAAACTGAGTGTTGTAAAAAAATGGGTGGAAGACGCCTTCGTTATCATGAACGGTACGGAGGCTATTTGTGGACAATACTGGTGCGGTCAAGAGAAATACGATCGGTGATAGTAGAGTCGTCTTGGTTAATCGCTTTTATTGGCCGGACCAATCTGCGACGAGCCAACTACTGACCGACCTTGCGGAACATATCGCGTCGAGTGGCACGAGGGTCGTCATCGTAACCAGCCGGCTGCACTACACTTCGTCAAAGGAACGGCTGCCGCCAATAGATCATCACAATGGCGTCGAAATCCGACGGGTCTGGACAACAGGATTTGATCGAACGTCGCTTGCGGGACGCGCATTTGACTTCTTGACGTTCTATCTGTTTGCCAGCTTGGCTCTCATCAAGATCGTTCAGCGAGGAGATTTCGTCGTCGCGAAAACCGATCCTCCCCTTATCCAAATTTTCGCGTGGTTCGTGACATGGATCAAGCGAGGTCGACTCGTAAATTGGTGCCAAGATTTGTTTCCTGAAGTCGTTTATGCCGTGGCCGAACGACGAAATAGAGGAGCGATAGGAGCAACCCTGCATCGCTTACGTAATTTTGCCCTTCATCGCTCCGAGATGAACATCACAATCTCTAATGAAATGAGCAAAACCTTGGTCGCCCAAGGCGTAGACAAAAGCCGTATTCAGGTCATTAGGAATTGGTGCGATCCGGTAATTGCACCAATCTCCAGCAGCGCCAATGCGCTCAGACAGAGATGGAGGCTGAAGGACCATTTCGTTCTTGGCTATTCGGGCAATCTTGGTCGTGCTCATATTCCGGATAAAATGCTCTTGCTGATCAATGAGCTCGCTGACATTGCTTCGCTCCGATTCTTGTTTGTCGGATCAGGTCACGGCATGAAATGGCTTCGGCAGCAATGCCATCGGGAAGGTCACAACCATGTGATCTTCAAACCCTATCAACCACGCGAAACGTTAAGCCTTAGCCTGTCGGTCCCAGACGTCCACCTCATTAGTCTAAGAAGCGGTTGCCAGAACTTTCTCGCGCCTTCG
>JBPCVQ010000186.1:0-2980 GCA_051010395.1 Geminicoccaceae bacterium | reverse complement strand
AGAAATTCCGGGGACGGGACTTCGGACATTGAGACCGATGAAGGCAACAGCACATCAGCCTCGCTTGCCGCGTCGATCGACACGGTGGATGACTACAACATCGGCGCCAACGCTGACGGAACCAGCGCTTTCGGCGGCCACATCCACGAGTTCCTCTATTACAATCGCTTCCTCACGGACAACGAGAAGGCCGAGCTTGGCGGTTACCTCTCTGGCGGTTGGACCCTGTCGTAGGCTCCTTGTCCCATCAACTGGCAACGCGACTGCCTTCCCATCCGCTTATTCACCATAGTCAATAACGGTAAATGCATTGTTAACGCACCGCGACGAGTCTGAGTTTTGCTGAGTGGAAATTCAAACGAGAATGAGCAAATAAGAGCCTCCAAGACGCTAATCTAAGTAAAGCATCGTTAAGGATAAATTGACATCTTACTGTTACGAAAAGGGTGGAGCAATTCTGTTCTTTAGGAGCTAATTGGTGGCAACAACACAAGTGAGAACACTCAAGGTAGGATTCCTAGCGGCTGTTTTGGTTCTTGCCCCGCTACAAACCGGCCTGGCTGAAGCCGACAATCAACTTGACGTTATCGTTCCATTGGGAGAAGGGGGAGCTTTAGATCGTTTCGCCCGGACCGCTGAACAATTCTTGCCCAATGTGATGGATGTCGACGTTTCGGTCGAGAATTTTGCGCCGAATAGCGGCCGAGACGGCTACCGTGAATTCCTTAATAGATCGACTGACAGATCCACCGTTCTGGCTTGGTTCGAACCAGCGGCGGCTGCTTATCAACTCGGTGTTGCGCTGGATGATTTGACGATTATCAATGTACAGGAGATCGAGCCACCAATTTTGGTGGCAAACAGGGATGTCGGCTGGCGCAGTCTGGACGACATGGTAACGGCTATCCGCGAGACGCCGAACACATTTCGTTTTGGCTTTGGCAGCCGGACCGGCGGTGGTGCGCTCTTGACTGCAACTTTGCTGAACAATCTAGATCTTGAGATCATCGAGGCCAACTATGCAAGCGGTGGAAAGGCGAGAAAGGCCTTAGCAAAAGGCGAGGTCGACCTTACCGCAGGCAGTTTGAATGCTATACGCAAACTTGGTGATCAGGTCACTCCCCTCGCGGTCTTTTCGCCTCGTCGCCTGCGCGCTTGGCCAGAGGTACCGACTGTTCAGGAAGCTTTGGGCGCTGACAGCGATCAAGCCATCCAAGGCGCTGTTTATCGGTTTTTTGCCGTTCGGCGAACCTTTGCAGAAGCAAAGCCAGAAGCGTTTCGCAGGCTGGTCCAGGCGTTTCGTCGTATGACGGAAGAAGATCCCGCCTTTCTCGCCAACGCCGATAGGCGAGGTGTTGGCGCCCAATGGTTGGGACCGATAGCAAGTACGTCGCTCATCCAACGTGCACATCAGCACTTTAGTCATTTGATCGCTCGCCAGCAGCGTCGCTAGTGGAATGTCCATAACATAAACTTCCCTGGGTTAGGTGGGCGGAACTTCATGTAATCGCTTGATGAAGCTCGATTGTTGGATCAAGTGCCATGGGAATCAAATGTTGTGGACATTCCACTAGGATCGCCTTCCGGGCACTCAAAGATAGCTGTGTAGCTCCGGGAGTGGCCGTCAGCTTGCTATGGTACCCATACCCAGCGGCAGCGACAGAATGGCTACTGGCCGAGAATGTAACCCTGAAGCTCGGAAGCCTCGGTCTCCAGCTCTTCAAGGCGTGACTTGACAACGTCCCCGACGCTGATGATCCCAGCCATCTGGCCGTTATCGAGCACGGGCAGATGGCGGATGCGGTGCTTCGTCATGACCTCCATCAGATGTTGAACGGTATCGTCGGGCGTACAGGTGATCAGGTCCCTGGTCATCAACTGATCGACCTGCTGGTCAAGCACGCTGACGCCATAGTCGGCCAAGCCGATCGCCAGGTCGCGCTCCGAGAAGATGCCCTTAGGCATGTTGTCTGGGTCAATGACCATGACCGCGCCGATTCTATGTTGCTTGAGGAGGGCGACAATGTCGGCAACCTTGGCGCCGGATTGCACCGTGATGACGTTGTTCCCCTTAGCCTGGAGAATTTGTCGAACGAACATAGGGATACCACCTTTCGTCACCATGCTGCTGCCGGAAGGCGTACGATTGCCCTGAGGTGCGAAGATGCTCCCTCACAGGAGAGACCGCAGCGTCGATGTGAGACCGCGTCTGCTCTTTGTCCTGAACGATCACCAACATGATATTTGGTTGAATTTTGATGCCAATAGCGATTTCTTGAGGGTGTATAGTACCTCTCATGTCATGGCAATTTTCATCAACGGTATGATGAGGCCAAGGCGCTGTCTCAACGGTTTCGTTGCATGGCTGGTCGGCCCTCTTCCTTGTTGTGGGATCTTGGTCCAAGCGGGCTTGCTATAGGCTCGTCGATAGCCAGCTTCAAGTTGGCATCCCCATTTCTAATGGCCAGAGTGGGTCACAAGCCAACGGTTCACGATGCGAACGGCGGCTCGGCTTCCTGTGCTGCTTGCAGGAACGAGAAGAACGTGTCATCCGCGTCGACCTTTGCCTGATCCGCTGCCGAATATGCGATGTTTGATCCGGATTCGAGATCTGCGAAGCTTCCCCTGATGAGGATCTCGAGCGACGGGTTATTCGGGCCTTCCTGGATCCGGATGTCTTCGATTGACCCTGTGAATTCCAACCTTGATGAGCTGAGCAAGCCGGTCTCGGTCAGGGTGGCGATGTAAATTCTAGCCGTCCTGTTCTGAAAGTCGTCGTTGAGCGATATGGCGAGCAATTCCGGCTGGACGCCGGAAAGCTGAATGTCGCCGGAGAGGTCTTCGAGCGATAGTGTTTGAAGGATCGAGATACCGCCATCCATGCCCGGCAGGCCGAGATAGGTCTTGCCGTTCGCTTCGATCGAGTAAGTGCCCGTCCAGAAATTCCGTTCGCCGTCATCGAGGACCAGGTCCATCAGGA
>JBPCVQ010000185.1:0-5479 GCA_051010395.1 Geminicoccaceae bacterium | reverse complement strand
GGAATGCCACAGAGTCGAAAAAATAAACGGTGCGGAAATTTCCGCAGATCTTCTAAATCTCAGCTAACTCATTGTGCTAATTGGCGCGCCCGGGAGGATTCGAGCCCCCAACCTCCTGATCCGTAGTCAGAATACACACCTCAATCGATGTTATTTGAGATACTTCAGGGCGCCAACAGATCTCAGCAGCGGTTATCCTTCAACCAATCCTTCATCGGCATGTCTGAGCCATGCGGACACTTTCATACACGGTGCCCAGAAACTAATTCGAAAATCTTTTGATCGCTAACTCATTGAAAAGATTGGTGACCCCGAGAGGATTCGAACCTCTGACCTACAGATTAGGAATTTGTTGGTCAGAGCAAAAATGCGATCTATGTAGACCTATAACATATTGTTTTTCATGAGTTCCCGAATCAGACTCAGAAAATACGAACGTCTGAGATAAGCTGATACACGGTGCGGAAACGGTGCGGAAAACAGAAAACGGTCTTCAGCCAAGAAAGCTCACCGAAGCGAACGTACGTGGTCTATCGCCATCACCAGGGCGAGGATATGTCGTTCGCGATACCGAGCTGAAAGGCTTCATTGTCATTGTCAACAAGAAGTCTTCGTCGTGGGCGGTACAGCGTGACCTGTGGCAAGGTCCTCGTGGCCGCCGTCGTTTTGTCAGAAGCGTACGACATACGATCGGCCGTGTTGGGATCATGCCGCTGCGTGTAGCTCGCGAGATGGCCCTCGAAGCTATCCATCAGATCCAGCAGGGCATAGATCCGAACAAACCCGACGTGACCACCACCTTGACCCTCAAAGATCTGTGGAAAGAATACGAAGAAAACCTGCGTGCACGGGGAAGGGCACCACGCTCGATAGCTGACTTCGTTTACAACCTGCGCTATTTCAAAGATTGGGTAGACTTGACCCTCGAAGAGATCGCATCAGACCGTGTTGCAGTTCGTGAACGGCACAAAAAGCTCACGCGTGAGAACGGCCCTTATGCAGCCAACCGTGCCATGCGCGCTCTACGAGCAGCCTATAATCTCGCTCTGAAGTTAGATGACAGCCTCCCATCCAACCCTGTCATTGCTGTTACGTTTAACCGTGAGAAGCGACGTGATGAGGCCTTAGACCCGGATGGACTTCCGGATTGGTGGAAAAAGATCGAAGCGCTCGACAACCCAATCCGCCGTGATCTTCACAAATTTTTACTGCTCACAGGCATGAGGCGAACGGCAGCGATCACAGCTCGATGGGAACATGTCAACTGGGAGCGCAGTCTGCTCTTTGTGCCGAATCCTAAAGGTGGAGAAGAGCGGGCATTCTCATTGCCACTTAGCGGATACCTGGTCGAGCTGTTGAGCGAACGTAAAAGTGAGAATGAGCTGCCGTTCGAAGGTTCGCCTTGGGTTTGGCCGGCAATCAGCAAATCAGGTCACATCACCGAGCCGAAAGAAAACAAGCGCGGGCTGCCACCTCCACATGTTCTGCGTCACAGCTATGCCACACTGGCCAAAGGAACTGGCCTCAATGAAATGGATATCGCGCTTCTCATGAACCATAAATTGCCAGGCGTTACTGCAGGATACATTCATGAGGCTTCGCTTATCGAACACTTGAAGGCGTGCCAGCAGCAGGTGACCGCGCATATCCTGAAGCAGATTGAGAGTGACTGATCAACGTTGGCAGCCTGATCCTCGAATACGCACGTACCATATGAATTGGCGACTGGGTTCGGAGCCTGAGAAGTCAGGTGCTGCTTTCTCGACAGTTTCTTATGCCACCGTCATCATCGGTCCTAGGTGATGATCAAGCTTGGCGCGGCAGCGCATCAGGCGCTCTACGAATATCAGCTTGGGAAGGTAAAGCGTCACATGTAATTTCAGTAGGTTAACCTAGCAGGAGTGCACTTTCGCGAGCACAGAAACCAAAGTGCTAACACGCGGTGCGTGTTAGTTGCGTGCTAGCCTCGCCATGGCCCAGCGGCTCAAATTCCAAGGTCGGAGATGAGTGAGGCTGACTCTTAATCAGCGGGTCCAAGGTTCGAGTCCTTGTGCGCCCACCAATCTTTCCAATAGGTTAGGTGGATTTTTCGAAGTCTCTCTCTTCTCCGGGAACCGTGTGGGGCACCGTGTAGAAAAGGTGGCTTGGTTATTCTCTGTTGTGCTCGCGCCACGCCATCGGCGCGTTTGAGCTGGCACGTCGCGATATCTGAACTCATGGTATGCTGAAGCCATGAACGATCTTGAAGATATCAGAGATGGTGCGCGTCCAGATCAAGTGGACGTCAATATGCAGGAGCCTACTTGGCAGGCTGTCTCGAAGGCTGATGCTGACGGCCCGATCTCATTGAACAGCGAATTGTTGGTATGACTGCAACCGCGATGCTCGAAAACTGAGCCAGTTCCGTCCGAGACCAACGCAGCGGCATCCTCCATATCAACTACGTACACTTGTGGATCAGCTGACGCGACCGTTTCATAGCCACTCCCCCTCCACACTCCTGACTTCTTGATGCTCTCACCGTGCCGGACTTCGTGGCTTTCGATCCACAAAAACTTCGGAAACTACGTCGAGTGCGATGTGCTCAAAGAGGCAGCATAAGCTGCTTGATGCGTTATTCTCCTCATCGTCATCAGTTAAATTTCTAACGTTGGTTGCCAGTAAACAAACTGCTTCCTTGAGATGCCATAGTATCTACGAGAAGGCTTCGATCCAGGAAGCTGTTCCGCCTCTCACAGCTTGTTTCGGGGAGCAAGAGGCAGCCATGACAGGCGGCTCCAAGCAGGGTGCAATCGTCGACATTGGTTGCTGGATCATGGTCCGCGCAGACTGGATCATTCGAGCAAATTGCATGACGTTCCAAGGCTCGCTCCAAGATCATCGGTAGCCGGCCAGCGACTTGCACGAGGCCTCCCAACGTGCCGTCAGCGCCAAGCGTGACTGCATAGATCAGAACGCCGTACTTGCTCGGTTCCTGCTCTGACCTGAATGCATAGATACGCTCCTTGAGCGAACTCACCGGATAGCCACACTCCAGAGCGATCTCAGTGATCAACGCGTGCGCTAGGCTGTGCAGCAAGATGTAGCTAAGACCCGGAAACTTGAAACTGTCTTCGGTCAAGCTAGGCGATCGTCTCAGATGCTCTTTGTAGCCACGGTAGAGGGTCTCGCCCCTTTCGCATGGGGCATCCTGTCCTTGCCAATTGTCGATGACGTCTTCGTTGAACCGAATGAAGATTCCTTCGCCATATTGCTTGATCGCCGGCAGCCAGTTATGGCGCTCTCCAAGGGGAGCGCCTTTCACCGCGAGCTGAATTTCCTCCATGTCGCCTTCCGACACGGAGGGCGCCGGTTCCAGTCTAGTAAAGCCGTAGATCGCCATGACCTCGCGGAGGCGATGAACTGCAACAACCGAATTGACAATGCCGGCGGCGGGGCTCAACGGGCTTTCCCAAACTTGCGGAGCCAAGGTCTCGGCATAGAGATCGCTGTCCTTGATGTTCTCCCCGATCTCCGGCTGACCGCTTCCGAAGACCTGAAACTCGCGGAGGCGAGGATTGCTCTGTGACGTTTGCACGCTGTCGCGCGTTTGAATCTGTTGAAGTTTCGCGAAGACGGCCTCGTTGTCATAGCCTTGTAAGGCGTTATCGAGTGCCGGATTGCCCTCGCGATAAATCTCTAGCCAATCTGATCGGTCTCGTGGTCGATCTGAATCCTGATGAAGACCGAAGACTGTCGATGAAGTCCAGTGGATCGACACATGACGATCGTCTCTGACATGCTGCTCACATGATTTAGTCTGACAGACATGCACGGAAATTGCTTGGCGGCACGGATACCCAAATAGGGCTCCGTGTGGTCAATGAGGGGCTTCTAGCCTCTACGGAAATAATGCTTTCACGTCGTCACGTTGATGAGGTGCAGCTGAAGATCTTTCTGGTCAGTTTGTTGATTGATGGCCCGATCGAGTAAATAGAAAGGACAGCCGCGCGGGAGGACGATAAAACGCGACAAGAATCTATTTTAGATAGAAAAAGCCTTTGCATTATTCGCGCTGTTGAGAGATGATCCACTCGATGCCGGAGAGGTTTTCTGGCAAGTTCTCCTCTCCACTCTCCTTTGTGGCTATCCTAGGGAACCCCGGATCTCGAAAGAGGTTCGGGGTTTCTTCTTGCGTCAGAATAGTCTTCCTGAGGCGTCCAGACGAGCATCGCTCTAGTTTTTTGGGCTGCCCCTTCCCTCCAGCTCCTCGATCCGCCCCAGCGCGCACTCGTAGTGCCGTGGGCCCCATGAATAGCACCCCTCGGCATGCGTCTGGCCGTCGTGGGTGACCCGCGAGACGAATAATCCGGAGCGCTTAACCTAGCGTTAATCATAGCTGGAGCATCATCGCCTGATGAACCAGCTTCTCGCGATCATCATCATGGCCGCCGCAGTCGCGACCTCACCGACGCAGGCCGAAGATCTGTTCTCGCGGGCAGAACAAGCAAACAGAGACTTCTGGCGTAGAGGAGAAAGCGCACTATGGACCGCGAACGCGCCCGATCGCTCTGCTCTGACGGAGATCTTCCTCTCTGACGACCACGAAGAGGAAGACGAACACGGCGTCGACTATCGAATAGCAGATTGCGAGGCGGACTATCGCGATTGCCTTTGCGCCGGCATGGACAGGGAAGTCACGCTGCCCAGCGGGGCACGTGCTGACTGCCTCAGCGACACCCATGCGATCGAAGTCGATTTCACCGAGAGATGGGCAAAGGCTTTAGGCCAGGCTCTCTCCTATGCCGGATCAACCGGCCTGAAGCCGGGAATCTTCCTGGTTTGCCGCCAGGCGCCGAGGAATTGCCTCCGCCATCGGCTTCGGTTGGACGAGACTATCGCGGCCTGGAGCCTACCGATCGTGGTCTGGGATCGTGACGGCTAGCCTGATGGATGGAACGGCACTCTTCATCGCGCCATATGCGCTTGACAACGTGCTGAGCATTTATTGCCGGCACGGGCTGTCGGTCATCGAGCTGGGCTGCTGGTGGTATGAGCTCTCACTGGACTATGGCGTCGACCTTGTGGCGAGCAACCAAAATACCGCAGCGTTTTCCGACGAGCGTGCCTCCCGCTTATCAGGCGAAACCGGACACAAGCTGAGCGGAGCTAAGGCGTACACTTGACCCATTTCCGCCGGTAGGCGTGCCGCAGGAATCTCCAGGTCAGGTCAGCAAGGCTAACTTGTACTAGCCAAGCGCCGCAGAAGTGTAGTGCCTTTAAATCGATGGCATTGACGGCGTTTGATCGATGCCATTAGATCATTCTCCACTATTTGGCGTAGATTCTTTCTTCCATTGCAGAAGAACAAAGCTTGCCTATCCGGTTTACTCCCACAGCCACTAGATCTAGTGTTGGCTATGGACGTCCTGACCCGTGAAGACTTGTCTTTCCCGCAATCTCTGCCGGAATTCCAGCGCCTTTTCCCCGACGACACAGC
>JBPCVQ010000184.1:0-2518 GCA_051010395.1 Geminicoccaceae bacterium | reverse complement strand
CGGTTGCGCGTGGTCGCGACGGTGAGCCAGTCCAGCTTCTCGCGCTCGCTCCAGTCCAGGGTCGCGGCGAGCAGCTCGGCGATCTGTTCCTTGCGCCAGCCCTCGGGGATCACCACCCATTTCATCTGCGGCTCTGCCGCCAGCCGGCGCGCGACCGTGAAGGCGTTCATGTGGGGGGCAAGCCGATAGGCGCCAGGCGTGATCCTCGCCGAATGCACCAGTCCGAACGCCCAGGCGCTCTTGATGTGCCCTTGCCGTTCGAGCTCGGCGAGCACGTTCTCCGGCGGGGTGCCAAGCGGGAGGATGAAGGTGCGGGTGGCGCTCTCGCTGCCGGGTGCGGCGAGCAGCGGCCAGTAGAGGCACATCCCGAGCGCCAGGGCGGCGACGCTGCCAAGGGTGATGACCTTGCCGGTACCCGTGTTCACTACAGCCCTGGATCCCGTTCCTGGAGAATGCCCCACGCCTGAAACCGATCAGCGGTTTCAGTCAGGCGGCAAGGTGGTCATGCTTGGCTGCGAGCACAAGGGAAATTGCCCCCGGACTCGCGACGCCGTCCGCGGTCGCTCCGGCAAGCCGTGTTGGCGCTAGTGTGCGCCGATCTCGTCATAATAGCGGGCAGCGCCAGGATGGAGCTGCAGTCCGGCTTTCGCGCTGACACGGTTCACGACAAGACCTGGGGTGTGAAAGGGCAAACGTCGGTGGTCGAGCGTGCTGGCCAGCAGCAGTTGGTCAGTGCGACCTTGGCGGTCAGCGCGCGCGGCGGCTTTTTGGCACGCTTTACGCATAAGCGCTCCGGCAAAAATGTGCCGGAAAGCCGTCTTCCCGAGCGATTTCCAATCGGAGTGGCCGCTTAGCAGCGCATTGCCCGCACTCCGAAACAGGGTCCTTAGGCTCACACCTGACCCGTTACCGACCTATAGCGTCGCCAACCGGGCGGCCAGAAAGAGCTCCAAACAAGACTTTGATGTGCTAGATGTGACTACTGTAAGGTGATGCTCTGCGCTCCCGATTGCATGACTTCATCCTCGGGCATGCAACACGACGGAACAGACAGCCATCCGATGAAGTTTGTGAATCCACTGCCTTTTGTGACGGATATTGACCGGTCCAAGCGGTTCTATTCCGACGTGCTCGGGCTCAGGGTGTTGGAAGATCACGGTGACTTCGTCCGGTATGAAGACGGCTTTGCCCTGCACGATGCCGTGTCGCTTCATCGAACTGTCTTCGGGCAGGACCCGGATGACCATGCTCCCTATGGGCGGCGAAACTTCGTTCTGTACTTTGAGGTCGAGGATATTGATGCCGCGTTCAACCGCATCTCCAGTCAGGTCGAACTCATCCATCCGGTAGAAACACAAGCGTGGGGCCAGCGGGTGTTCAGGCTCTATGACCCGGATGAGCATATCGTCGAGGTCGGCGAGCCCCAGCGTTGACCGCCTCTGCCGAGATCCTGCAAGCCGCACGCCTCCTCTGGGATTTTCATCGTGTCTACGATGAGCTGGAGCCTGCGGACGCGATCGTCGGGCTGGGCTCTTACGATCTTCGCGTCGCTGAGCGATGCGCGGACCTCTACAAAGCAGGCCTGTCATCGCGGGTGATCTTCACGGGCGCGTCCGGGAACTGGACGAAAGGCCTGTTCGACAGTTCCGAAGCAGCGGCATTCGGCCGACATGCGATTGAATGCGGCGTGCCGTCCGAGGCGATCACTCTCGAGGAGACGGCGACCAACATCGGCGAAAACCTTGCTTCCGCCTCCCGTCTGATCCCGGAGGCGAAATCGTTCATCCTGGTCACGAAACCGCAGACCCAGCTTCGATGCAAAGCGACGGCGCAAAAGCAATGGCCAGGAGTTCGCGCCATGACGACCACACCTCAAACGGCGTTCGAGAATCAACCGACAGGAACTCAAGACGAACGAGGCCTTTTCTGCGAGATGGTTGGCGATCTCGAACGGATAATGACGTATCCAGCTCGTGGTTTTCAGGTCGGCATCGATGTCCCCAACAGGGTTCTATCTGCATTTCGCACGCTCAGATCTGCCGGCTTTACGGATCATCTTCCGGGCGCCACCTGAACGTGCCGACCCACTTTGCTGCAATGCCAAACGTCCGTCCAATGTCCGTTTCGTTTGCTAAACTCGCCGGTACGACCGAGGGTGCTTAGGTCGGTTTGTGGCATATTTGACTCGTTAGCCTTGTGGCTGCTTTTGAGGGTGGTTCGGACGCTCGCTGGCGTTCGTAGTGAACGGAATTACTAATTGTTAATTGATGGCATTCCTGTGAGGTACAGAGAAAAAATATCCTTGGAAACAAAGAGTTGGGTGGAAAGAACCTGCTGCTTTCATAAACGCCACCTTGCTATGCACCCTTGCGCAAACATCTGCGCAGTCTCGGGCGACCTAGAATGGGCAGGTGGAGCGGGTCGACTATGAGCCAGATCGAACGCTGAGGAGAGATAGACCAGCCAGGATCATCGAGACCATGGCGTCATCGCTATCGCGGATCGAAGTAGCTAGGGC
>JBPCVQ010000183.1:0-17107 GCA_051010395.1 Geminicoccaceae bacterium | reverse complement strand
TCGAGAAGCTCGACGTATCGGATCAGGTGCGCATCGAGGTTGGCAAGGGTCAGGTCATACGGCTGCCGCGCCCTGCATCAACCGTCTTCGTCGCCGACCCGGACATTGCCGACGTACAGGCTCAATCGCCCAGCATCATCTATCTGTTCGGCCGACGCTCTGGCAGCACCAGCATGTTCGCTGTGGACGAGAACGACAACCTGCTCCTTCGCTCATCCGTCCAGGTCGACCACAACCTCGACGGCCTGCGCGGTGCGATCGATCGCTTGCTTCCGAGCAATACGGTCGATGTAAGCTCGGTCGATGGCAGCATCGTGCTCGACGGCAAGGTCGAAAGCCCCACCGATGCCCAGGAGCTGCGCGAGCTTGCGAGCCGCTATCTCGGCGAGGACGAAACGCTCTTGAACCGTACCCGCGTTGGCGCCCCCACACAGGTACACCTGCGTGTGCGCGTTGCCGAAGTATCGCGCGAGGTCATCAAGGAGTTCGGTATCAACTGGGAAACGCTGTTCAACAGCGGTAATTTCACTTTCGGCTTCGCCAACGGTCGCGATCTCGTCAGCGACGGCGGCGGGACTATCTTCAGAGCGCCTGCGAATGCTGGCGGCAACATACCGGGCATTGGCTTCGGCAACTACACGAGCGGGAGCGCATCCATCAGCACGGCGATCGACGCACTCGCTGAAGAAGGTTTGGTGACCGTCCTTGCCGAGCCCAATTTGACCGCCCTGTCAGGCGAAACCGCAAGTTTCCTTGCCGGCGGAGAGTTCCCAATTCCGGTTGCCAGCGATGATAACGAGATCGAAATCGAGTTCAAGGAGTTCGGCATCAGTCTCGCCTTCACGCCGACTGTCCTTAGCCGAAACCGAATCAGCCTGAGGGTTCGTCCGGAGGTGAGCGAGCTTTCGGACAACGGCGCTATCACCATTGGCGGTCTCACCATTCCAGCGCTTGCCACGCGCCGTGCGGAGACCACGGTCGAACTCGGCAGCGGCCAGAGTTTCGCCGTCGGCGGCCTGCTCTCCAATGATGTCCAGAATACGGTCAGCAAGTTCCCCGGCCTTGGCGATCTTCCGGTGCTCGGCACATTGTTCCGTTCGCAGCGCTTCCAAACCAACGAGACCGAGCTGGTGATCATGGTGACCCCCTATCTGGTCACCCCGGTGGACGAGCCTGTTCTGGCTTCGCCCGTCGATGGCTATCAGGCGCCGAATGACATCGAGCGGATACTAGAAGGACGCTTGCACCATGCGCGCCTGCAGCCTGGCCGCGGCGCACCCCAGGGTCCCAACAAACAACGCCTTGTTGGCCCCATCGGCTTCGCGCTGGACTAGGAGGACATTTTATGAAAACCGTCTTGACCACAACCAGACAGAGCCTGCGCGGCTATGCCTGCCGACTAGGCAGCCTGGCGTTCGCCGCCATTGCCCTTTCCGCCTGCGCTCCAGGAAGCGCCGAGATGGACCCAGCCCTGGGCTGGCTCGAAGCTAGCTCGCCGAAATCGCTGGAAGTCGATCGCGCACAATATCGCCACGTCATCTATTTTCCGACCGATCGCGACGATTTGGGCGGCGGCGAACAGGATCGTTTGATTGCCTTTCTCCGCGCTGTCCAGCCAAAGGATAGCGACGATATCCGCGTCGAAGGTCATGCCGACGAGCGTGCAACCGATCTCTACAATCTCGACCTTGCGGGACGTCGGATGGAGACGGTCAAACGCTTTTTGAAGGATAACGGCGTTGACCGGCTGGACGTGCATGCGCGCTCGTTCGGCGAGCAGGCTCCAGCGGTTCCGGGCGACGACGAACGCGCCTGGCAACAAAATCGACGCGTCGAGATCATTCTCGAACGCTATCTTGTGACCCCACCCGCATGTCCGGACTGGAGCCGCAAGACCGGCCTCGACTACGCCAACAAGCCCCACACCAATTTCGGCTGCGCGACTGCGTCCAATCTCGGCCTCATGATCGCCGATCCACGCGACCTAGTGAGAGGCCGCAAGCTCGATCCCGCAGACGGTGTCCATCAGGCCGAAGGTATCGTCCGCTACCGCGAAGGCGAGCAGCCCGAACTATTAGAAGAAAGGGTCAACTAATGGCGACCGCAATCGCTACCGCCGAACGAGCAGGCGCCGATCAGGCCCACTTCATTGCCTTCTGTGCCGACTCCAGCACGAATGCTGCAGTTGAACGAGTGATCGGTGACATGATGCTTCCACATGCGTCGATCCGTAAAGGCACGGTCAAGGATGCGATCAAGTATCTAAGCCAACACACTTCGCCTAATCTTCTGCTCGTCGACGTTACCGGCTCGGACCTGCCGCTATCCGACATCGATAGTCTAGCCGATGTCTGCGAGCCCGGCGTTTCGGTGATCGCCATCGGAGAGCGCAACGACTGCGGTCTGTTCAGGGATCTTCTGCATCATGGCGTTGCCGACTACTTAGTAAAACCGCTATCGCCAGCCCTGCTGCAGAGGGCGATCTCCAACATCTCGGGAGATGGTGATCAGAGCAAGGCAAATAGCAAGCTCGGCAAGCTAGTCGCCGTCATGGGTGCAAGGGGAGGCGTTGGCGCTACAACCGTTGCCACGAGCCTCTCCTGGATCATTGCGCAGCAGCGACGTCGCAAGGTCGCTCTCCTCGACCTCGATCTGCAATTCGGCACGGTGGCCCTGTCGCTGGACATCGAACCCAGCCGCGGACTACGCGAGGCACTTGAAAACGTCGAACGTGTCGACAGCTTATTCATGGACCGCATGATGACCCAGCATTCGGATCGTCTGTTCGTCCTGAGTGCTGAAGAAAGCCCGGACGAAACACTGCTGTTCGATTTCGCCGCCATCGAGCTTCTATTAAACGACCTTCGCAGTAAGTTTCACTATGTGATTGTAGATCTTCCGCGCAGCGCCAGCCCAGCTACACTCCAGGTGCTGGAACATGCAACCGATCTCATTCTCGTTTCCGACTTCTCGCTTGCGGGTATGCGCGACTCCATGCGAACGATCGGATTCCTACCGACACTCAATGCCTCCTGCAACAACGTAGTCATCGCCAGCCGCGCTGGCGAGCATAAGAATGGTGAAATGCCGAAGGCAGAGTTTGAAAAGGGAATCGGGCGCAAGGTTGATTTTGTGTTGCCGTTCGACGCCAAAACCGTCGCGGCAGCAACCAACTTTGGTCAGCCCGTCGCCGCCGGTAAGGGCCCGGTGGCAAAAGGGTTGCGGGACATCGCTGACCGATTGTGTGGTCCCGCTGCTGGCACCGATCTGTCACGAAGTAGCCTAATGCATAAGCTCTTCAGCAAAGCACAGGGATAGCCAATGTTCGGTCGACGTTCTCAAACGGAGCCAGCCATTGGCAATAAAACGCCGGGCTCCCCGCAACAGCAGCCCACACCAAAAGCTGCCGGTGACGAGCAGGAACAGACCAGCAGCAAATCGCAATCGGCTGCTAAGCAGATGGACTCGTCTCCCAACAGCAGCAAACGCGTTGCAGCAGCAAAAGTCGTCTTCAACCGGATTCAATCCGCCTTGCTTGAGCGCATCGATGCAAGCGCCGCAGCCAAACTGCCTAGAGATGAACTCCAACGTCAGATCGCGGAATTGATTTCCGAAATCGTGACAGAGGAGAGGTTGTCGGTGACGAGCCGAGAACAGCAGCAACTCACGATCACCTTGGTCGACGATATGGTTGGGCTTGGCCCGCTCGAACCGCTATTGTCGGACGAAGGCATTAACGATATCATGATCAATGGTCCGAGCCAAGTCTACATTGAGCGCCGCGGCAAACTCGAGCTAACTGACGTCCGCTTTCGCGACAACGCCCATGTTATGAACATTGCGCAACGCATAGTCACCCGAGTAGGTCGTCGGGTCGATGAAACTTGCCCAATTGCTGATGCACGCCTTCAGGATGGATCACGCGTCAACATCATCGCTCCGCCACTCGCCATTGACGGCTGCTCAATTTCGATTCGAAAATTCTCCAAGAAAAGCATCACGCTGGATGTGATGGAACGACAGGGAAATATATCAGAGAACCTAGCTAAAGTTCTTAAGATAGCAGCAGCCTGCGGCCTTAATGTCGTGATCTCGGGCGGCACTGGTTCCGGCAAGACAACGATGTTGAATGCCATGTCACAGCTAATCGATCCAGGCGATCGGGTGGTGACTATTGAGGACGCGGCCGAATTGCAGCTGCAGCAACCTCATGTCGTCAGGCTGGAAACTCGGCCACCCAATCTCGAAGGTACTGGCGAAATCTCCATGCGCGACCTCGTCAAGAATGCATTGCGAATGCGCCCGGATCGCATCATCTGCGGCGAGGTTAGAGGGGCCGAAGCTCTGGACATGCTTCAAGCCATGAACACCGGCCATGATGGATCCATGTGCACACTGCATGCGAATAACCCAAGAGAGGCTCTGACCCGCATGGAGAACATGATTGGCATGGCCGGGGTTAGTCTGACCGGCAAAGCGGTCAGAACACAGATTGTCGGCGCTGTCAATTTGATCGTTCAGGTATCGAGGATGCGCGATGGCATTCGGCGCGTTACCCATGTGACCGAAATCATCGGCATGGAAGGTGACGTGATAACTACCCAAGATCTCTTCACGTATGATTATGAGGGAGAGAACAGGGACGGGACCCTAAAAGGTCATTACAAGTCCAGCGGTGTGCGCCCACATTTTATCAAGAGAGCTGCTTATTTCGGCCTCGACCGTCCATTACAGCAAGCGATGATGGCATGATGTCGATATTGGATTACGTTCTTACTCAACCCGACATCGTGAAGATGGCTGTCCTTGGCTTCGGTGTCTTCGCTGTACTTTTTTTGACCCTATTTAGCCTTGGCGTTCTTGGTGGCGGCAATGAGCATATGCAGCGACGCATCGATCAGATTGCCGACCCAGGAACAGCTTCAAGCCAGACCACTACAACGCCAGTGGAAAGCGTCCGGCGTAATATGGCGGACAGTAAGATCGCCGGTATCGACAAATTGATGAAAGGCCTGCTGCCGAACATCGGTCTTTTGCGACAGAGACTGGAGCGCAGCGGCTGGCCACTAAAGATTGGCGACTACCTCCTCATTTGCGCTGGTCTCTGCCTAGTTACAGCACTGCTTCTCTGGCTCGCCCTCGGCTATTCGATCATTGTCAACATCCTCGCCGGGTTTATCATTGGTTTTGGCCTGCCGCATGTCATCATTGGCCGCAAAATTGCTAAACGCACTAAGAAATTCTCAAGCCTTCTTCCTGAAGCATTGGACCTGATAGTGAGAGGTGTTCGCTCGGGCCTTCCGGTAACTGAGACCATGAAAACCATAGCAGAAGAAATCGCCCACCCAGTCGGCTCTGAATTTCAGCGGATTAGCGATCAGATGCGGATCGGCGTCTCGATGGATGAGGCAATGTGGGCCACGGCAAAAAGACTGCAGATTCCTGAGTTCAATTTTCTTGTGATCAGTATGTCGATCCAGCAGGAGACCGGTGGAAATTTGGCCGAAATCCTCGAAAACCTCTCGCACATGGTAAGGCGAAGGGAGCAGATGCGCTTGAAAGTCAAAGCAATGTCTTCAGAGGCACGTGCATCAGCCATGATTATCGGATCCCTCCCTTTCATCATGTGCGCACTCATTTCGTTCATCAACCCACGCTACATGAGTACACTTTTCATAGATCCGCGAGGCTGGATCATGATTGGTATTGGGCTGACCAGTCTGCTGATCGGTATCTGCATCATGGCTAAGATGGTGAGGTTCGAAATATGAGTGCTCTGGACGTTTATCTGCCATTTGGACTGACGTCAGATAGCTTGTTAGTTTTCTTGCTTGCTATTTTAGCTTTCACCGTTGTGATTGCGATCTGGTTCGGATTGATCGAACGCAACCCACTGGAAAGCCGTGCTAAAATTATTGCTTCGAGAAGGCACGAACTCAAAACACAATTGTTGGCCAACAGGCCACGATCTAGCCGCCGTGTGGAAAGTCTAGGCATTATGAGGCGTGTCGTCAATTTACTTCGGCTTATGCAAGATCAACAGGTCAGCAAACTTAGGGATCGCCTCGCTCAAGCAGGCTATCGATCTCAGGACGCGATAATCACCTTCGTTTTCTTCAAGGCCATGATGCCAGTCACATTTGGGATCGCCAGCTTTGTCACTTTCTATATTCTCAGGGTCGGCGACTTTCAGCCTGTGATCAACTTACTCTCAGTATGCGGCGCTTGTCTCTTTGGATTTCTTGCGCCTGATCTCTATGTGTCGAACACCACAACAAAGCGCCAGCAGCAGCTCGCTAGAGCCCTACCCGATGGCTTGGATCTGCTCGTAATCTGCGCCGAGTCAGGCCTCTCACTAGACGCCGGTCTGGAAAGGGTTTCACGGGAGATTGGCAACGCCAGTCCAGAACTTGCCGAAGAACTCCAGCTAACGTCGGTCGAACTCGGATTCTTGCCGGAACGCCGGCACGCACTTCTCAACCTTAACCGCCGCACCAACCTCAGTGCAATTCGTGGCGTCGTCAACACGCTTGTCCAAACAGAAAAGTACGGCACCCCATTGTCCCAGTCGCTGAGAGTACTGGCCAACGAGTTTCGGGATCAACGCTTGCTGCGCGCAGAAGAGAAAGCAGCGCGCCTACCGGCTACTCTCACGGTGCCAATGATCGTCTTCATTCTTCCAGTTCTATTCATCGTCTTGATAGGACCAGCAGTCATCAGCGTCATGGACAATATGATTTCATGACAAGTGCTCCGAATCCGCCCGTGAAATCGAGATGATGAAATCTCATGAACTCTATGGCGCTAGACCTCAGCCAATCCTTGGAGGCGCAAACGCATGCACATATCAGCCACTAACATGCTGGATGCCTCTCCAATCCAGCGTTTCAATTATTACCTCGCCCTTATGTATTTTTTGTGATTCGCCTCTAACAATCCCTATCTCAACTTTAATTTAAATATAAAGAACTCGTAAGTTAATTTTCAAAAATAACCCAAGAGGCCCTTGGGCAATGTCGAAAAATAGTTACCGAATCGTCGACCGTATAACACAGAAGAAGATAAGGGTGCCAACTTGCCGGATCTCTTTGCTGAAACATTAGAGTGGCTGGGATTCGAAGTAAGATGCAGATGGAAGTGCACATAGAATTCGATCAGCAGGGGCAGAGAAGAATGTCTTTCTTAGGAACCAAGAATGTGCCCGTTTCAAGGAATGGATGTGGACGAGGTAGAAACAACACCAACTTGTCGCTACCAAGAGGTCGCTTAATCATTCTTCAATGCTGTTCATTGCCACGATGTCAAAGTCAATGAAGTTCTGCCCTATTCGGGTCAGGCAGAACGCGTTTGCCGAAACTGTTGAGCTAGCATATCGGCAGCACGAACAGTCGCCCCCCACGCCGTTAGAGTGTTGCTTAGGAAGCAATCGATCGAGCCATCAAATCACATTTAGAGTTGACTTGCTATGGCAAGACCGTAATGGATCATCACGAACAAATCTCTACCACGGTTACGCCTCAGTCTGCATGCTCCCTGTGCAATGGCGCCAACCAGAAGGCTGGCATGAGTGCTGCTACACAGCACCTACATCACCTTACGGCAACTTTGCCTTAAAGGGCCATAGGCCTGCACACCTGACCGCGGCTGGCGAGACTGCTGCACAGAGTTTCGGCCTTCTCCGCTGTTGCCATGGGGCCGACCAGCAAGGGTTGCTTGCCACTTTCCGCTCCTGCCAAATGATCGAGACGGCTCAAAAGATCGACGTGCTCAGTTTGCAATTGCTGCCATGCCGATGCGGCCTGAAGACGATTGGCATACTCCCCAAGATTAACGTACCAGCGTCCGGTCGGTGTCAAGGCCAGTTCCAGCCCCTCTCCCCCAAGAGCCAGTGCCGTCAGCCTGTGATTGGCACCAGATGGAGCTCCTCGATCAGAAGAGTGAGTACCAAGCGCAGCGGCACGCTTTCTCCGATCGTCGATGGCTGCAAGCGCCGCGAAATAGGCAAGATTAGACTGCACCGACTCTTCATCCAGGTCGAGACGGCTGATTCGCTCAGCAGAAGCCAAGTCACCTGCAAGTCCATAGGCAAGTGCCAAATTTTGCCGGTTCTGAGCCCTCGCACCGGGCTCCTCTGCAACGATTTTCAGGAGATCAATCGCATCTCGATGCTCACCAGCAAGAGCCAACGAAAGGCCGAGATTATTGCGCAGAAGCATGCTGTCCGGCGTAATTGCGAGCGCATCCCTATAGACTTTCTGCGCAGCTTGGTGCTCACCAGAGAGATCGTAGGCGACCCCGAGACCGTTGTAGGCCTGAAGATTGCCCTTAGCCAACCTCAACACAGCCTGATAGTGAGGAATTGCCGTTTCTGGCCGTCTAAGAGCTACCAATGCACGAGCATAGCCGAGCCTCGCAGCAAGGCCGTCCCCATCACGCTTAAGGCTCTGCTGAAATATCTCCGCTGCTTGATCAAAGGCGCCAAGCTCGATCAATGTATCACCGAGCAAGGCAAATGCTTCCGGTCGACCACGGTCCAGCGCAATCGCCTGCTGGTACATATTGACGGCTGCAGCTGCATCACCAGACGAGCGGGTCGACGACGCCAGTCGCAGCAATGTCCCATAGCGATTCGTTTCTTGTTCAGCAGCGGTCAGCGGCCCGTCGATGCTGGCACCGACCGGCATCCGTACGCTGTTGGGCGCACATGCCGACAGAGACACAATAGCACCGATCATCAAAGGCAGCAATCGCATGTTTCTTCGCGGTTTAGTGGCCATAAAACCCCCTGCAAATCAACCAAAGATCATCACACCAAGCACTATCGTTCCAAAAAGGCAAAAGGCAATGATTTTGTCGCCCAGAAATCAACTTAAACGCGATTTTCTTTTCCGAGTGCTGTGTCAGCGACGCACTCTCGGCGACACAGGCCAAGCCATCGTCGAGTTTGCGTTCGTTGCCCCAATTCTGCTCGGCCTCTTATGCGGTGTCTTCGAATTTTCCGGCATTCTATTCGCGCAAACACTATTGGAAGGAGGCGCGCGCCAGGCATCACGCTTTGGCGTCACCGGCTCGTCGACGGCTGAGACCAGCAGGCAGGACATGATTCTGCAGATCATTGAGGATAATGCCTATGGCATAATCGACGTCGATGACATCGATATGGAAACGCTCGTTTACGAGAGCTTTTCCGATGTCGGACAGCCAGAGCCCTTCACGGATGCGAACAGCAATGGCGTTTTCGACGAAGGCGAAGAATTCGAGGACATCAACGGCAACAGTAATTGGGATGAAGATATGGGGTCGGCTGGGCTTGGTGGTCCCGGTGACGTGGTTGTTTATCGATTACGTTACGATTGGAGCCTTATGATACCACTCTTCAGGCCCTTTTTCGGCGACGCTATCGCACTTGACGCCAACGTCGCCGTCAGAAATGAGCCCTTTAGCAGTGGATAATCGAGAAGAGGAAACTCACGTTATGCTGGACTTTCAGCCATGAGTGGCACGGCAAGAATGCTTGGCGACCATAACGGGTGGCGGCATAGCCTTTCGCATCGACATACCTTCCAGCGCCTCGGAAGGCAGTGTGATCGAGGCAACGTCGTCGTCGAGTTTGCGCTTGCCCTTCCCGTACTCTTGATGATGCTCCTGGCGAGTGCGGAGCTGGGCCGCTTTGTTCTTCTCAATCAAAAGATCGATCGGGTGGCTATTACCATGTCTGATCTCGTCGCGCGTACGGAGACAATCAACGAAACTGAACTCGATGATATCTTCAACGCCGCCGCCCACGTAGCAGAACCCTTCGATCTCGGCAGCAGCGGCCGAGTGATTATTTCATCGGTAACCAATGCCGATGGCGAAGGTGCTAGAATCGCGTGGCAGCGCTCAGGGGGTGGCTCGTTCATCAAGGCAAGCGAAGTTGGAACCGAAGGTGAGACGGCGGACCTATCAGAGGACTTCGCCGTTCGTGAAGGCGAGACCGCCATCGTCTCCGAAGTCTTCTTTGACTTTGAACCGTTTCTCAGCGAAATCATCGTTTCGCCACGCGTCATCTACAGGCGAGCACATCATCGGCCGAGACTTGGCACCCTCGATACGATTGAGTCTGATTGACCAGGGACAATCTGGCAACCGACCAACATCAAGGCAGCCAATGTCAGGACTGGCTTGGCGCCAGTCGAAGGTGAGCTGACCATGTAGCGCCACCCCAGATTTCAATCGTCAGCCCTCTTCAGCAATGTCTTCATTCCAGAGATCTGGCTTCTCATCAATGAAGCGCCGCATCAGCGCCATACAGTCAGGATCATTCAACAAAACCACATCAACGTTGCGTTCGGCGAGAAAATCGCTATTTCCGGCAAAGTTATTCTGCTCACCGATGACCACCCGTGGGATGCCGAACTGCAGGATTGTGCCAGCGCACATCATGCAGGGGCTGAGTGTCGTATAGAGTGTGACGTCTCGATAGTGTGGCCGCCTGCCCGCGCGGCGCAGGCAATCCATCTCGCCATGCGCGATAGGATCACTATCCTGAACCCGCCGATTGCACCCCTTGGCGAGAATGGTTCCGGCGACCACCATCACAGCCCCAACAGGTACGCCACCTTCGTCATAGCCACGCACTGCCTCCTGTAACGCAGACCTCATGAATATTCGATCTTCAGGCGTCTCCTCGACCAAAGGCATATCTTGAAATCCTTATGCTAGGAGCTTGTCTAGAAAGTATTCGAGCGTTTACATGGCCTTGTCCATAGGTAAATGCAACGAGCTTGGAATGCAGCAATGAACCTGCCAAGGGATGTAGGGCTGCGAGCAAGAGAAAAGCTTCACAAGGCGCGCGCCCCAAGGTTTCATCTTACAACCGACCATAATGCTCATCTGCTTCGAGCGATGCCAAGGCACTGCAAAATGCTTTCTCTTTCACCTGCGCCGGACTTAAACTGCTAGAATCATGCAATAATTTGCATACTTCCTCTTCCCGCAAAAACTAACCCTGCTGTATTATTCAATGTTCAGCTCCTGGAAGATTGTCGTCGGGACTGAAGCCGGATCGGCGCATATCATTCGAAAGTTCCTGCGACAATCACAACTCCTAAGATAAGTTAGATGAATTGGCCGACCACGCGTGGCTCCCGGCTTGCCGATCACGCCAGGATCAGTTTGCCAGCCTACGGTTTCGTCCTTTACATCCAGCTCTTCGCTCTTTTCTCCTGGCATTGGTTAAGCCCGCATCACGCCCTCGGCACTGCCGACCTCATCCGGCCGGGAGACATAACCTGAAGGCCGTGCCCTCTGCGTCGCTGCGATCGAGCTCTATGTCGCCGCCATGAGCGCGCATGATCTCGCGGGCGATCGCTAAACCAAGGCCGGTACCGCCAGGCCGGGTCGATCCAGAGAAAGCTTCGAACAGGTGCTCTCGCGCATTGTCCGGGATGCCGGGCCCGGTGTCGGTAATCTCGATCTGAAGCACTCGACCGCTCTGCCATGCCATGAAGGAGATCAGCCCTGCCTGATCATCTTCAGCCTGATCCTGCATAGCTTGCTGGGCGTTGCGGCCGAGATTCATCAGGACCCGAAAGAGCTGATCGCGGTCAGCCAGTACCATGGTGCTGTCGTCCACCTCATTTCGCCAGCGAATGGAGGAGGAGGCCTGGCCATCGACAGTTACGATGACCTCATCGAGAAGGCCCTTCAAGGCAAAGCGGCGCTTTTCCGGCTCCACCTTCTCCGCACGAGCAAAATTCAGGGTGTCGCTGCAAAGCTTGGCAGCGCGCTCCATTGATTCGACCAGTCGTGGCGCGATCTGCTTGACCTTCGGATCCTGGCTGAAGTCGAGGCTATCGGACAGCAGCATCGCGTTAGCGAGTAGATTTCTGAGGTCGTGATTGATTTTGCTGACCGCCGTCCCGAGAGCGGCTAGTCTGGTTTTCTGGGCGAGCGCCTGACGGAGACCGGACTGCATATTGGAAAGCTCGGTCTGCACGACACCAATTTCATCGTGACGAACCGATCCACGAAGCGTCGTGCTGGTGTCTTCCGGGCGGCTCCGAAAAGCGATCACGCTTTCAGTGATGCGGCGAAGCGGCAGCACCATTAAGAGGTGCAGCGACAAGTAGACGAGAAGCGCTGTCAACAGAGACAAGACGATCGAAAGGTTCAAGATGCGCCATGAATAGTCGACCATGGCATTCCAAAGGGCCTGTTCCCGCATGCTGATATCGACCAGGAGGCGGGGATTCTGCTGCGACGGCCCCAGAACACGAACGGTCCGATCGCCACCATGCCAGAGCGCCTCGAAGGCATCGACGATCAATGTCCAGGGCGTTGCGGCACGAAGGTCGAAAACACGCGCCACGGGGGGCAAGCGGCCGAGCATCAGATTGGCACGTGGTGCGTGCAGGGTCACGGCGATCACGCCGGCATGGCTCAAAAGTTCGTCTTCGAGCTCACGGTCGATCCGTCCTGTCGCGCTGGCCTCAAGCGACAGGGTCGCAAGATGGCCGGCCGCGATGCGCTCTTCGATATAGACCTTGCGAAAACGTGAGATCGACGGAACGAAGATCAGGATCTCACCGAGCAGCACAAATGCCATAGTCAGAAGAAGAAGCCTTGCTGACAGAGATCGGATCGGCGACGGGGTACGTATCGGTTTGGTCATCTTCCAGATTTCTGACTATCGTCGAGACAGGTGATAGCCGCAGGCGCACTAAAAAGCTACCGGACTTCGGGCGTCAGTCTGACATGGTAGAAACGACGGAAGATTTGGCCTGAACTTTACCTGTCGGCGTCGTTCAAACGCCAATCGAAGCGATCACCGTGGAGACGATCGAAGCCTTGGAGTGACATGGCAAGATCTGGCTCGGCATAGGCCATGAGATGCTGGATGACAGCTTGCTCCGAGCCTCCGAAGGCCTGGAGATTCCATCGATAGAGGCTGGAAACGTGAAGTTCGCCATTCTCGATCTCGATGCAGCGGGGATCGTTGACATAAGCCATCGTGGCGTCGCTTAGCTGCTGATCCAGCTGTGCGCCAGAAAACGGTATCGGTTGCAGATTGGGACACCCCACCGCAGCACACGTCATGGCATAATGAATACGAGGGTCGTTCCAGATCGGCTTCAAGATACGATTTTCGATATCATTGAGTGATAGAGAAACACCATCCACGACGATCAATGGGCGGTTCCAGGGACTATTCTTCGAACCGGCACCGGAGCGCTCGAGCCTTCTGATCGAAGCGATCGGATAATAATCAAGGACAAGCTTCACTATGAGTGCGTTGTAGAGGTTGATCCAATAGGCCATCTGCTCGGGACGTCTATAGAGAACGATGTCCACCTCACCCATAACGTCGACATAGTTGGATAGTGCCTGGCGATCCCGATCACGAACATCACCATAGGCAACCCTATGCACGCCGTCTGCGCCCGGTCGCAGATATTTCAGGAGGAATGCTTCCCAATCCCCATGATCGACCCGCATGGCCGACCTCTCGTCATGTTGGCGCCAGCGTTCAAAAGCCTGCAGTTGGTCAGCTGATGGTGCCGTGGTTCCAAAGCCAAGCGTCCCAGCAAGACCCAAGAAACAGATAATCCCTCTGACGATTGCTCTCATCTGCATGTTGGCCTTAAATGCTGCACTCCATGGATAACATCGCCAGAATCGGAGTGCTCCCTCAACAGTCAGGAACCGCCTGCCGATGCTACCGCATCATTCAACAGCCAGTCATATTCATGGTCGTCAATACGGCTGATACCTTCCAGTTTCATAGCGAGATCGGGTGCCGCGTAGGCCTTGAGATGGGCTATCACACCTTGGTCATTGCCGCCGAAATCCTCCTCGAACCAACGATAAATACTAGATGTTGTCACTTGACCATCACGGACCTCGACCGCACGTTGATGATTGACGAACTCGATCGCGGCATCATCGAGCTGACGATCGAGTTCATCAGCTTCATAGGGTCTGGGCTGGAGATTGGGACAGCCAATCGAGGCGCAGTTGACGGCGTAGTGAATGCGCGGGTCTCGATAGATTGGTCTTAAAATCTGATGCTCGATATCGTCGAGCGCCACCTTCTCGCCTTCTATCGAGACGAGTTTTTTCCCCCATGGGCCGTCGCTGAAGAAGCCAGGCGAGATGTCGACTTCCCGAATGCTTTCGACCGGATAGTGATCGATGATCACCTGTACGGTCAGCGCGTTATAGAGGTTGATCCAATAGGCCATCTGTTCCGGTCGCGCATAGTCGGAGATCGCCACCTTCGATAGGTTCTCGACATAGCTCTTCAGCGCAGATGCATCCTCTGGCGTCACCTGCCCATAGGCGACGCGATTGATCCCATCGCTGCTCGTCGTTAGGTAGCGTCCGAGAAAATCGCCCCAGACACTATGATCGATCTCATCGACCGCATCGGGGCTATGCGCCTCCCAGCGTTCCCAGAGAACTGCCTTCGGAGCGGCATCGACCGGCCATGGGAAAAGGCCGACGATCCACCCAGCCATAAGCGCCGCCATCACAACCAATTGTCTAGGCAAGCCTATCTCCATAGATAAAGGTGAGCCCCAGTGCACAAAGGCTATTCGCCTTCAGGGAACGTTAAGGTTAAGAAAGCCTTAAGCGATGGAGCCTTTGGGGCTGGACGTCGCCAGCGAAGTTCCCACATAAACACCATATCGACGGTTACGAGGCCAGCCCTCGCCGTGTCACATCTCGTTTATCATGGGGTGAGGCGCTGGATGGCAGCAGTTGTTGCTCTCCCGTTCCCAAGCGTTGCGATTTGACAGAATGGCCGTCGCATCCTATACACCGCATCGGTTTTAAGCCGGTTTGCCGAAGGTAGAAATCTCGTGAAACGCACTTTCCAGCCCAGTAATCTCGTCCGTAAGCGTCGCCATGGTTTTCGCGCACGTTCAGCCTCCGTCGGTGGCCGCAGGGTCCTCGCCCGCAGGCGTTCCAAGGGGCGGAAACGTCTGTCCGCCTGAAAATCAGGGCGATCTTAGAGGTCACGCCATCACGGATCGCGAGCCGGCGGTTAGCGCTAAAGTCGTCCGCCTCAAACGTCGCTCCGAGTTTCTTTCGGTCGCCGCAACCGGCCGGCGCTGGGTTGCGCCGGCTTTCGTGCTTCAAATAGGACGGCGTGCCGTCGATGCGGAACCGGCGAATACCGAGATCGGCCTTGGTTTTACCGCGACCAAACGCATCGGTAATGCGGTTGCCCGTAATCGAGCCAAACGCAGGCTTCGCGAGGCGGCAAGGCAGCTTCTTCCCCACGCCGCTACTTCCGGCCATGACTATGTGCTCATCGCCAGGACGGAGGTGCTGACATGTGTTTTTCAGACGCTTCTGGACGATCTCGAGAAGGCGTTTTCGCGCGTTCTCACAGCAAAACATCGACCGGCGGGCCGGCGACCTCCGGCAAGACGTCCGGCGCCGCAACAATCTTGAGTATTCCGATCCACGGCTATCGCCTGCTCATATCGCCCTGGATCGGGCCACGTTGTCGCTTTTTACCCACATGCTCGGACTATGCTCTGGACGCGCTTGCCCGACACGGGGCAATAAGGGGCGGCTGGCTCACCGTTCGGCGGCTCGCCCGCTGTCAGCCGTTCGGCGGCAGCGGTTTCGATCCCGTCCCCGATGTTCAAGTCGCCCCCATGCCATGCCGGCCTGGCATGGGACCACGGGTAAGGCAGCACCGCCGACCGGAGCTTATGTTCTAAAGGTGCCGATTAGGGTTTCGAGCCTCCATCCAGGGGCTGATCGAGCAGAGACAGGGAGATCGGGACGTCATGCCCGAGCAGAAAAATCTCGTACTGGCCATCGTCCTCTCAGTGACGATCATTATCGGCTTCCAGTACTTCTACGAAATGCCGCGCATCCAGGAGGAACAACGCCGCCAGGCTGCGATCGAGCAAAGCACCGGAAGCTCGGTAGCGCCTACCCCGGCTCCTGTTCAATCCGGCAGCGGCGATACCACGGCCCCGGCCGCACCGGGTAGTGTGCCGACCGATCAGCCGGCCGAGGCCACCCGCGAATCCGCCCTCTCCTCAAGCGAGCGGATCATCATCGACAATGGCCGCCTTACCGGCTCTTTCGGTGTCACTGGCGGGCGCATCGACGATGTGGTGATGACCGATTACAAGGTCTCGATCAAACCCAATGCCGAGAATGTTACGCTTTTCAATCCGGCAGGCGCGCCGGACGCCTATTTTGCCGAGTTCGGCTGGGCGCCGGAGAATAATGATACGGCCGTCCCCAGCCAGGATACTGTCTGGTCCGCCGACCGGAAGGAGCTTCGCCCCGACCAGCCGGTCACGCTAAGCTGGAAGAACGGCCAGGGACTGATCTTCGAACGCCGTCTCGAAATCGATGACAACTACCTTATCAGCGTCACCCAGCGGGTGCGCAATCAAAGCGATCAGGCCGTAACCCTCTATCCCTATGGCCTTGTGCGCCGATGGGGCACGCCGGAAATCTCCGGTTTCTTCATTCTGCATGAAGGCCCGATCGGCGTGCTCGACGAGCAGCTCACCGAAATCGACTATAGTGATCTCGCCGAGGAAGGTGGAGAGATCAAGCAGGACAGCGGCAATGGCTGGATCGGCATCTCCGACAAATATTGGCTGGCGGCCCTCATCCCGGACCAGACAGCCGGGTTCACGGCCAAGTTCCAGCATTATCTGAACAACGGCGAAGATCGTTATCAGACCGACTACCTGCGCCCGGCCATGACCGTACCCGCCGGCAGCTCGATTGAGGTCACGGACCGTCTGTTCGCCGGCGCCAAGGAAGTCGACCTGCTTGACGGCTACGCAGCTGATCTCAACATCCCGCTCTTTGACCGCGCCGTCGACTTCGGCTGGTTCTACTGGCTGACCAAGCCGTTCTTCTACGTGCTCCACTTTTTTTACGAGCTGGTTGGCAATTACGGCATCGCCATCTTGATGCTGACCCTTCTGGTCAAGATCGTCTTCTTCCCGCTCGCCAACAAATCCTACCGCTCGATGAGCGCGATGAAGAAGCTGCAGCCGGAAATGACCCGCATCCGCGAGCAGGCCGGCGACGACAAGATGCGCATGCAAAAGGAGATGATGGAGCTCTACAAGAA
>JBPCVQ010000182.1:0-2760 GCA_051010395.1 Geminicoccaceae bacterium | reverse complement strand
TTTACAAGATCTTAGGTCTGGCGTGACTACATTTGTAGTCACGAGGCTCTTAGTTCCTCACCTCCCACGGTGAGCTGTTAACAAGGAGCATTTAACCGTTAACACCTGTTAACGCTGAAAAAAGTTAACTAGTTGATATTTATAATATTTTTGACGTTTTTTTGCCCCTGTTAACAACTGTTAACAGGGGGTCTGGCTAACCCCTTGGAAAGCTTGAATTCCGGTCGGGCCAGGTTCCTGTTAACCGGCACGGAGTGCATCTTGTGCGAGGGAGAACGGGGAGGCGGCGACGTAGGAGCCGCCTTTTCGGCCGACCGCGGCGAAGCCGCGATGCAAATCCGAAAACGGGGCCCCAGCGCACGCGCTGGGGTGTCATTCGGTTTCCGGGCAGGAGTCCCTACGGGAACGCTATTTCCCTCGGATCTCCTGGGATTTCGGCGACTGAGCGCATAGGCCCAACAGGCCCGAACGTGCGTATATGGACATCTTGAAGAACTTGGTGAGCACGGATCATTCATATGACGCCTTGGGATAAGGACCAATATTCTCGGCTGAGAATTTGTAACCACGGCCGCCGACAAGACATTCTGCACTGAACGGATATTTTGGGCGGTTAGGGTTTATCGTGGTAATGCGGAAGATCTCGCCGTCGGTTCTGAAGGTACAATTAGTGGATTGTGGTGGCGACAGGGCTTCCACAGCAACGTTTGTATTTCTTCCCACTGCCGCATGGGCATAGCTGATTACGGCCGATCTTTCGACCTGCTGGGACGCGATCTTTGTCTTGACCATGCCAGTAGTGGTGGATGCCGCTCAGAGCCACGATTGCTGCCCCCACCATCTTGGCCCGTCCCTCATCGTCGAGTGGCTGTTCGACCACGCCAAGATCGTCTTGCTCCAAAGCGATGATCGGCGCAACCAAGATCGAATCCTTCTCGTCATTGAAGAGGGGTTCCCACGCCTGGCTACATAGAGCGACCCCGCGAGCAAATCCCTGGGCCCAAAGCCGCCCATAGGGCCAAGCCTCGTCTTGCGCCATCAATGGCCAGCAAGGGTAGTTCTGGTTCAGCCGACAGGCGATGGTGTTCCAGTGGCGCATCAGCAAGGCGCTGACATGCTCGGCCCGATCCAGGCTGTCATACACCGGCCCCTCTCCATCGCCTCCCCATAGGACAGGGAGATATGTGCTTGGCATAATAAGCACTGGACCAGCGATCAACGCGGTGAAGAAGCCGTCGATCTCTTCGAGCTCCATCGCGGTGTCGGGAGCCTGAGAGGAGTGAAGGAAACGATGAAGCCAGTCGACTTCATCGTCATTAAGCGCGATCCTTGCCGCTGGATCCTTTAGTAGATCACTCCCCGGATTGGACGAGAATTCGTTGGCGGCCCTTCGATCATCATGGATCTCTTTCAGAGCCGTGACGGCATCCTCGAGCGGCACGATATCTTCGTCGACGAACCGTTCTGGATTCAAGGGTTCGGCAAAGGCTCGATCGAGACTTTGCCTCCAATGTAACTGATCGTCCTCGTGCTCGGGATTGCGGCCGTCTTGCCATGATGCGTGCACACGATCGGCCCATTCCTCAATGCCGAGAAGCGCAATGGCATGTTGCCAGCCTGCCCATGCTGGGTCTTCATTATCGGCCAGGCGGTCACGGTCGAAACGGTCAATCAGGGCCAGCGCCACGTCTCGGTCAACCTTGCCGTCAAAGACCAGCCTGGCCAGAACGTTGAACAGGTTCCAGCGCACCAAGCCATCCAGATGGCGATCTTCGATAGCCTCGATCAAAGGCTCGACATGGCCGTCAAACAAGGACAGCAGGGTTCCGGGGAGAGTCTGGGGGTCGTAACCAAAGGTGCGTTCGTGATCAACGTTCGGACTTCTTATCCACCGCATCAAGGGGCAAAACACGCCCTGGCAACGAACCGCGGCGAGGGCGTGAAGGCCGTTTAGAAGAAGGCCTGCTTCCCGAGGCAAGAGGACGATGCCGTCCACCGCCTTATCCATGATCTCGATCACAGACGGCGATAAGGAGGAAGCTTGGTCAGGGTTGAGCCGCAGCGCTCCAACAGGGGGCATGCTGACGGCTTCCAACTGCGAGCGAAGGCGTTCGATATCCATGGCCTTTGTATAAAGCCATCGCTTGGTATAGCCAATGCATGCCCGTTGGATTTTAGTAAACGTTACGGATCAATACTAAACCCTCCCACAAAGAGAGGCGGCATCATAGCTGACGATGCGATGTCGATCTCGACGCTCGGATCGATTTTGACCGACTGGCCGCCTGATGCGTCATTTAGGGTGTGCCTGTGACAGAATCTGTTCGTTAACCCAAAATGTACCCAAAGTGAACAGGAAAACAGGTCGATTCGGTGTTCATTTTTATCGTCACGATGCGTATACTCAAAATGACGTATCAGGCGGCCAATCTCGACGCTGGCAGCGTAGGGTCGATGCCAATTCATCCATTACTCTGTCTGTAAGATGTCCAAATGTGCACGCTCGGGCCTGATAGCATGGACAAGCGGTGCAGGCGGGGACGCCGATGACTGCGAACGACCAGACGGCCTTCCTGCCTAGCAGGAATGCCGTCTTTTCTGGCATGGCGTAACTTAGACCCTACCAAATCACTTCAACGTCATAGGCCTGTAGCCACTGATCCTTTGAAACAAGCGAAACCTTCTCACAGCGTGCCTGCGAAACAAAAAGCCGATCGAACGGATCGCGATGGTGATCGTCCAAATGTCTGACCAACGCTG
>JBPCVQ010000181.1:0-9466 GCA_051010395.1 Geminicoccaceae bacterium | reverse complement strand
CGACCACGTCGTAGCGTCCCAGTGTGATGTCGTTGGCCATGATCGGCCCGTCGTCGTCCTGGCCGACGATCTGGTTCAGGACCAGCGTGGTCTCGGCATCGTCCTCGCCGAGAATCCGCACCACCCGCTCGGCGTCGTAGACCTTGGGGATGATGTCGACCATCTGCCGGCCGGCGGTCTCGATGGCATAGGCGGTGTTCTCGACATAGACATAGGTGCCGACATCGCCTTCGGACTGTCTGAGGGAAATTGCCCGTCCGGAGGTCTCGTTACCCTGCGCTCCCAAGGAAGGAGGATAGATGCCCGTCGTCCGATGCATGTCCTGGGCGGCGGTCTGCATCATGTTCGCGGCGGCGACCGGGAACTCCGGCGGCGAGTTTCTGACAGGCGGTCCCGGCACTTGCGGGTCGTGCTTGTACATCAGGACCGAATAGTTCTTCTTGTTGGCACTGTTCCACATGGACTCGTAACCCTCGATCTGGTCCTGGGTGGCCAGATAGGGGGATTTCGGAGCCAGCGCCATGCTCTCCGTCGCGGTGGTCTGCCAGTAGTTGTATTGCCGCTGGGAGTCCTTGGCGAAGCGGATCATGCCGTGGCGGACGGTCCTCTCGCCGATATGGACCTGCTCTCCAAGAACCGGAATGATCGGGATGTCCTTGCCGATCCATTCGAACGGGCCTTCGAGGATCTCCATGTCGGTGATGAGGTATTGCATCACCTTGTGGCTGTCGACGGTGCGTTTGCGGACGATCGGCAGCAGGGCCGTCTGCTCGTCGGTGAAATCCGTCGTGTCGATGGTCTCGCCGGACTCCAAGAGGCACAGGGTCCGAACCTTGCGCTCCTTCCTCCAGTATTCAGCCACCGTCACCGTGTCGCGGGTGCGCCACAGGGTCTCGTCCCACTCCCGGTCTTCCTTGCTCCATCCACTCAGGGAGGCATCGGGCCACTGAGCCTTGAACGTCTCATTGTCGACCTCGGAGACAACGAAACACCACATGGCGTCGGATCGATCGTCCTCTTCCGAGGCCGGATCCCAGGACACCGCGAAGGGAGAGCGGATACTCCTGATCCGGATGTCCTGATTGAAAGAACTGTCGTCGGAGAACTCGGTGACGATCCGGAAATGACCTATTCCACAGCGGGCCGCGGATTCCGCTGCGGTCACATAGGCCCTCAGAGCCCGTGACTGGTATTCGATGTGACGGATCAGCCCCGACAGGATATCGGCCTTCTCCTTGTCGGCGCCGCTGTCCACGGGCCGGACCTTGATCGAAGGACGGTTGAGCCGGATATCACCCGTGACCTGCCGGACGAACTGCGGCATCTGGTTGATGGTCAGGGCCGGACGGCCATCGTTGTTCCTGTCGTCCAGATCGGCCCGGTGCCATTGCTCCCCGGCCACGAACTTCAGATCGTCGCGGGCTTCCTCGTCGTTCTGGCGGGTGAAATCATACGCCTTGTCGCGGTTGCGGCGGGCTTCTTTCAGGAGCGCGTCGACCTGCAAATCGGTGAGATCAGGCATTGACGGTGTCCCGATTGATCATGAACCAGCCCTTTATGACGGTGCCCACGGCCCCGCCGGATTCGGTGATCTCGGCCTCGTGGTAGTACACGTCCCTCAGATCCCCGGTTCCCGTCACGGCGACCTGGAACACCCCGTTGGTGGCGTCGGTGATGGTGCCGGCGATCGACAGCGTCGGACTGAGCAGTCCCGGACGGCGGGAGAGGTTCCATAGGATGGTTGCGGAGGTGATGTCCTTTTTGGAGCCGTCGATGTTCAGCACCGTGACCTGCAGCATCACGTCGTCGCCCGACTGGGTGTCGAGGTTCTGGTCGCGGAGCTTGCCGCCCCATCGGCCGTTCATGCTGACGATCGGTGCTGCCATTATGTGTACCCGAAGGCTTTGTTATAGTTGGGAAATCTCTGCATAATCTGCTGTGCGATGTCCGGCGGGGTATAGGTCTGCCAGTCGTCGACCGGTTCTATCTTGCCGGACCCTTCATGGGGGAACTTGTGCAGGTAGATCGCATCCAGATCGGTCGCCGTGTTCTCCACCGCCTCGAAGTCATGGGCGTGGGGCTTCTCGCCCAACTCGGCATAGAGTTTTTCCATGATCAGCGCAGGACTTTTCACGAAGGTCTCGAATTGAATGACGATCATTCCCGGAGGCTGACGGGAGATCAGGTCCATCACGCCCTGTATGGGTCCGCCGATCATGCCGTCCGGAGAAAACATCTGGTCGGCCCGCACGAAAACGGTCTTCTCCGCCGGGCTGGCCGCATAGTCGAGGATCGGGTTCTTCTGGTGCTGCTTCTCAACGGATGCGAAGACCGCCCTTAGATCCCGCACCACGGCGATGATCTTCGCTTCCGGGAAAACCTGTTGCAGAGCGAGATAGTGGAAGACCCATGCCCTGGATTTGTCGAAGACGACGCCTTTCCTGTCCGCATACCAGCTTTCGCAAAGCGCCTTGATGGACCGGGACAGCCTTGCTTCCGTAGCTGTCTTGTCATGGGCCAGATCGGATTTGATCTCCGGCGAATTGCTCCACAGGTTGGAGAGGCCGGCAACGGACTGAGCAAGCACGCTGGTCGAGGATGCGTGAAACTGGGGGTTCTGGTTCAGGACGTTGCAGAGCAGGGTCGAGCCTGAGCGGGGCAAGCCGGTGACGACGTGGAAAGCTTTCATACCACTACGCCCCGATTGGCCAGCCGTGCGGTCAGTTCCTCCTTGCGCCGGCTCTTCGCGGCCACGCCCTCATCCAGCGCACCGATGATGACCGGGTCGGTCTGTGCCGCCTTCTCCGTCTCGATTGTCGTGATGTCGGCGTCAATCGTGGTGGTGACCTCGTCCTCCATGGACTTTTTCGACAAAGACATTTGCCATGGTGTCGACTCGGCGAGCTGCGAGATCGGGCCGACAATCACGTCGAACACGCCCATGGATGCGGTCTCGCCGGCCTGATTGATCTCGTTGCGTAATGCGATGTAGGTGTCCTGCGAGTTGATCCCGAGGTTGTTGTAGATCACCGCCACCGCATTCAGCAGCGCATCGCCTTCGGCGTCGGTCATGTCCGGCGCCAGGATTTGCAGTTGATCCGTTGCGGTCCCTTGATCGGGCGGGGGCGCTTGGTTGGCGCGCTGTACGAAATCCTCCCAGGAATCCCGCATCAGTTGGTTGATATCGAAAGGCAGGGCCATCACATCACCGCGTTGGTGCAGACACAAGCAACGCCGCCCGACTGGATCACAACCGCGCCGGCCGCCGTCACCCACATATCGCCGTTGACTGGTGCCCCAGGCGCCCCGCCGGCATGGAAATGCAAGCCAGTCCCGAGTGCAGCGGTTTGGCCAACCTGCAGGCTGTTGGCCGCCGCGTTGGCGCCCGGCCCGAACTGGAAGGCGTTATCCGCGGTGGCAGTGATCGAGGCACCTGCCGTCTCCCCGAACGCGCCGGCCCCGAGACCGCTTGCCGTGATGGTGTAGGTACCAGTGTTCCGTCCATGGGCAAGGCTGCCCTGGCCGCTGGCGTAGATACCGCCCGAACCGGTCGCGTTACCCTGTGCGAATGCACCGTTCGCACTGGCGAGGATCTGCGCCGTGCTGGCTGCGCGACCCTGTGCGAACGCGCCGGCTCCCGACGATATGATTGAGCCCGCATTAAGCGTCGTGCCCTGCGCGAAGGTCCCCGAACCTTGTGCGTCGATCGTCGAAGTGGCCGCCGCCGTACTGGCGATCACATTGCCCTGCGCAAAGCCACCGTCGCCAGAGACGCGCAAGATACCTTGAGCAGTCGCGTTCGAGGCGTTTACATAGCCCTGCACGAAGCCGCCGCTGGCACCCTCGCCGCCAACATTGCCGCCCGCGTGAATGTCGGCGTTCCCGGTCCCGCGCGTCCGGCCAGCGCAGAATGAGCCGGGTGCATTGGCGTAAGCCCGGACTTCGTGAAGCGTACCGTTTCCGTTGCCCGCAGGGTAAGCCCACAGGAACGAGCCGGACGCTTGGTTCCTGAGCCGGATCGTCATGTTCGACGACCCGAAATACGGATAGGCATACCCACCCGTGAACGACGCGAAACTCCCGGCGTCACAGAGGATTTCAGCGGTATCGTTCGCACCGTAATAGGCGAAGGCCGAGCCGGTCATGAACGAACCGCCGCCCGACAGCGTCATGGTAACGGTTTGATTGGCGTAATTCGAATAGCAATTGCCGAACAGGGCGACCGGCGGGAAACCTCCACCACCAATCTGGAGCGTGTTCGTCCCGCCGCCCGTGTTGCGGCCACCGACGACTGAGAACGCGCCATTCGTGGCCCGGGTCAAGCCGTTCTCATCACCGACCGCGTTGAGCGCCTCGACGTTCATCCGGCGGAAGCGATAGCTTGCGTTGCCGAAGTTGCGGGTTACGTCCGTATCCGGCAGGAACGGCCCGTTGATCCGGCGCGAGCCGTCCGTCAGGAGGTACGTGCTGTATGCCCCACCGAACTCAAGAGCGGTACCGGCGGAATTCCCGCGCGAGACCGCATTGGCCGTGATCGACCCCGGCGTATCCGTCAGACCTGTCCAGGCTTCAACGCCGCCTCCCGAAGAGGCCCAGAAGCCTAACACCTACACCCCGGCGATCACGGAAACTCTCATCGTGGCGGCCCTTTCGACGGTGAAGCCGGCGTACAGGTTCTTCCAGAGCGGCATGTCATCTGTGGTAGCAGTGGGATCTTCGCCGAACTGCCAATGACAGTTCGCATCGCAGGTAATCAGGACATAGCGGGTCTGGTCGTTGAAGATGGCGCTCTTCGCCTCTCCGGAGGTGAAGTCCACCGGGGTCTGAACGACCAGAGGCGGTGCTTTTGGTGCCATAATAACGTTGCCACGACCGCCGTAGTTCAGATTGGTGAATTCGGCGACGTAGAGAAGCGCCATCTAGGCAGCCGGCTTGAGACCGATCTCGATGAGGCGGTTTTCCCACTTAGCCTGTGCGGCCTCCGCTTCCTCAAGGGCCTTTTCGACCTTCCTGTCCTTGGTCTCGGCCGATTTCCGGGCCGTGGTGGCTTTTCTCAGCTCCGTCTCGGCCAGTTCCTTCGTCTCTTTCGCCGCCGCCAGATCGGCATCGACGGCCTTGCGATCGGCCAGGATTTGATCCTTGGTCTGCTGATTGTGCTGCTGATCGGCCAGATTCTTGGCCTCCGCATCGGCTTTCTGGATGTTGAACGTGTCCTGGGAGCCCTGGATCACGTCGCAGAGCCGTTCCCGCTCCTTCAGGGACTTTTCCTGTTCATCAAGGGCGCGTCTGGCCTCTTTTGCCGCCTTCACGGCATCCTTGGCCTCCTTCAGCAGGGACGCGAACTTGTCGTCCCGGTACATCTTCTGGATTTCAAGCTGCTGTTCGAACGCTTCCAGGGTGATCATGATTCCTCCTAAGCCGCCATCCATCCGCCGGGAGACCGTCCGCGGCCCGTTTTCATCTTCATCGGCCCCACCACCCGCGCGTAGCGCAGCATCATGTGCGCGTGACGGGTGGCGTCCATCAGATCGTCGAACTGCTTCACGATCTTGCCGTCTTTCCTGTGATACAGGCGGAATTCCTCGAACCATTCCCAGAGGTGTTCGAAGACCTTCAACCGTCCGCCCTGCATCCTATCCAGAAGGTCCATGATGCCGGCCTGCACCGCACCCCTCGCGGGGGATTGGCCGGCGATCTTGGACAGTTTCTCGTATTTCGCCCGCTCGGGCAGCATGTCGAGACCCTGATTGCGGTACTGGGTCGCGAGATCGATACCCCCACCGGCCGACGTGGCGTGCTCTCCGTCATGCGGCCAGGCCCATGGGATATTGCCCCAGGATCTGAGTGCTCCGGCATGAATGATCGGGGTGGCTTCCTTCACCCGGTAAATATGGGTGATATAGGTCGTGTCCCCCTCGGAATCGTAAGCCAAACGCACCGCTGCGGTCGGATGGTCCCAACCAAAATCAATGCCTCCAATGACCGGCCATTCCAAAGGCACCTTGAAGTACGGCGTCGATACCTTGTCGTCCGAAAGGGGGTAGACCCGTCCCGAACCGAGCATGGGAATTCCCTTGCCACGCACGTCCCGCTCATGGGCGGGGTACTTTACTAAGAGGGCATCTCTCTCTTCGGGGGAGAAGTGTTCCGCGTCGTCAAGGGTCATCAACGTGACGGAGCGGGTCACTTCAACTGCTCATTCAGCCAAGCAACCACCTGAGGGTTGTCGCGCCAGACCTGCGTCAAAGCAGAAGCCATCATCCCCACCAAACGCTCTTCCTTGTCCTCGTCCTCAACGCCATACACCCAGTAAATCGCATGCAGTATCTCATGAAGCATCGTATCGGCAGCCTTCAATGGACTGCGATCCAGCAAACCATCGTCTATCCGGATGACCAACTCATACGAACTGCATTCGCCATACCGGCCAGCGGCGGCTGCCTCATGGTGGGGCCACGGCTGCACACGATAATCCGCGTAGCCAATGCGAACCGTCTTCGGCAGATCAGTCACTTCTTCGGCGGACGTGGCCTACGGATCGGCTTTCTTGGCACGACGATACTCCTTCATCCTCTCGCGGTTCCAGTCCCGATACGCGTCGCCGCGCTTCTCTCGATACCGCTTAGACCGCTGCGCGTCCGTCAAAACCGTTCGAGCAACATTCAGCCGCGTTTCCTTGGGCGCCGACGGCACATCCTCCGACGGAGTAGATTGCGGAGATGGTTCTTCTGCGAGAGCTTGATCGTCTCGCCCTGTACGACCCGAAATGCCCTCATCGGGTTCACTGCTAGTATCTCGCGCATATAACCTCCGGCACTTCGGACACACCCCAAGATGAACATCAGGGCACTCGGGATGACGAATATCCATCGTGATGCACACTCCGTGATGCACAGAAGCTGCGTGATGCACAAAATGTGAGGGACTGAAAAATTCGGGGGCTGGTGCGATTGAGAAACATCGCCGCGCGCTCCATGGGGTACCCCCACCCCGCGGTTTTCCTGGGGATTCCGGTGTCGCAGGCAGGACAATTACGCCCTCGACTGGCTAAGTAGTTGATATCGTTGGGTCGGAGTGTCTGATAATGTGTTATATGGAATGGTGGCGTTCGTGTGCGCTCAATGCCGCCGTGTGTCTAGATCTGAGAGGCGCTGTGTGTGCGTGCCGTGCACGTGATCTATCAGCTTTCCGCCCCCCTAATATCCTCTAACGCCCTGTTACGCTTGCCTAACCGCTCGATCAACTCAATCACCATGTCATAGCGTGTGAAATCAGGGCTAGGCTGTTGGTAGCCAAGCTCACGTCTCAATTCGAGCATGATATGAATGGCAGTTTCAGCATCGCCTGACTTGACTGGGGATGGGGTCGCTTCGAGCCGTTCAACGAGTTTGTGTGCCTCTATCATAAGAGAGTCGAGCATGTCGCGAAGTGCATAGAGCGCTTTGTCGTCGATCATCCGATCTCTCTGAGCCTTGGCGTGCGGTTGACCTTGCGTGGTTTGGGCAGATCTACCGTGTAGTCGCATATGATGGTCTTGGCATTACCGTGCCGCGTCTCGGGCTCATAGGGCTGGCGTAGGGTTGCTGGGCTTTCCAGGGTGATGGCCTTGATCTCGTTCCATGCTTTGCGTGCCAGATCATATCCATGTGGCGTTACGTACTCATCTGGCGCTGCCAGCGCTTCTGCGATGCGCGCAATGACTTGCTCTTCAGTCATGGTTTCATCCCTTGTCTGCCCTCGGTCGCGAGTGGCGACAGCACCTTTCCTTGGCGTGAGTAGCCGGTGCCGTTGATCTGTCGCTCGTGAGCGTCCTTGATGGTCTTGGCCATCTGTATCCGCATAGCGATGGGGTCTACACCCGCGCGTTGGCAGGCTGCGTCCAAGAGGGCGTTGGCTCTCTGGAGCTTGCTCATGCTGTGGCCTTCTCGGTAACCTTGCCCCGGTAGGCCATTTTCGCAGCGGCCCACACAGCCGGCGAGGACGACGCCAAATCCTCTATCGGTGCTTGATCGCTGAATATAAAAGACATTTCGGCATCCGGCACCGCAGCTTGAACACGTCGAAGCTGCCCCTCAGTCAAAATCGCCGTGAACATGATGTAGCTCATTGCAGCATTCCCTTCACGTCGCTGTCCGAGAGGAACATGCGCACGACCTCACTCATACCCATGAGCGGTGTGAACGTGACCAGGATCATGCCATTTTGCTTGGCAACGCGGGCCTGGGCCTCGGAGTATAAGTCGATCGGCGGCTCCTCGTCGCACCAGATGAAGTCCAGGGTTTCGCCCTGCCACTTGGTTCTGCCCTGCTCGTAGTTCTTGAACCCTATGATGCTGTTGCCCTTGCCGGATGAGTGCTTGACGACGACCGAGTTGACCGAGTTCGGGATGCCTCTTGCATTCGTGGTGCGGAGGATCTTGCGGCCGGGGATGGACCCAGTGCCCCATTGGCTCGGCTCTGCCGGCTCGCCTAGGAGAATGCGTTGCGGGTTGTCTCTCGTGGATTCCTGCGTGACACCGCCGGCCCAGCCTCTTACCGGCCTGTCCCAGCGTCTGCCCTGCCACCAGTCCGGATAGTCGCCTGTCAGGTGATAGGCTATCTCGCAGCCCGCGGCGAGGGTCTTTCCGACCTGGTTTGCCGCCATGAGCAGACGCTCGTCGCAGTCAATCCCGTGCTTGTGGAACTCCATCTGCTTCGGATACGGGCGGTAGTTCCGGATCTGGTTCAGCCTTTGACGGCGCTCCAGCTCCTCCACGTGCTTCGCCAGCGCCATCAGCTCGTCTCTCGGCAAGAGCTTCAAGGCGCTGCTCGATATCGTTGGCAATTGCGTCATCGCTCATCCCGTCCAATCGACCCTGTTCCACCTTGGCCTTGTCGATGATCAATCCGTGGAGTTTGGCCTTGCCCATGATCCCCGCCATCACCGCCGCATACTGGCCTTTTTTAGACGCACTAGTGATCGCCTCTTCGAATTGCTCCGTTAACGCCTCGATCGTAACATCGGCCATTTTAGCTCGCCGGTCCTGTATCTCACGTACGCGCGCGAGAATGTTGCCATTTGTTGCCAATCTACAAGCATGTGCGCGGCTTGGTCGATAACCAGCTAAGATGTATGAATCATTCTGATTATGCCCCTCCGCCAGATACTGCGCAAAAAGCTCATGCTTAGGGTTCTTCGGCGCCGGCACTACTTCCTCGGCGGGCGTGGTCGTCTGATGGGTTTTCTTGGCATGTCCGTTACCTCAATGCCCCGCGCTATCTGTGCCCAACAGATCGATTATGTCTTGCAAAGCAATGGCATAGCCGTAATGCCAATAGTCCCGCTCTGACGTGCCGGCATCTAAATGGCGTTGATCTGTGAGGCATTGAGCGTCAGCCAGGAATGAACCGATACCGTCGCGACGCTCTATCAATTTATCCCGTAACTCGCTCATCGCACAGTCCGTATGTGGTTATGGGCCGTGGGC
>JBPCVQ010000180.1:0-5274 GCA_051010395.1 Geminicoccaceae bacterium | reverse complement strand
GACTTGAACATAGCATCACCCGTTCTCGTCGCCTTGTTGGTTTGTGTGACGTCTCGGCCCGATTGATCAGTCCTTTATGTTGACGATGATCTCGGATCTTATCGGTAAATAACGGACCGAACTTCTCCTCCCAATTGTTGATCGTCTCGCAGCTCACCGTGATCCCACGATGAGCCAGAATGGGCGTTGTTGCAGAAATCGTGGAGAGGTTCTGTTCCTCCCTGTATCCGACGTTTACACACCCCTTACCGTGATTGGCTTGGCTAGGTTCATCATCCGGTTGAGAACGTTGATACCAATCGCTACTTCCACCGGCTGCGCGTCGTCATGACGGGCATGCAGCCGATCACCAATGATGGATTTGTAGCGACCCATCGTCGTTTCGACCAAGCTGCGTCGGCCATAGCCATGCGCCTTCTGCCAAGCGATACGACCTTTGGCGGCAAGCTCGAGGATGTGACGATCACGATCGGTTTGCTCATCTTCATCCTCGCTCGATAAAACCGCCGTCTTGCGTGGTGGGATGACCACCTCGGGCATCGGGTCGGGTGAGTGCCGCCGGACCGCGTCATAGACCAGATCACCATCATACGCGCCATCCGCCATGAACCGGCCGACAGGGCTGTCGATCTGAGCCAGAATGTCATCGATCTGGTCGGGATCACCGGCATCCTTGTCCGTCAAAAGATGCGACACGATCATGCCGTTTTTCGCATCGAAACCGACATGAAGTTTCTTCCAGCCACGACGTTTCCTGCCATGCTTGGCACGGCACCATTCGCCCTGGCCGTAGATCTTCAATCCCGTGCTGTCCAGAACAAGATCCACGGGCTCCGACGTATCCCGAACCCAGGGCTCAATCGACAGCGCTTTTCGCCGCCGGCAAAGCGTCGACGCACTGGTAACGGGAAGATCCAAACCAAGCAGCTCGAACACGCTCTTGGTAAAGCCTTGGGTCTGGCGTAGCCGAAGATGATACACTGCGCCCATCGTCAGCATCGCCTCGATAGCACCGTCCGAATAAACAATCTTTCCGCCCCGGCCCTCGCGCTTCGGCGCTTTCCAGCCATTCGTCACATCGGCGGAAAGCCATAGGGTGATCGAGCCGCGCTGACAAAGACCGGCGTTGTAGGACCGCCAATTCCGTACCCGGTACTTTGCTTTAAGAATATGGTGACGATGAGCATCATGGAATTTGTAAGGCATCAAAAAGCGCGGCCGCTGGGACAGAAAGGGAAAAATCACCTACCACCCCATCCTTCAAAAGCGCAACCATTGACGATTTCTGCAACAATGCCTCGACACGATCCATGATATTGATGTGCATTATCAATCGATTAACTCTATAATTAAATTTCCAAAAATACTTTGGGTTTATATAACGTCGAGTTTCTCTCCTTTTGAGGAAGGGATTGTAGTGGCACGATGCGGATCATCTACCGAATGCCGAGGCTTGTTGTTGGCCAATGTAAGGTCATGTACAATCTATGAAAATTGACCTCCTTCGAAGCGAGCCTAATCAATAAAAAGACCATGATGTCATTTGCTAGTCTATTGAAAACGATGTTAAGTTTACCGGTCAGTTGGCTGGTATTTTTATTCTCTTTTGGGTTGTTTTGGGTTTTCTGCAGTTGGTTTCAGCCATCAGCCATCATGACGATCGGAGCAGGGTGCCTTGCTGTATTTCTGATAGCTCTCTGGCCGTTTTTTCTAATGAGATCAGGTCATTTCGTAGCCGGTCTGCAGCCTTTGACTGCAGAAGGCGAGGCGGCTCGGCGTCAAAAACTGGAAAGCATTCGAGCCGATCTCACCAAAGTCGAGGCACACCAGGGAATCGCGCAGCTTACTCTTCTGGATCAAAAGCTGGCCAGTCTGATCGAGGTCCTGAAACGGCGTCTGAATAACGGCGAGCTGACCCAGTTCCGCTATCTCGATGCCGCCCAGCAGGTCTATCTCTCGGCGATCGACAATTTGCATGAGATCTATATAGCGCTGACCAGCGTAGGCACGATCGATCGCGAGCGTATCGACCAGCGCCTTCGCGAATTGCGGGCCCTAGGCAGCCAGGCCGCGTCTGCCATCAGTCAGATCGATGCGCTAAGCCAAAGCCGAACCATGCTGGAGCAACAGACGGCCAGGGTTGAGACGCTGTTCGCTCAGAACGAGCAGGCCATGACCACGCTGGATCATGCGGCGACCGCTCTTGCCGATGCCCGCATTAACAAGGGTGAGGCCAACGTTGATATCGACAGTGCACTTTTAGAGCTGGAGCGTCTGGCGCGCCGTGCCGGAAGCTATGCCAAGCGAACCAGCAAGTAGGATCACCGATTTGAGGACTGTTTTTGATGACGAACGACCTGCCCACCAAGACAGATACCGGAACTGCTCTGACAACCCCGCTCCACCTCGATGTCGAGGATGTTCGAAAGGATCTGGGCCTGATCGACCCGGAGCAGCTTCAACCGGATCCCGCCGTCGACAGCGAGCTCGAACAGCGTGCCAGAACCTATGCCGATCGATTGGCAGCACTCGATCCCAAGGATTTCAAGACCCAGGATGAGGCGCGAACTGCCGTAGAGGCTATGGGGCGTGAGCTGCAAGGCGAGGCCGCGCATCAGAGCAGGATGCTGAAGCAGGCGATTGCTGCCTTGGGCGAGCAGGGCGCCGAGGGCGGACCGGTTGCCAAAGCGCTTGTTGACCTCAAGATTGAGGTGGAGAAGCTCGACCCGCATAAATTCGACTTTTCGGCGGGCTGGTTCACCCGATTGCTTGGCAGCCTTCCAGGCGTGGGCACGCCGCTCAAGCGTTATTTCAGCCGGTTCGAAAGCGCTCAGACCATCCTCGATGCGCTGGTCAACTCGCTGGAGCAGGGACGCGATCAGCTGAAGCGCGATAATCTGACACTCCAGGAAGACCAACGGGCGATGCGCGAGCTGACCCGGAAGCTGGAGACCCAGATCAAGCTCGCCCAATTGGTCGACCAGGGCCTTCACTATAAGCTGGAACGAGAGATTCCGGCCGATGATCCGCGACATGGGTTCATCCAGGAAGAACTGCTTTTTCCGCTGAGACAACGGGTGATGGATCTGCAGCAGCAGCTTGCAGTGAACCAGCAGGGCGTGCTCGCGACCGGGCTGGTGATGCGCAACAATCAGGAACTGGTGCGCGGCGTCAATCGCTCGCTCGATGTCACCGTGGGTGCCCTCAATGTCGCGGTGACCACGGCGTTGGCGCTGGCCAACCAGAAGATCGTGCTGGACAAGGTGAGCGCCGTTAATCGCACCACGTCGGATCTGATTCGCGGCACAGCCGAACGGTTGCGCAGCCAGGGTGCGGAGATTCAGACCCAGGCGGCCGGTACGATGATCGACATGCAGGCGCTGAAGGGCGCCTTTGCCGATATTCATGCAGCCCTCGACGAGATCTCTCAATATCGACGGGATGCACTGCCGACGATGGCGGCGACCATCCTGGAGTTCGATCAGCTGGCGACCGAAGCGGAGACGGAAATTCGTAAGAACGAGACGGGCGATCGGCTGAGACCGGAATTGAACCTCGATGCTTGAGTTAGTGAACGATAAGAGGGAGTGCTGATATGCGCACATTTGGTGCCAAGCTGTGGCCAATTTTGGGCCTTGCCGTGTTGGGCGTGATTGCCTTTCAGTTCTGGCCGCAAGTCGGATCGTTTACCGGAAGCGATGACGGCAGACTCGACCGGGAGCAGGCTGCAGTTCAGCTCGATCGCTTCGTCGACGACATCAAGCCCATCGACGCACCGGTCGGTCGGCGTGCCAACGTCGATATCGCGGCCAAGGCGACCATCGAGGACACTCTGCCGGAGATCGACCAGTTTGATCTGGTGGTCAACCCAGCCGTCGGCACGGACGATATCGTTGCCGAGATCTTCGTCTCGACGGAAAAGTCCGGCAACGGCGATGATGGCTGGATGGTCGATCTTGCCGAAGCGTTCAACAACGAGAACATCATCACTAGCGGCGGCAAGACCGCCAAGGTCAGAATTCGAAAAATCCCGTCCGGCACGGGGTATCAATTCATCGCATCCGACAAATATCGGCCGGACGCTTTTTCGCCGTCAAACCATCTTTGGATCCGCATGGCCGAAGCCAAGGGCGTGGCGATGATGCCGGTGCGCGACAAACTTGTCGATAATATCGCGGGCATCGTCATGAAGGAGGAGGTCGCTGCCGAGCTTCACAAGACCTATAGCGACCTGGATATGACAAGCCTGGTGGATGCAGTGATCCAGGGGACCATCTCGATGGGTTATACTGATCCCTTTGCCAGCAGCACCGGGTTGAATTTTCTGGTCACCTTGCTGCAGATCTTCGCCGGCGGCGACGATGCCAGGCTCTTGTCACCGGAGGTGGTGAGCGCGTTCGAAGGCTTTCAGCGTAACGTGCCTTTCGTAGCACTGACCACACTGCAGATGCGCGATTCGGTCGACCAGAACGGCTCGCTCGATGCCTTCGTGATGGAATATCAGACCTTCGCGAACGATCAGAGTCTGCAATCCGGCTATGAGTTCATCCCATTTGGCGCGGCGCATAGCAATCCCCTCTATGCTGTCGGCGAGGCCTCGGCCGAGATCCAGGAGGTGCTGGAGGCGTTGGCAGAGATGGCGGAGGGTGACCGCTTTGCCGGGCTCGCCAAAGAGAAAGGCTTCGATCCTCCTGTCGCCGATCCCTCGTCTTATCCCTTGCCGCCCGGCCGGCTGATGGTGCAGGCGCAAGCGACCTGGAAGGACAAGAAACATGCGGGACAGCCAATTGCGGCGGTCTTCATCTGCGATGTCAGCGGTTCGATGGACGGCGCCCGGATCAAAGGGGTGCAGAAGGCCCTAGTGAAAGGGGCCGACTTCATCGATCCGAAGAATTCCATCGGCATGGTGACCTTCTCGGATGAAGTCAGGGTCTTGCTGCCGGTCAAGACGTTCGATTTGAACCAGAAAGCCTCCTTTCTTGCTGCGGCAGAAGACCTGAGCGTTGCCGGACAGACCGCGATGTATGATGGCATTGCGGTCGCTCTGGATATGCTGTCGGAGGAGGTCAAAAAAAAGCCGGGAACCAAGCCGATGCTGTTCGTTCTGACCGATGGCGAGACCAATCAGGGCCTGCGTTTCGACAATTTCCGGCCGATTGTCGAAGCTATGGGTGTTCCGGTCTACACGATCGGTTACGAAGCCGATATCGATGAGTTGAAACGGTTATCCTCCCTCGTCGAGGCGGCGAGCTTGAGCGCTGATCAGGATGATAT
>JBPCVQ010000179.1:0-8232 GCA_051010395.1 Geminicoccaceae bacterium | reverse complement strand
TCGCGTAAATCCATCGAAAGAGGTGTCGACATGCAAGCTGGCCTCCCAAACCAGCCCATATCTTGAATCAGATTAGTACCAAAATTGGAATCCCTAACGATTCCATTAGGTTAGAAAGTGCGCTAGCTGAGATGCATTTCCACGAGGTGGCCGGAATTTGGACAGCGCTTCATCAACTCGCTGGCGACGCGGATGCGCGCTGATGTGATCATCAGGCGCGAAGGGGCACCGTCGAGATGGACGCAGGAGGTGGGACGCGGGAAGGGTGTCCCGAACGTAGCGGCTAGCTTGCCGTCCGGCGTGTATTTCTGAATGCACCATCCATCCCAGACGGCGATCCATAAGTTGCCGTCGGCATCGACGTCCAGCCCATCCGGGCTTCCGGGCGTATCCGTCGGGAAGGTGATCAGGCTCCGGCGGTTCGCGGTCTGGCCGGTCTCCTCGTTGAAATCGTAAGCGTAGACCACCTTTTGTGCGGTTTCGATCAGATACATGGTGGTCCCATCAGGCGACCAGCCGAGGCCATTGGGCAAGGTCAGGCCAGTTTCCACTCGCACGGTTTGCCCGTCCAGATCGACCCGATAGAGCGATCCCGCTCCCGGCGCCAGATTGAACGCGAGCGTGCCGATCCAAAATCGGCCGCGGCGATCGCATTTGCCGTCATTAGGGCGGTTTGTCGGAATTCGGGCTTCGGGATCACCCAGATCGCGCAGCACCTTGCCCGTCTCGAGATCGATCACGCGGATACCGGAAAGGCCGGCGACAAGGAGACCGTGCGCCGTGTCTGCAACGGCGGTGATCATTTCCTTCTGAGCGAAACGCTCGGTCGCTCCGGACACCATATCGTATCGAAAAATTGAGGGGCGGCAGATGTCGACCCAGTAGAGAAATCTGCCGCCGTGGCTGAGGGTTGGGCCTTCGCCGATCAGATTGCCGACGTCCGCGAGCACCTTAATATCCGCGACCGTCAGGTTGGCCGGGCGAGGGGCGCTGGACACGGGGCGCGGTGCGCCGCCTGCACGCAGCGAGGCCAGCCTTGTCGCCTCGATGACATCCGGCCCCAGACGATGCAAGGCCTCTCGATCGAGCCGTTCCGTAGCACCGCTAAGCCCGATGGCGGCGACTGTGATGCCGCGGTGATCGACGATCGGCGCTGCGGCGCCCGAGATCCCCGGAACATCCTCATCGACCTCGATCGCGTAGCCGCGCGCGTTCACCAGATCCAGATGCCGGCTCAGATCAGGAAGCTCGCCATAGCGTCCGCGTTCGAGAATCTCGGCCTCATCCTCCCGCTGGAGCTTGTCACGTTCTTCATATGAGAGGCCTGAAATCAAGGCCTTGCCCATGGCGCTTTGCCACTTGGAAACCCGTTGGCCGACCCGTGATTGCTCGCGCAGATGGTGGCTGCTCTGCAGCTCATCGATATAAACGCCGCCATCGGGCGTCAGGATGGCCAGCGACACGGTCTCGCCGGTCAGCGCATGCAGCTTTTGCATCTCGGTCATGGCCGATCCCCGAAGATCGACGTCCTGCCAAACCTGGCGCGAGAGCTCGAACAGATGCATGCCGAGGCGGTAGGTCGCCTCCTTCGCCTGGTAGCGGATCATGCCGTGGTCGACGAGCGTCGCCAGCAGTCGGTGTGCCGTCGGCTTGGTCATGCCGAGCCCGGTCATGACGTCCTTGAGGGACACCGGGCGTTTCTGGGCGCCGACAAAACTCAGGATGTCCAGACCTTTTGCAAGCGTCGCCGAGCGGGCTTTCATCGAGCCTTCGGCCATGAGCGCGCATTCCTCCCACGTTGACAGGTCTTCACCATCCTTGTACCTATAACAATATAGTCTTGAATATCAAGACATCATCTTGAATATTGAGATGAGAAGCATGAAGCTCGGACTTGAGGGAAGGCTTACGATCGTCACCGGCGGCGCCCAAGGTATCGGCGCTGCGATCGCGGAAGGCTTTGCGGGTGAAGGCGCTGCCGTCCTGCTTGTCGACCTGGAGTCGAGCGTCTCGGTCGTTGCCGATCGGCTGGACGGGCGGTCCCTTGTCTGCGATCTGGCCGATCCGATTGCAGCTGAGCTGGTTGCCGCAACAGCGGCCGAGCATGGGGGAGCAAGCGTCCTGATCAACAATGCCGGCATTTCCAAGCCGGCACCGGTGTCGGACACGACTCACGATGACTGGGAGGCCGTGATGAACGTCAATGCCAGCGCCGGTTTTCGGCTGATCCGGGGGCTTTGGCCGCAGCTTGCCGCGAATAGCGGCGCCGTGATCAATATCACCTCCTTTGCCGCTAAGCGCGCGACGCTGTTCGGCAACAACGCCTCCTACGTCGCCTCCAAGCACGCACTGGCAGGCCTGACCCGAGCAGCGGCGCTCGACGGCGCCAAGGACGGGGTGCGCGTCAACGGCATCGCGCCTGGTGTGGTCGACACCGATCTGGTCAAGCTGCATGACGAGGCCACCCGGCAAAGGATCATGGCGATGATCCCCCAAAGCCGCTTCGCCGACCCTTCCGAAATCGCCGATCTCGCCCTGTTCCTCGCCTCGGACCGGGCGCGCCACATCTGCGGCGAGATCATCAACATCAATGGCGGCCTCTACATGGATTGATGCGATGAGCGCGCTCGACATCACCGAGATCCGGCACTGGATCGTCCATATTCCGCTAAGCGCGCCGATCTCCTGGGCATCGGGCAAGCGCAGCGGCTCGACCCGCCTGATCTGCGAAGTGACCACCGAGAATGGCGTCAAGGGCTATGGTGAAACCATCTGCCTGCTCGACTTCGTGGAGCCGGTCTTCCGGAACCTGGTGAAACCGCTCGGCCTTGGCCGCAAGGTCACGGATGTCGAGCGGCTGACCCGTGCGGCCGAAGGGGCCGGCTATTATCACCATAAACGCGCTTTGGTGTTTGCGCTCTCGGCGCTGGAAATGGCGATGTGGGACGCGCGCGGCAAGCATGCCGGGCTCAGCCTGCACGAGATGTGGGGTGGCGCCTATCGCGATCGCATCGAGATGTGCGCTTATGTCTATATCTCTGATCCCAAGGATGTTGCGGACGAGCTGATTGCCTATCGGGACCAGGGTTTTTCATCGTTCAAGCTCAAGGTCGGCCTCGATCCCGAGCAGGACATCGCCCTCGTGCGCACCGCCCGTGAGGTGCTCGGGCCCGGCGCCAATCTCCGGGTGGACCCGAACGGCGCCTGGACGCTGGCGACCGCCAAACGCATGCTGACGAAGCTGGCAAGCTACGATCTCCAATATGTCGAACAGCCACTGCCGGTCGAGGATCTGGCGGGCTGCGCCCAACTGCGCGCATCCGTCTCTACGCCGATCTGCATAGACGAGGGTGCCTATACGCTCCAGGAAACCATGGCGGTGATCCGGGCGGGTGCCGCCGATCTGGTGCTGGTCGATCCGCACGAGGCGGGCGGCCTTTGGGCCTGCCTCAAGGTGGGTGCGGTCTGCGAGTCGACCGGCATGCATGTCGGCATGCATTCGGGCGGCGAGTTCGGGCTGACCCAGGCCGCCTATCTGCATCTCGCCGCCTCCATGCCCAACGCCAAGATCGCCCTCGACACCATCTATCAGCACCATGCCGACGACATCCTGACCGAGCGTATCCGCTTCGCCGACGGTCATGCGGACCTGCCGACCGGTCCCGGCCTCGGGGTCGAGGTCGATCTCGACAAGATCGAGCACTACCAGACGGACCGCATCACCTCGGCTTACCGTAATCCGGAGCAGCCGGACTGGTTCGCCGAGAAGCCGGCTTTCTGACGACATGATCGGCCTGGTAGAACGCACCGCCCTCGTCACCGGAGCCAGCCGTGGAATCGGCCGGGCGATCGCCGAACGCCTGGCTGCCGATGGCTGGACGGTGCTGGCGCTCAGCCGCTCGGCCCCCAAGGAGCCTTTCCCATCGACGAACATCCGCCATCACGCCGTCGATATCGCCGACGAGAAGGCCGTGCTGGCGCTGTTCGAGCGGCTTCGACAAATGGAAACAGTGCTCGGCGGCCTCGTGAATTCTGCGGCGATCCAGGGCGGAAAGCCGATCCGTGAGCAAAGCCGCGACGAATGGCAGGAGATGCTGGAGGTCAATCTGACCGGTGCCTGGCAGATGATAAAATCCGCTTTGCCGCTGATGACCGAAGGCGGGGCGATCGTGAATGTCGGCTCGGTCGCCTCGGTCGCAGGCTTCGCCGAACGCAGCGCCTATTGCGCCTCGAAACATGCGCTCCTCGGCCTGACCAAGGCGCTCGCGGCCGAGCTCGCCCCTGACGGTATTCGCGTCAACCACCTATGCCTCGGCAGTTTCGATACGCCGGGCCTGCAGCAGCTCGCGAGCGCCAAGGGCAGTGAGGCCAGCGCCTACGCGAGCCGTCAATTACTGAACCGCCTCGGCGAACCGGAGGAAGCCGCAGCCGCCTGCGCGTTCCTCTTATCAAAGGAGGCGGGCTTCATCACCGGGTCGTCATTGACCGTCGATGGCGGCCTGTTGACCAAGGGTGCCTTTGGATGAACCAGCGGCGCCCAAATTCGGACCTGATCGGGAGGACCTGAAATGCGATATGTTGCCCTTGCCGCCGCCGCGGCATTATCGACCATGCTGGTAACACCGGCCTTTGCTCAGACCAAGTTGGTGGTGGCCGGATCCGAGGCCGTCGACTCGCTGCTGGACCGGATGTCGGTCAAGTTTTCCGAAGCCCTCGCCGAGAAGGGCGGCAACAGCTTCGATGTCAACCTGATCCGCGGTCAGTCCCTCGGTAACGCCCAGCAGGTGATGGAGCAGCATCAGGCGGGATCGGTCGATGTCATGTATTCGCGCCCGGACTGGCTGACCTCGAACGTCGCCGACTTCCAGGTGATGAGCTGGGGCTTCACCTTTCGCGACCGGGACCACATGCAGACGTTCCTGGAAAGCGATATCTTCGTCGAGATGAGCCAGAAGGCGGTCGATTCCATGGGCGTGCGTGTCCTCGCCGCCGCCGTCGATCAGCCGCGCATTCTCTATACCCGCGAGCCGGTGGCCAGCCTCGATGATATCCAGGGGATCAAGATGCGCGTGCCTGGCATCAAGGCCTATCTGAAGCTTTGGGAGACCGTCGGTTCGGTTCCGACCCAGGTCGCCTGGGCCGAAGCCTTTCTGGCGCTGAAGACCGGCGTCGTCGACGGGGCGGAGGCCGATGCTTCCGGTGCTTACAGTCAGAAATTCCACGTGGCGGCACCCAACATCACGCTCACCAACCACATCATGTCGGCGGCGCATATCTCGATCAACGAGGCCAAGTGGAACAGTCTGTCGGCCGATGATCAGGCGATCCTGCAGGCGGCGGCCGAAGAAGCGGTGACCTGGATGTCGACCACTGCCCGGACCGAGGCCCAGGCAGTTCTCGACACGATGGTCGAGGAAGGCGCGACCGTGGCCGAGATCGACAACGCGCCGTTCGCCGAGAAAGCCGGCACCGCCGTGCCTGACCTCGAAGCGGAAGGACTTTGGAGCGCCGGCCTCTGGCAGCGCATCCGCGACCTTTAGTGGAATGTCCACCTCATTTGGTTTCTGCCGTCGTCGCCGGGATCGACGGTATGCGACCAAGTCCTGAGGATGCTGGCGGTGTGTTCGATATGGAAGGTTCCCGCGTGTTCGCCGAGAAAAGCTCGCATACCCTTGGATATCTGGGTGATTTCTTCGAAGGCGGTGGGAAGCAAATGAAGTGGCCATACCACTAGTGGATATCGATGACATCGAAACCATCACCAGCCTGACCATGGCGGAGCCGGCCCATGCGCCGGCTCCGCCTGCTTTGGAGAACGAGCCGCCATGCAAGCCTGCCTGAACGGCGCGCGCCTTCTCCTCAACATCATCGGGCGCATCGAGATGGTGCTGGCGGCGCTGATCCTGGCGGGCATCGTCTTGATGATCATCGCCCAGGTCCTGCTGAATGCCGGGCTCGGCAATCCCATCACCTGGGAGCAGGAAGCGGGCGCCTATGCGCTCGTCTGGCTGACCTTCATCGGCGCCTCGATCGGGCTGAAGCAGATGCGCCATGTCACGATCATCTCCTTTGTCGGCAAGCTGCCGGCGCGGGCAAGGTCGGCGGTGCGTGCGTTCGTCTACGCCCTGGTGATCTGGACGCTCTTCGTGCTGGTCAGGGAACTCGTGCCGATCATGGAGATCGAAGCGCGCGCCGAAACCGTTGCCTTGCCGATCAGCCTGCCGCGCTCCTATTTCTTCTCGGTGCCCTTGATGATCGCAAGCCTGTTGATGATGGCGACCGCCGCTTTGTTTCTGGTCGAAGCGGTGATTGGCGCGGTGCGTGGCGCTCGGGGCGAAGGCCTGCTCGATCCGGTCATGGAGTGACCGGGTTGATCTGGCTGCTTCTTGTCATCCTGGCGGTCCTGGTCCTTCTGGAGATGCCGATCGCCTTCGCGCTGCCGGCATCGGCGCTGGCCTATCTCCTGATCACCGATAGCCTGCCGCCGATGCTGGTGGTGCAGCGCGTGGCTTCGGGGCTGGAGAGCTACGTGCTCCTGGCCATTCCGCTGTTCATTTTTGCTGGCAATCTCTTCAATTCGGCTGGCATCGCGACCCGCATTTTCGACTTCGCCACCGCATTGGTTGGCCACATCCGGGGCAGCCTCGGGCATGTCAACATCGTGGCGAGCGTGATCTTCTCGGGCATGTCCGGGGTCGCCCAGGCGGACGCTGCCGGGCTCGGCGCCGTCGAGGTGCGTGAGATGAAGCGCCGCGGCTTCAGCGCCGAATTCAGTGCGGCGATCACCGCGGTCTCCTCGATCATCGGCCCGATCATTCCACCCTCCGGCATCATGATCATCTACGCCGTGCTTGCCGACGTCTCGGTCCCTGACCTGTTCCTCGCCGGCGTGGTTCCGGGTGTGATCATGTCAGCAGTCCTGATGGGCGTGGTCTACTGGCTCGCCAGAACAGGTCGGATCGACGCGCCCGTCATGCCTAGGCAGGGTTCGAAGGACATCATGCTCGCCTTCTGGCGCGCGTTGCCTGCGCTGATGGCGCCGGTCTTCCTGATCGCCGGCATTCTCACCGGCTTCGCCACGCCGACGCAGCTCGGCGCCCTCACCGTGGCCTATGCGATCATCCTCGGTTTTGCGACTCGCGAACTGACGGTCGATCGCCTCTGGATGTCGGTCAAGGAGACGGTCTCGACCTGCGGCGTCCTGGTGTTCATCATCGCAGCCGCAACCCCCTTCAGCGCCATCCTGGCCCTCGAAGGCGTGCCGGTCAAATTGGCGGATCTGCTGTTGTCGATCAGCGATAATCCACTGGTCGTGCTGCTGATCGTCAATATCGCTCTCCTGATCTTCGGCTGCGTGATGGATACCACCGCCATTCTCCTGGTGGCGGTACCCGTGCTGGTCCCGGTGCTGAAGACGCTCGGCATCGACCCGGTGCATTTCGGCATCGTCATGGTGATCAATCTCCTGATCGGAACCCTGACACCACCCTTCGGAATCCTCCTCTTCGTCATGACCGAAGTCGCAAAGGTCGAATATCGTGCTCTTCTCAGGCAAACGGCCCCCTTCTACATCCCGCTGTTCCTGTTCCTGATCGTCGTCACCTACTGGCCAAGCCTGTCGCTGACATTTCCTGACTACGTGTTCGGTCGTTAAACGCTACCGTTCCGGCAATCCGTAAGGTTTATGGCCGCGATGAGAGAGCCTGGGGGATTCTCGACATCGCGGGTAATGCGAGCTGCGCTAATGGTGGCTTCGCATACACGTCATCGGGCGCTTGGAACGGCAACGGTTTCCATGCCTCCGGTGCCATCAAAGAGGGTAGTGGCAAATGGCGACTTCGATATCTCCTATGAGCTCGTTGTCGACAAAGCTGGCGACTGAATGAGGCACTCCCTCGCAGGCGGTGTCGGTGTTCCAGCACCGCCAATTTTTTCATTCATTCATGGGTATGGGCAAAAACATCATGACGTTCTGAGTAAGGGGGTTGAATTAGCGCCTCAGCTCGGGGTGCACGCAATACGGTCCTAAGCAAACGATACGGCTGAATCGCGCTCGGCATGACCGCACTCGCGCACATTTCGGCCATGCGCTTGGTGACTGGGTAGTGCCGATTTTGTTGAAAAAGTCCGATGTGCCTAAATTGGCGGCCATGAGGTAGAAACTGGTTCCGCATAGGGCGGTTTTTTAGATTTTCACTCCATATTGAGCTGTTTTCTGGAAGCAATTTCTAA
>JBPCVQ010000178.1:0-2827 GCA_051010395.1 Geminicoccaceae bacterium | reverse complement strand
TCACCCACCGGTCGTCAGCCAGGCGATAGCATAGGCGATCATGGAGCCTGGAACTGCGCCCTTGCCAAAACTCGACTCGATGCGGTGACAAGCGAAAACCGCCCCAATGGGGAGGGCGGGGCGGCTCACCGTCTGAATATTTCTCGCTGAACTCGCGCTCTCTGGCCTCCAGGATTTCGCGGTTCTCGATGACTCGACTCTGCGGCGAGGCCCAGGCGCCGATGCGGCTGCCGAGCGGGCGACTCGCATAATAGGCGTCGGCCTCATCGGCTTCGACATCGCCGATCACACCCTCGAAACGCACCTGACGCTCCAACGGGGCCCACCAGAAGGTCAGCGCCGCCCTGCCGTTCGCAGCAATCTGCTGGCCTTTTCGACTGTCCTTGTTGGTGTAGAAGGCGAGGCCACGCTGATCCAAGCCTTTCAGCAAAACCACGCGGGCGCTCGGCTGTCCATCCTCACCGACGGTGGCCAGTGTCATACCGTTCGGTTCATAAACGCCGCCTTCGATGGCATCGTCAAACCAGCGTTGAAACTGGGCAATGGGATCGGTGGCGACGTCAGCCTCTGAAAGTCCGCCTGCTCGGTAATCCTCTCGCATCGCGGCCAGTTTCGGGTCCATCGAAAGCCCTCCTACGATCGTCAAGCCTATTTCATCACCATCAAACTAGAATGCGCGACCATTGAATGCCAGGAGGGAAACCATGCCTGTCACGATCCGTTGATAGTACGGGGCAATCCTTGTACCAGTCGCTGGATGAGGCCACATTCCGCCAACCGACTGTCTGACCAGAAACGGAGTCTTTCATGCTGAGATCGTTGACGTCCAAATGCCTCGGCCTTGGTGCCGGCGCACTCATGCTCTTGGGCGCACACACGTTGAGCCCCGCTGGGAGCCAGGCGGAAGCCGCCGAGTTCGTGCTCGATCCCACCCACACCTACATAACCTTTTTCGTCAGCCACCTCGGTTTTTCCGATATGTCCGGAATGTTCCTGAAAAGCGAAGGGTCCTTCACCTATGATGAGGAAGCGAAGGAGCTGAAGAACGCCAGGATCACGGTCGACACCAGCAGCGTCTTCACCAATCACGACGAGCGCGACAAGCATCTGAGGGGCGCTGACTTTCTGAACACCGGCGAATTTCCCGAGATGACCTTCGTCGCCAAGAAAGCCGAAAAGATCTCGGATACCGAAGGCAAGGTCACAGGCGATCTGACGCTTCTTGGGGTGACCAAGCCGATCACGCTCGATGTCACCTACAACAAAGCCGGCAACTATCCGTTCGGTGACGGCCATTATGCGCTCGGCTTCGATGCCGAAGGCAGTTTCAAGCGCAGCGACTTCGGCATGAGCTACGGCGTCGAAGGCGACATCGTCGGCGATGAGATCAAGCTTGTGATCGGCGTCGAAGGCATTCGCCAGTAGGCGGACGGGGCGGAAGCTTCCGCCTCGGCCATCGACCGTATAGCGAGGCGGCGCTGCCGCCCCTCTTGCGCGCGAGATCGTCCTGGTCCAGGAATAGGGCCGGTGTCAAATCAAGGGAGAGGCAGGGATGCGGGCCAATCGGCTTCGGGAACTATGCGCTGGCGGCGGTGCCGCCATCAATGGCTGGGTGCAAATACCGAACGGTTTCGCAGCCGAGATCATGGCGTCTCAGCCCTGGGACAGCCTGACCATCGACATGCAGCACGGCCCGGTGGACTATCAAGCGGCACTCTGCATGCTGCAGGCGATGTCCCACAAAGACCCCACACCGACCGTGCGCGTTCCCTGGAACGAACCGGGCATTATCATGAAATGCCTCGATGCTGGCGCCATGGGCATCATCTGCCCCATGGTCAACACTGCCGAGCAGGCCGAGCAGTTCGTGAAATCCTGCCGCTATCCCCCCCATGGGTTCAGGAGCTTCGGCCCAACCCGCGCCTTGCTCTACGCAGGCAGCGATTATCCGGCCCACGCCAATGACAGTGTGCTGACATTCGCGATGATCGAGACCAAAGAAGCAGTCGACAACCTCGATGCGATCCTCGACACGCCGGGGCTGGACGGCGTCTATATCGGCCCTGCCGATCTCTGCCAGAGCTTTGGCGCCAAGGAGCGTGTGGATCTGAAGGAGCCGGAGATGGTCGCCGTGCTCGATAAGATTCTGGATGGCTGCGTCAAGCGGAAGCTGATCTGCGGCATCCACACGCTCGATCCGAACTACGCCCGCCATTGTGTCGAGAAGGGCTATCAGTTCGTCACCATCGCAGCCGACGGCAAGCTGCTCGCCAATGCCTGTCAGGACGCATTGAAGATTGCGCGGGGGGAAGGCAGCGGCGCTGACAAGGCGAGCGGACCCTATTGAGGCCGACGGTCGGCCTCCGTTTTTTTGTTCTTTGACCCCGGAAAATCGGCATGAGCAAACCTGACGTTCTCGAACTGCTCGACGTGCATCCCGGCACGACGGCGAGGCTCGATGCCGATTACCGGCTGCATAAGTTCTGGGAGGCGCGTGATCAGGGCGCCATGCTTTCCGAGATCGGGCCCTCGGTTCGTGCCGTGGTCACCAATGGGATCGCCGGCATCAAGGGTGAGATGATCGAGCGACTGCCCAAGCTCGAGATTGTCGGGGTCCTCGGCGTCGGGGTCGACTCGGTCGATCTGAAAACGGCGAAGGCGCAGGGCGTTCGTGTCACCAACACGCCCGATGTCCTCACGGTCGGCGTCGCCGAGCTTGCGCTCGCGATACTCCTGGACGTCGCGCGAAAAATCACCTGGAACGACCGCTATCTCCGTGATGGCCGCTGGCCGAAGGAGGGTGATCCGCCCTTGTCGAACTCGCTGT
>JBPCVQ010000177.1:0-7183 GCA_051010395.1 Geminicoccaceae bacterium | reverse complement strand
GATAGAGGCTCCGGACCTCTCTGGCGAGGTCACCGCCGGACATACCGCCCGGCATGATCATGTCGGTGAACACCAGGTCCATCGCAGGCGATCCCGTAAGCACATCGAGCGCCGCCGGACCGTTCTCGGCTTCGAGCACGATGTAACCCAGCGTTTCCAGCCTCTGCACCGTCACTTGACGCACCCGCGGCTCATCCTCGACCACCAGCACGACCTCTCCACGCGCCTGGGGCATCGCCTCTTCGGGCTCGGACGCCTCCGTGGCCTCATCCAGACCCAGAGCCTTCGGAAAATAGAGGCTGATGGCGGTGCCATGACCAGCTTCGCTGTAAAGGCGAATATGGCCTCCAGATTGTTTGACGAAGCCATAGACCATGCTCAGCCCGAGGCCCGAGCCCTTGCCAACATCCTTGGTCGTGAAGAACGGTTCGAAGACGTGGTCCCGGATCTCGGGCGGCATGCCGATGCCGGTATCCGTGACCGACAGCAAGACGTAGTCGCCAGCGTTCACCTCGGCATAGACACGCGCGTAGTCCTCATCCAACGTGACGTTGGCGGTCTCGATCGTGAGCTTGCCGCCATCGAGCATGGCGTCGCGTGCGTTGATCGTCAGGTTGAGCAAGGCGTTCTGGAGCTGGGTGGGATCGACGAGCGCCTTGTCCAGCGGGTTAGCCAGGACCGTGTTGATCTCGATGGTCTCGCCCAGGGTCCGCGAGAGAAGGTCACTCATCTCGAACACGATCTCCGAAAAGGAGGTCGCCTTCGGATCGAGTGGCTGGCGTCGGGCGAAGGCCAAGAGGCGGCCGGTCAGCTCGGCGCCCAGATCCGCAGCCTCCTGCGCCTGGCTGATGGCTTTTCTGGAGCGCTCTTCCCCGCCATGCCATGCTTCGAGCATTTCGAGGTTGCCCAGGATCGCTGTCAGCAGATTGTTGAAGTCGTGCGCCACACCGCCCGTGAGCTGACCGATCGCTTCCATCTTCTGGGCCTGCAGCAATTGTTGCTGCAAGGTGCGCTGCTCAGTGACGTCGGTCCCCGTGCCAATAACAAGTTCCACGCTGCCTTGATCATTTAGCGTTGCCGTGTTGGACCAGCTGATGAGACAATCCGAGCCATCCTTTCTCAGCCATGCATTTTCATATTGGCTGGGAAACAAACCCGCGCTCAACTCATCGAAAACCTGCTTGACCGACTCGACGCTTTCTTGCGGAATTAGCACATCCCATATTGGACGTTGCTCAACTTCGTCCGCATGATATCCCGTTGCCGCTTCGCAGGCGTGGTTGAAAAGGACGATGCGCCCTTTCCTATCAAGAACGACCACGAGGGAACCGATGGTATCGAGGATTGCACTGCTGAAACGTTGCTCTCGTTGCAATGCTCCTTCGACGGCTTTGCGCTCGGTAATGTCAACGACGCTCGCCTGAATAGCCGGCTCGCCGTCCCACACCAGTTTGCGGACGACGTTATCGAGCCAAATGATCGATCCGTCCTGGCGTTGACCTTGATACTCGTAATGGATTGGGGCGTCCTCGCCCCGCGCCCGTGCTCCTGCAATCTGCCAAAGACGGTTCCGCTCGTGCGGCGCAGCAAGTTCCATAATGCTATCAAGGGCAAGAATGTCCTTTGGACTGTTATAGCCAAAGATCTCTGCCAACATTTGATTTGCGAATATTGGCTTCCCATTCCTATGGACATGGATGCCATGAATTGAGCCTTCGACAAGATCGCGAAAGCGCTCTGCGCTATGATCCAATTCCTGTGCCAACTGTCTCACCTCTTATGTGTCGGCTGCACGGCCAGCATAAGTTGAGCTGGCATGGGGATAAAATGAGTCACATTGGAGAAGCGCAAGTCAGCAACCATCTCCCCGAACCAGTTAGCTGCCGGCCATGATCCCGCACCGGCGCCAAGCTCACCTCGATCGGAATCTCGCGACCATCCTTGGTCCGGCCGCAAAGCTCCAGACCGCTGCCCATCTGACGGGGTTGAGGATCGTTGCTGTAGTCAATACGGCGGCGCATATGCCCGGCCACTAATCGCTCAGGCACGAGAACCTCGACGGGACGGTCGATAAGCTCATCGCGCGTATAGCCAAACTTCGCCTGCAACTGGCTGTTCACGAACTGGATGTTGCCATCGGCATCGACGATTACGGTCGGATCCGGCGCCGAGTCCAGGATCTGCTCGAGCAAGTGCTCGCGATCAAAGCGCTCGGTCTCATCCCGAACGATATCCTGAAAAACCCTTCGGCCGCGACAGGTGAGCAAGGAAGCGCTGACGCTAACCGTGAGCCGCCTGCCATCCTTTCTTGTATGGGTGCGTTCGCCGACATGAAGAATCAGTTCCTCATCCGCATTGATGTGCCGGATAGTCTTCCAGATCTCGGCATGTTCTTCGCACGGTACGATCTGGAGCAGGCTCATGCCGATCAGCTCACGCCGATCGTAGCCATAGAGGGTTTCGGCCCGCTCATTGACCTCGATGATGAGATGCGTGTCATAGTCGATCAGAAGAATGGCATCGGATGCCCGATCGAAGAGGTCATGATAAAATGCCTCTTCATCGACGAGTGAGCCGCGCGATCGATCCATCGAGATGACGTCAGCCGCCCGCGGCAGATCGACGAAACGCCCGACCGTTTTGATAAGGGTCGGAACCGTATAGTCGCCGTGCAATATCATATCGGATTCGGGCGGACCCGATCGCCTGTCAGCGCCGATCGCGATCGCAGGCACGCCATCAGCGATCATAGCGTCAACAAACTGACGCGCGGTGCCGCCATTCGCGGAACCATGCCAAATGATCAACAGGGGTCGCGACGAAGCATGATCGGCGGACAACAGTTCGTCATCGGCCACCACAATACGACCACGAAGCCCGCTGAGTTCAAGCTGGGCCTGCAACATCTGCAGGGCTTGTTCATCGGCACCAGCGATCAGGACTTTATTGTCCATATCATGCGTCCGCATTCTTGCTTTACCTTATCACGCCTCAGATCCATGGCAGGCACTGAAAACCGATCAGCTGCTCACCTTGGTTACACGACAGACCCTTGAGTGTCGAAGGCTGGATCGTCACGCGATACTTCTGATCGCCAATTCTCCCGTGAACCCGGAGTTGACCTACATCAAAGACAGAAATGACAGGGCGTGAGATACGTCAACAAAAGATGAGCATAATAAAGCTCGCCCCTCCCCCAAAAGAGCTCCATGCCGTTCTCATTCAGGGCGGCTTTTTTCCTTTGTTTTCAATGATGACGTATAGATTGTGATGGCATGATTTTGTATGGTTTGATTTGAAAGGCTAATGTTAACTACTCATGAAGCAGCAGAATTTTATTCAGTTTCGTTTCTTTTGATGGCCATGCTGCAATTCCAGGCGATCAGACGCATCGACGCTCCTTCATACTGCGTGCATCATGTCGGGTGACGGATGGCTCTTATCAATCCCGCCGCCGTCCACCACTTCCATCACAGGACCGATCATGCCGGAGACCTCGACGTCGATCATCGAAGAAAATCCGCTTCGATCGAACGTTCGCCACGGTATGATCCTGATGGCGACGGGCGTGCTCATGGCGCCCGCCATCCATGCGATTGCCAAGAGCCTCGGCGACGTTCTCTCCTCCGGTCAGATCGCCTGGTTCAGGTTTTTCTTTCAGTTCGTCTTCCTTCTGCCACTCGTCCTGATCGGCAATGGCGGCCGGCTCCCAATGCCATCAGCGACCCATGCCCTGCGCGGTCTGCTCCTGGCGCTGGCGACGCTCGCCTTCTTCTCGGCGCTGACCCACATGCCGCTCGCCGACAGCGCCGCGATCTTTTTCGTCGAGCCGCTCATCCTGACGCTGATGTCGGCGGCTTTTCTCGACGAGGGGATCGGCTGGCGTCGGCTTCTCGCGGTCGTGGTCGGTTTCGTCGGCGCGCTGATCGTCATTCGACCGAGTTTCGAAACAGTAGGCCTGCCCGCCATCCTGCCGCTGATCGCGGCCGCCTGCTTCGCGCTCTATCTCACCATCACCCGAGCGGTGGCCAAGACGGAGAACGCCCGAGCGATGCAGTTTTGGGTCTGCGTCTTCGGCATGCTCGTGCTATCTTTTGCTTTGACCTTGAGTGATGTGATCGGCTGGGCCGCGATCCGGCCCTCATGGCCGACCAGCCTGGCCTGGGCATGGCTGATCGTTCTCGGCCTGATCGCGACGATCTCACACATGCTGGCCATTCGCGCTTTTCACCTGGCGCCGGCGAGCGTTCTGGCCCCCTTCCAATATCTGGAAATCCTGGGCGCCACGTTGCTGGGCGCCGTCATCTTCGGTGATCTTCCCGACGGTTTGACCGGCTTAGGCATCGCGATCATCGTCGGCTCCGGCCTCTATGTGTTCTACCGCGAGCGACAGGTTGATGCGGAACCGAAACCGACGGAAGGGTAAGGAATGACGTCGAATCTCCAGCGAAGCGAGACGCGGTTTCTGAAAGGACAAGGCCGTTATCTCGCGAACCAGCCCGCAGCAGGTGCCGCGCACGCCGTATTTCTGCGCTCGCCCGTCGCCCATGGTCGGATCGTCGGCTGTAATACGGATCATGCGAAAGACATGCCGGGCGTGCTCGACATCATCAGATCTGATGATGTCGGAAGCGCTGGCCTCGGCACCCTGCCCTGCGATGCCGACGTAGCCGAGGATGAACGGTGGTCGGCGTTTCTGCCGCCGCGTCATCTACTGGCGACCGAACGGGTTCGCCATGTCGGCGAGCCCATCGCCATGATCGTCGCCGAGACCATCGAGCAGGCGAAAGATGCCGCCGAGGCGATCGATCTTGCGATCGACAGCCTGCCTGTCGCCGTCGATCTCGCCTCTGCAGTCCTGCCGAACGCACCGACGGTCTGGCCTGATCGTCCCGGCAATGTAGCGCTGGACTGGGAGGCCGGTGATCGTGGCTCGGTCGATCGAGCCTTCGCCGAGGCGGCTCATGTCACGCGCCTCGAGCTGGTCAACAACCGCCTCGCCATGATGCCGCTGGAAACGCGCAGCGCACGCGGCGCGTTCGACTCGTCGAGTGGACGTTACACGCTTCGATCAGGGACCCAGGGTGTCCACAATATCCGCGGCATCATCGCCGATGTGCTCGGGATCGAGAAGCGGATGCTGCGCGTGGTGACCGACGACGTGGGCGGGGCGTTCGGCCTGAAGGGCATGGCCTTTCCCGAGCAGGCGCTGACCCTGTTCGCCGCGAAACGCCTCGACCGGGAGGTCCTTTGGGTCTCGGATCGGACCGAGGCCTTCATCTCGGACAACGCCGCACGCGATCACGTCACCAAGATTGCGATCGCCATGGATGCCGACCTTCGGTTGCTGGCGCTTTCGGTCGACACGATCGCCGACATGGGCGCTTACCTTTCAAACCACGCGCTCAACATGCCGACGATGGTCTACGGCCGGGTGATGGGCGGCGTCTATATGATCCCGGCGATCCACATGCGCACCCGCGCCGTGTTCACCAACACGCCGTCGGTCGACGCCTATCGGGGTGCGGGCGTGCCCGAGGCGATCTTTGCGGTCGAGCGCGTCATCGACATCGCCGCCGGCGACATGGGCGTCGATCCCCTGGAGCTTCGTCGCCGAAATTTCCTGAAGCCCGAGCACTTTCCCTGGGCGACGCCGATCGGTTACGTGATCGACTCGGGCGACTTCGCCGGCGCCATGGATCAGGCACTGGAGCTTGCGGACTGGGCGGGCTTCGATGCCCGCCATGAAGCCTCCGCGGCCCGCGGCCTTCGGCGTGGCCGCGGGCTCGCCATGTCCATCCATGGCACCGGCGCCGGCACGAACGAGACGGCGCATGTCGTGGTTAAACAGGACGGCCGGGTGACCGTCATGAGCGGCACACAGTCCGGTGGCCAGGGGCATGACGCCATGCTCGCCGAGGTCGCGGCCGAAGCCCTTCAGATCGACGCCGGTCTGATCGACGTTCGCCAGGGTGACAGCGATCTGCTGCCACGCGGCGGCGGCACCGGCGGGTCGGGGAGCCTGGTGATCGCCGGCCGCACGATCGCATCCGCTTCGGCCGAAATGCTGGAAGCGGCGAAGCGAAAGGCGGGCGAGCTTCTGGAATGCGCGCTCGCGGATATCGACTACAAGGCCGGCGTGTTCACCGTCGTCGGCACCAATCGCTCGCTGGCCCTAGCGGAGGTCGCAGTGGGCATGGAAGGCGGCTGCACCGGCAGCGCCGATTTCGAGGGCGACCATCGGACCTATCCGAACGGCGTCTACATCTCCGAGGTCGAGGTCGACCCCGACACCGGTCACGTCACCCTCGCGTCATTGTCAGCCGTCGACGATGTCGGCCGCGTGCTCGACCTCGCGCGCACCGACGGGCAGATCATGGGCGCGATGGCACAGGGCATCGGTCAGGCTCTCATGGAGCACGATCGATATGAGCCCGAAACCGGTCAGCCGCTCTCCGGCTCGTTCATGGATTATGCGATGCCGCGCGCGGGGGATCTGCCGTCCTTCCGCCTGGCCAAGCACCCGACGCCGGCGCCGACCAATCCGCTGGGCATGAAGGGGGCGGGCGAAGTCGGCACCGTGGGCGTGCCGCCCTCGGTGATCGCCGCCGTCTGCGATGCGATCGGCACCCGCCATATCGACATGCCAGCGACGTCGGAAAAGGTTTGGCGGACGTTGAGGTGATGCGATGATCGGCGCAGCGTCCTGATAGGAATGCATCCGCCCGCAATGAACGCCCAGGAGAGGCGCTGACGATTGGCCTAGTGGTGTGACCACTTCATTTGGTTCCCTCTGCCATCACCAAGGTCGGCGGTATGTGGCCAGTTTCTGGAGATGCCGGGGGAATCTTTCGTATCGAACGCACCACTAGGCGGAGTTCGTCTTAGCCTTAACGCTCTTTTCGTGAGCCATTCAATCCCGATACGACTCACCCAGCATAAAACGATGAACGTCCTCAACAAGCTCCCGAAGTCGGTTCAGCCAAGAGCCAAGGCGGATCTCAAGGAAATCTGGATGGCTGAGGGCCGTCACGATGCCGAGAAGGCCTTCGATCGTTATCCCTATCCAGCTAAGGCAGCTTCGGCAACTTGGCGTGGAATGCGTCGAATTCTGTTAGCGCCAGCGGTGGTTTCACCTTTGACGATCTGATCGTAGGTGATGGTGGCGCATTCGACGGCGCGG
>JBPCVQ010000176.1:0-12034 GCA_051010395.1 Geminicoccaceae bacterium | reverse complement strand
GGACTTGCCTCCTCCATCGATATCTCGGCGACGATCCTCGCAAGAGCCGGCATCCAGCCCTTCAACGGCATGCAGGGCCGCGATCTCTTGTCAACGAAACCGCCCGCGGCGGTTCTGATCGAAGAGGACAGCCAGCGCACCATGACCGGGTTCGACCGACCGCAACGGGTCAGAACGATGGTCACCGACCGATACCGGATGTCGCTGCGCGAGGGGGAAGACTGGGACGAACTCTACGACCTCAAGGACGACCCGGATGAACTCGCCAATCACTACGAAAACCCCTCGCATCGCGAAATCAGGCAACGTCTCGGCGAAACCATGCTGAGACGCATGATCGCCCTCCAGGACCGAGCACCACTCCCCGCCTATCGGGCCTAGGCCTGAACCATGCGAGTCAGGCATTTCTTGGAAAAGTGACGCGGACAAGCCCTGCTGACCTGTCAGAGATGCCCTGCCGAAAGGTTGAGCTCGGAAGAGAAATTGATGCCGAAAGCAATAGATCGAACACCACCGCCGGGGACGATACAAGATCGCACGCAACTAGGAATTGGAATTGTCAATATCGGCTGGCTGGCATTCGCATGCATGGACGCTGGCAGCAAGACCTTGGCTTCAAGTTATCCGATCGTACAGATCGGCAAGCGATTTCTCCGCACCGATTGCTGCGGCATCCATGGCTGGCCTCCTCATCCCAGGCGTCCGGCCCAACCAAATCTATCTTTAGTCGCCAATCTCCAAAACGATTCTATCTAACCAGGACGCGATCTAGCACGTCCAGTGAGTAGCAATCTGATGTGGTTTATTGGAGATTTCTGGCGGTTCCATTCAATTGAACTATGCGAACTTGAGCAAATTTTACACCGAATATGATCTTGATAAGCGATTAGGTATGAGATAAAACAATCCATAGTTTGGTTTTTTTCGCATTGGGCGAATATACCGCGAAAAATATACACTGAAACGAAGCACGCAGACAGTCGGAGGAAAGATGGTTAGCGGCAATGTTAGCCGAAGCTGCAGTATGGACGTCGACCTGGAAGAACGCTGCGAGGTCGAAGATGTCCAATCTGCGCAAGAAAGCGGAGAGCGCTGGTATTGCGTGCAGACTCAGCCCAAGAAAGAGATGATCGCTGCAGTAAACCTGGAGATGCAGTCTTACCGATATCTCCTGCCAACGGTTCTTACGACCATTCGGCATGCGAGAAAGGTCACCCGGGTAAAACGGGCGCTGTTCCCAAGCTACTTGTTCGTCAGTCTTGATGTACACGCTCAACGGTGGTGGCCCATAAAGAGTACTTTCGGTGTCCGCCATCTGATCATGGAGAACGATCGACCAAAGCCAGTTCCAGCTGGCGTAGTCGAAGAGCTCATAGCAGCGACCAATGATGATGGGCACGTTGATCTTCGTAATGACATAAAGCTCGGACAGAATGTACGTATGATGTCCGGCCCCTTTTTTAACCTGGTGGGTAGGCTCGAGCGTTTGGATGATCGGGGTCGAGTCGCTGTTCTGCTAAATATCCTCGGTGGAGAACGCCTCGTCGTTTCTGACAAGGCGGCTTTGCAACCCGTGGACGTCTGAAAAAAGCAAAAAGTTAAGCTAGCGTCGGCCCCTTAGTCGACGTCATAGGCTTGAACGTCAGCGCTGGAAGTTCAGTGTTGGATTCTTGCTGCGTGTTTGCGACGACCCCGGATCTGAGCCAGATTCACCCGGAGTGCGGTAGCGTGGGAGATCGGCGAGGTTCGTTGCAGTGGAGTGCGAGGCGTCTTCGTAAACCGTCCATCACAGTTTCCGTCTGATTGCTCCCCAACTGTGGGATCGATGGAGAAAATATGAGCTCTATTGTTCTTGGATGAGAGCTCATACTGGGCATCAAAAAAAGAGCTGTCGATATGTGTCACAAATGCCTCGATATGGCGATCCTATAGGTGATTTATCTTGGTCAAGTATTTGTCCGCAAGTATTGTTATACGTTTTCTGTTTATATTTATTTTCATCAGCGTTCTAGGGCTGGCTCTCTATCCAAATCTGCGGCTTCCTGAATTCACTCCGTCGGGAGAATATTCTGACTTCGTCTATCACATGATCGCATTTCTTTTGCTGACCGTGTCTGCCACGATCGCCCTAGACAGAAATGTACTCGTTGTTATTTCAATGGTCTCTCTTGCCATCGCACTTGAGTTGTTGCAGGCTTTTGTTCCTGGCCGTAGCGTCTTTCTGATCGATGTCGGCGCGAGCCTGCTTGGCGTCCTTTTCGCGTTACTTACCATGCAAATATGGCGTCGGTTGTCTCATACTTCTTGGCGCCATGGATCTTGATGTTCGAGCGCTCCCTATGAGGCCAGTGACATTAATGGTGCATCGATTGTAAAGGATTGGTATGACGATATCCATTGTCACAGTTTCTTACAATCAGTGCCGGTTTCTCAAGCAAGCGCTTCGATCCGTTATCGATCAAGGCTACCCCAATCTCGAGTATATCGTCGTTGATCCGGGGTCGAATGACGGCAGCCGCAGTGTCGTCGAGGGCCAAAGAGAGCACATCGACCACGTCGTGTTTGAGCCTGATAGTGGACCAAGCGAGGGATTGAACAGCGGTTTTGCTCGCGCCAGCGGAGAGATTTTTGGTTTTCTCAACGCTGATGATTTCTTGCTTCCCGGCTCTCTCCAATCAGTCGAGGCTGCCTTTCGGCGATTTCCAAAGGCTGATGTAATTGCCGCCCATGGGTGGCTGGTCGACATTCATGGTGACCCCATCAGAAAGAAGCATTCCAATCAATTTGGCGCCTGGCGCTATCTGCATCGCGGTGCTCACTTACTGCAGCAATCGACGTTCTTCCGCGCCGAAGCCTTTCGTAAAGTTGGTGGCTTTAACGTGCATAACAGGACCTGCTGGGACGGCGAGTTGTGGCTCGACATGGCACTCATGGGCTGTCAGTTCCAGATCCTGCATGATTATTGGTCTTGTTTTCGAGTTTATGATGAGTCGCTCTCTGGCCAAGTCGCCCAGGGCAAGAGTTCATGGCGGTCATACGAGCGGGATCGGAACCGGATGTTCCGCCGAGCGACTGGGCGTGACCCTGCTGGACTTGTTTACGGGCTTCGATGGGGTGCGGCACAACTTTTGAAATGGGGCACCCATCCCCTTGCACTGTTTGACCGCCTTCGTTCACTCGCTCCGAGCCGCTCGAAACACGCTTCTTTTCAGGCTTGGCAACAGCCTTAGCGTGTAAGGCAGAAGACGCTTCAGCGGCCAACCACGTGTCTTATGTTGATCAAAAAAATGAATACCACGATGGGATGACATCGAGCGATCGATGATAGATGGCCACTGATTTTTCCAGACCATTCGTCAATCGGTTTAGAAAACAGGCGTTGCGGTCACAGAGTTAGTGCATCGACACCTTCGGAGGGTTCAGTCGATGGTGCATGAACTCACCGGTTTTGCATCAGTTTTTCGAAAAAGACCTAATCGGCCCTTTTGGATCAATTCACCCATGTCTGCCTTCAACATCAAGGCGCGGTAGAATGACGGTAAAATCGTTCTTCCATGTAGGTCCCAAAGAGAAGTGCGTGCGTGCGTTGATGAGCCTCGATGTAGTCCAGCGATTCGCACCTGGGCTAGCCTCCCGCGTCTGTGATCCGAACTCTTCAGTCTCACGCGAATTCACGATCGATTTTCACGGGTATCGATATAGAGGTGAGACTAAAAATCATATCGACTGGTGTGCCTATTTCCTGAAGTACTTCGCAGTTCCCGAAGCGAGGTTTATCGAGAGCCTTGCCAACTTCGTGAAGCGGCAGCAACGATTTGTCTGTTTGGAAATCGGTGCGAACGTCGGTCTTCGTACACTGATGATGGCACGGGTCGCTGACGATGTAATCGCTCTCGAACCGGTTCCAGGTGCATTCGCAAGGCTGGAGGAAAAAATAAGGAGCAACCGCCTCAATCACGTCAAGTACTTTAAAACAATGATGGATGAAATCACTGGCGACCTAGCACTTGAAGTCATGAGTCCTAGCAACTTCGTGGCGATCAGGAAAGAAACCTCCCTGACCAAAGGTGCTTTCGGCGGATTGATTGTGCCTGCAGTCAAGGGTGATGACTTCTTAAGCCATCAGCAGATGGATCCACCAAATTTTATTCGCATCGATGCCAGAAGCGACGCCCTGAAAGTGCTAAAGGGCCTTGTTGGAACAGTTCACCAAGCACGGCCGGTGGTCTTGATTGAGCACCCTTTGATCAGTTCGGGCCAAGCGATTGACGAAGACAGCCTCCGTTCGGTGCTCTATAATGATGTCGAAATCGCGACGTTGCGCGACTTTGTCATGGACGGCACGTTCTCAATCGACCCGTTCGAGCCCTCGGCAAGAAAACTGATCTGCTTTCCTTCAGCGCTTCGTCGGATGGCCCGGCAAGAAGGGGCCAAGCGCATCGGTCTGGGTATGAGCACCGTAAGTGGCATGTGAGTGCACAGCAATTATCAGCATCTGCAGTTCATATCGAGCGGCATGGTCGCATCATTTGGTTCTCACTTGGCGCAGGCTTTAATCGCGTAAAATCAATGTGTTGCAAGCTTCTTGGTGGATAACATTCATTGTGGCCGTACCATCAGGCAGCGTTGCGCATTATCGGTTATCGCTGGTTGTTAAAGGGATTTTTACGCATTTCGCTTTTTACTGAGCCTCATGAATGCTCACCGCTCCGCCAAAACGTATCTTCTGAGGCTCGGTTTCTGTGTGACTGCGTTGGTGGTCGCTGGATTTGCCCTCTATCCCAATCTTCAACTGCCCGAGCCAGCGGTAACTAAAGGATTTACCGATAAGATCTACCATATCGTCGGATGCATGTTGCTCGTTCTTCTGGCAGCAGCGGCGTGGCGTGTCCCAGCCTGGCTACTATACTTCGCGTTCCCTATGTCTGTCATTCTTGAGTTCGTCCAGGGTGTGTCGCCAGGACGTGGCGTTCACGTCGCAGATATGCTTGCTAATCTCGGAGGTGTTGCCTTGGCGATTTTGTGTCTTTCTATCAGGGAAAAGTAGACAGAGATGGCAAAGGAATGAAGAGTCTTGCCCTATCGATGCGAATCCACGACTAATGTCTTGAAAAAGAGGGATGTTTGACAGTTGATAGGTCAACTTTCACTGCCAGACTTGATCTCCACAGGTGATTTTGACGAGGTTGACAATTTCGACGATCAAATCGTCATGTTTGCATGTCTCTTGGCCCTTTTGGTTGTCATGCTCTTATCAGTGATTGGCGTTCTAACTTGTGTCATTCTCGGAACGGTCTACTTTTGGAGTCGATTCTTTCTTCAGCATGGGCATGCATCTGTCTAACGATCGAGGCTACCGTTTCGGACGCGTCATAACGAAAGCGCGACCGCCTCACCTCTTCGGCACAACTATGTGGTGGAACACGATCTGGCCAGGCGATCGGCATCCATCATTATGCGGTCGGAAGAGGACGGCGCCTGGCATTCTGCTTGCCGTCGCCGTTCATGGTCATCTCAGACCCGTGAGATGCAGAGCCAGGATATGATCGTTGAACGACGTCTTTCTTTCCAAAGGATGCAATCTGCCTGACGATGCCCGCAAACCTATGAGCGGAGCTGGAGTTGATAATCTCGCTCCAGGTGGACAACAGGCATCTCTATGCGTCAGGGGTGGTTATCGGCAGCCTTACCGCGATTTTATTGGGAATGCTCTTTTTGGCGCCATTATTTTGCTCATTCTTCTCCTCATGCCTCTAGGCGTGCTCCATGACATGCTACCGAGGCGGGGCCTGAGGCATCACCGAAGAGGTCATAGCTACTACTAAACGGCATCGGAGCGAGATCGCCGATCGAATTCGCACCCTTGGCAATTAGGGTGCTGGTGCGACATCAGGTTAACAACTTTCTCTTGGCTTTTAACTATAGGATCACCTAGTGGTATGACCACTCCATTTGGTTCCCTCTGCCATCGCCAAGATCGACGGTATGCAGCCATTTTCTGAGGTTTCCGAAGGTGTATCTTTCGTTTCGGTCAAACCACTAGCCCGAGCGCCCGCACGAGAGGTTCCTTGGCCTTTGTCCATACATACATGCAAAAATCTCGGTGTTGATGATGAGGCCCTATCACAAGCATCAGGGGACGAAGCAGAGTGGAGTCAAGATACGACTTAGGAAGTCTTCCAGACTACGGTATCAGGATCATGTGCCTTTTCGCATTGGCAACTTCGGACAAGCGCATCGATCGTGTCTAAATGTTTTGCCTTCAGGGGAAAAATGTCAGATTGCATTCTTGTAACAGGGGGCGCCGGTTACATTGGATCCCAATGCTGTAAGCTTATTGCTGCGGCCGGCTACATACCTGTCGTCTACGATAATCTCTCCAGCGGACACCGAGAATTTGTGAAGTGGGGTCCTTTCATCGAAGGGGACATTCGAGATTTCGACTCACTGGTTGGTGCGATGTCGAAACACCGTCCGGCTGCAATTATGCATTTCGCCGCCCTTGCTCTTGTTGGTGAATCCGTTTCCGATCCTGAGCGCTACTGGGATGTCAACGTAGGCGGCGTGCGCGCTATCCTCGAAGGCATGCGGTCTACAGGATGCGATAAGCTCATTTTTTCATCGACCTGTGCCATCTATGGTGAACCGGACGTAGTTCCTATCGTTGAAACGACGGCCAAAGCGCCTGTTAGTCCCTATGGCGCGTCAAAACTCGCAGCCGAGTTGATGATTGAGAGCTACAACACCGCCTACGGCCTACGTTCCGTGCGCCTTCGATACTTTAATGCCTGCGGCGCCGATCCGAATGGAGACATTGGCGAGGCCCATGCCCCTGAAACCCACCTGATCCCTTTGATCCTTAGTGCAGTGACCGGGCACTGTGGGCCCATATCGGTGTTTGGTCGTGACTACCCGACCAGAGATGGCACAGCGATTCGAGACTACGTTCATGTCTCTGATCTGGCCCGTGCACATTTGGCGGCCTTCCAATATCTCCTTGATGGCAAATCGAGCGCTGCGCTTAATCTCGGAACCGGTCAAGGCACATCCGTCGCAGAAGTCATTGCTGCCGTCGAGCGGGTCACCGATTTGAAGGTCCCTTTTATCGATACTGCACGGCGTGAGGGAGATCCACCTTGCCTTGTGGCAAAGTCTGATCGTGCACAACGCCTACTTAATTGGCATCCCACACGCTCGGCGATCGAGGATGTGATCGAGGATGCCTGGAATTGGCATCTATCTTCAATGTCACCGCAGAAACAAGCGGACGAACGCGTAGCCTAGTGATGCGGTCGCCAAGAGCCCATGATGCCGTTGAGACTCGGAACGCTCGATTCCAAGCGTTCAAAAACTGCCCCCTGCCCTCGAGCCCCCCCCAACTGATGTGGTCATACTATCAAGCCACAACAGCGGGCTCGGATTTGGATCGCATGAGCCATCGTTTGGTGACGCCTATCGTGCGGTTTCACCGCTTGATACACATCATCCGGTAGTATGCGTATCGAGTCGGAATAGGATGGAGATCGTGACGTGTTTCGTGTGCTCTGGAAAGGCGGAGGCAAGCTTCTCTCGAGCCAGGCCATGCTCGCTTACGTTGTCGCCATCCTGCTGATGTTCCTGCTCGCCATCGTACCAGGGACGTGACTGCGTCATGATTGGCGGCCTCCTTTCTTGGTCCGAACGACCCTAACTCAGCGTGCTGTCCGATCCGGCGGACAGCGGACAGCGTCGACCTCGCTGCAGGTTGTGCCGCGGAGAGTGGGATGGATGCTGTCTACTTTGCAACGTTCCCAACGAGGCCAGTCCCGCCCCGATTTTATGGACTGGAACACGTCGGCTTCCCAACAGATCGGTCGGATCGTTTTCTCGTCAGTCAGTCTGAATAGACAATGCATCAATCCCTTGACGGAGACCAAATTTGGACAGGAAAGTTATTCTCGTAACAGGTGGGGCGGGATTCCTAGGCTCACACTTGTGCGATGTTCTCATTGCTCAAGATCATGACGTAATCTGCGTTGACAATTTGCTTACAGGATCGAAGCGTAACATCGAGCATCTCGTGGGCCATCCTCGTTTTGAGCTCATGCGGCACGATGTAACCTTCCCACTCTTTGTTGAAGTCGATGAGGTGTACAATCTCGCCTGCCCCGCTTCGCCGATCCACTATCAAAACGATCCGGTACAAACCACCAAGACGAATGTTCACGGTGCCCTCAACATGCTCGGTCTGGCCAAGCGCTTGCGTTGCCGCATCTTTCAAGCGTCAACCTCGGAAGTCTATGGCGATCCCGACATTCATCCCCAACATGAAGCTTACTGGGGACGCGTAAATCCGATTGGCTCAAGATCTTGTTATGACGAAGGTAAGCGCTGCGCCGAGACATTGTTCTTTGACTATCATCGGCAGCATAAGATTGAGATCAAGGTTGCTCGGATATTCAATACCTACGGCCCACGTATGCATCCGAAAGATGGTCGGGTTGTTTCAAACTTCATCGTGCAAGCTTTGAAGGGCGAATCCATCACGGTCTTTGGCGACGGATGCCAAACGAGATCATTTTGTTATGTTGATGACATCATTGAGGGTTTTGTTTGTCTGATGAAATCTCCTGCAGAGCTGACAGGCCCGATAAACCTTGGCAACCCTTGTGAGATCAATGTTCGACAGCTAGCTGAGACTATAATCGAAATGACAAGCTCAAAGTCGAAAATTGACTTTCAATCATTGCCTGACGATGATCCGAAGCAACGGAGGCCCGACATCAGCCTGGCAAAGCAATCACTCGCCTGGACGCCATCCATTGCCCTTAGTGATGGCTTGAGCCGAACAATCGAGTATTTCGACAAATTGATGGGCGACGGATTGCTAAAGAAGGCAGCGTGAACCAAGGAAAATCCATCCTTATGAGCTCGGTATAATATGTACTTTATCGCACAGGAAGGCGCTTCGCCCGAAAGACGTTGCTTTGTTTCTATTTGTAATTTTAGCTTCTGCACGTAACACTGGCTGTCTAGAATATATAAAACAAGTAGTTTCAGACTCCTCTCTATCATAAGATCAACGAACTTGTTCGCTAGCTAATTATGCCGATTAACATGATCGTAATATATATATATTTATTTTGGTACGATTTCTTGTCGAAGCTAAATGATTGTACTTTGGATTTTGGAATAGTCAGTAATTGTTGTAATTTTTTTCGATTTTTTGGAACTTCTTAAAACTTTACTTTTCTCGTCATGATGACACTGGCGATAGTGATAGCTAACAATTATTCTTCTAGAAATATTCATGAGTTCTTACATTAAATTACCAAAGTCGATATTTCTTTTCTTTCATATCTCTGCTGATGCTTTAAATGCTAGAATTCGAAGGAATACTATGCAATGAGTGCTCCTTTAAGAGATTCTGTGAAGAAGAGGATCATTCGATCCTTCTGCGCATCTAAAACGATAGCTTGGGCCGGATTCAATCTAGCACCATTACTTGATGGACTTTATGAATGGCCTAACGATGAATTCACGGTCAATTATTTTGGATCAAAATACGAAGGGAAAATCGACGGTATATCCGACTGGATGATTTATCATTTCGGGGACTCCGATTCGAGCGTGACGTCGTTTGTTCGTGAAATAGTGAGCTTTGTAAAATATAATACCTCCCAACCGTTTTCCTGCTACGACATTGGAGCAAATCGAGGAGACTTCTCTCTGAAGATAGCTGGGATTATGGATAGCATTGTTGCGATCGAACAGTCCGCAAGTCGATACTCACAACTGAGGAAAAACATTGGCCTTAGTCGACTGGAGAACATCAAGACGTTTAACATTCGACTGGGTGGTGACCATCAGAATGCAGCCTGGCCTGCACACGGCCTGATGAAAAACCGGGTCGGTTTTCCACCATGCGGAAGCGCGGATAAGAAGCCAACGTCCTATCCTATCGAGCCAGAAGGGAGTGATGTGTTCGTCGAAAGCAATGGCTTGCAGCCACCCGATCTCATTCGGATTAACGGAGGAGGTGATTGCCTGGCCACTATTCGCTGGCTTGGACCTGTCCTGGACAGCGCACAGCCTATCGTCATGATCGAACGGCCGCCCCCCCTTGAAGCCGCCGGTGTAGGCGAGGCCGGTTTGAGATCCGCTCTTTACGAGGACGCAAAACTCTATTCCTTGTCGGGTTCTGCCCGCCAAAAGGACTTCAAGCTCGACAGATTTTCCCCCAGCGCACGGCGCATCGTTTGTTATCCTCGAAAGATTAACCGAATGATTGAACAAAATGTCTGTAAGATGAAAGGCCTTCGATTCATTTAATTTGGATGTCAATCGATACATACGTTTGCCGGATGTTCACTATGCAGCTGTGTTACTTGAGGCACGCAAATCTAAGTATCGGACGCAAGCGTCAACACAGCAGCGGTGTCAGTTCAATGACTTCTCAAATCATCTCTGAGAGATCGGCCATCGAATAGGTATCCCTCCAGTAGCTTAAACGGCACGTGGTATGACCAGGGTCAGAGCCAGGGGCGCTCTTTTCGCAGACAACCGCCAAGCTGATGGTGTTCAAGCTCATCATGACGGTCGTCAAAAACATGGCGACGGCTGATGAACGATATGCTATTGCCCAAAGTGGTCGGAGGCGTCACCGTCGAGGACGGTGTCGAAGCCATCGAACGATTTGCCAACGTTGCTGCCTGATCGCCCAAATCAGTGAATAGCTCAAATATTTCCGTTGAGAGGGAGTAAACCTTTGGCTGACATCGAAAAGATGAAGCATATGATCGACAATCTCGGTAACAGCCGATCACGCACGCCTAAAAGCCAATGTCCAAAATGTCATCACATCCTAGATACAGCACGTACTATCGAGGGGGTGAAAATAACTCCCAGGAAGGGTGATTATACGATCTGCGCGTATTGCAGTAACATACTGGAGTTTGGGGAGGCTCTTGTTCTAAGACCCGCAACGGATTCGAATCTTAAAAGAATTGCCGGAACAGAAGCGTTTATACTGAGCAATCAATTATCTTCTAGTTTACGAAAGCAAATCAATAAAAATAATAAGCAAACACAAGAGCATTGAGATCCTGGCAGCACAAGCGTTGATCAAAGATCTTAGCCTCGAAGGCCGCCTGTTCACGCTCGATGCTATACATTGTCAAAAAAGCGTTTGAGGCTGCGCGTCGGACGGGCAGTCACCTGTTGGTCCAGCTGAAGAAGAACCAACCCGATCTGTTGGAGCGCATCCTCGCCATGACGGAAGCAATAACACCGATCGATGAGCTCTTGACCCGGTATCTTGCCCGTAATCGCCACGAAGACCGACACACCGAGGTTTTCGATGTCAGCGACACCGTCGCCGGAGCCGAGTGGGCGGCCTACCTTCGAGGCGTGATTCACATTGGGGTATCGAGAACCGCAATCACTATGTTCGAGACACTGCCTTCGTCGAAGATCAAAGCCGTATCCGATCCAATCCTGGCGTCTTCGCAAGGATCAGAAGCTATGTCCTCAATCTCCTACGGGCGAACGGCGTCAAGAATGTCAAAGACGCCGTTTGGAAAAACGCTATCAGTCTTGACCGAACACTCGGCCTCAAGGGACTGTAATCAGCATTGAACAGCCTTGGGGCGTTGCCCTACTTGAGTACGATGGCACCCAAGCAGCGAAGCGATAGGCTTGACCGGCTTCTTGACTGCGCTACGGGGCATTGCCCTGCTTGAGCCGCTATTGTAACGCCTCCGGGTGCTGCCCGGCAGTCGGCATTATCGGGCGACGTAGAATTGCCTTCGTGTACAAACTGCAGCTTGCGACTCAACTTTGTAGTATGATCTTCCATGATTGAACAAATTAGGCGGACTGCAGGTTTTATTCTGGATCATCCAATTGGACGCCGGTCCAGGATGCGCAGTCTTGCAAAGCTGGCTTTTTGGCAGGCTCGAACCTCGCTATCTTCTGGCCCACACAAAATATCATTTGTTAATCGAACAAAGCTTTGGGCGCGAAAAGGCGAGGCAGGTGTAACTGGGAATATTTA
>JBPCVQ010000175.1:0-2706 GCA_051010395.1 Geminicoccaceae bacterium | reverse complement strand
GGCGGCGGGCTTGCGGCGGTCGCCGGCATCTTCCTCGGCATCGACAACCAGCTCCACACCAATATGGGCTGGGACCTGCTGCTGCCGGTGTTTGCCGCAGCACTTCTCGGCGGGATCGGCAAGCCCTATGGCGCCATCGCGGGAGGCTATGTCATCGGGATCGCCCAGGAACTCTCGACCTATCCCTGGCTCGGTTCGGCGCCGCTGGTCGACCCCGGCTACAAGAGCGCGATTGCCTTCGGGATTATGGTGGTGATGTTGATCTGGCGACCGCAGGGTCTGGTGCGTGGCCGGCTGTTCACATGACGATTGATCCGGGCCTTCTTCTCTATCTCGTCAGCCTGCTCACCATGGGCGGCCTTTACGGCATTCTCTGCCTCGGCCTCAATGTTCAATGGGGCATGACCGGGCTCTTCAATGCCGGCATCGCCGGTTTCTTCGCGATCGGCGCCTACACCGCAGCCATCTTCTCAACGCCGGTGGCCGCCAGCCACCTCGGCGGCTTTGGCATGCCAGTGGTGGTCGGACTGGTGGCCGCCATGGGCATTTCGGGCGTACTCGGCTGGGCGGTCGGGCGGGTCTGCATTCGCCTGAAAAGCGATTATCTCGCGATCGCCACCATCGGCATCGCCGAGATCCTTCGCTTGGTGGTGCGCAACGAGGAAGCGGTGACCGCAGGTTCGCTCGGCATCAAGAACATCCCGAAACCGTTCGAGCAGTGGGGCCCACCGTCGACCGATCTCGCCTTTCTTGCGGTCGTGGTTCTGATCACCGCATCGGTCTTCGCCTTTTGCCAGTGGATCCAGCATTCACCCTGGGGGCACACCATGCGGGCAATTCGGGACAACGAGACCGCGGCGCGCGCCTTCGGCAAGGATGTCGACGCCTATCGCCTCCAGGCGTTCGCGATCGGCTCGGCGATCATGGGGCTCGGCGGTGCGCTGCAGGCCCATTATTTCAAGTTCCTGAGCCCCGAGGCCACCGAGCCGCTGCTCACCACCTTCCTTGTTTGGGTGATGCTGATCGCCGGCGGCAGCGGCAATAACAAGGGAGCGGTGCTCGGCGCACTTCTGATCTGGGTCCTCTGGTCCTCGACCGAACTGCTGTCCGGTCGTCTGCCCGAGGACTGGGCGGTCAAGCTTGCCTATATCCGGGTACTGATGATCGGCTTTCTCCTGCAGCTCGTTCTCCGTTTCTTCCCGGGTGGGCTCATCCCGGAGCGGGCACGATCTTACGGTCCTGGCGCTGCGCCGCCAAACTGAAGCCGGTTCGTCACTCTCTTCGACGACCCGGGCCTTGCCTCTGGCCATGCTGGGGCATCACGCTTAAGATTCGTGAAATAACGGGACAAGAAACAGGGAAGGCATGACGGTCGTGAGCGTCGATGATCGCTTTGAACTCTACGATCTCGAAGTCAAGGTCGTGGCTGGAGACCGGCCGATGATCTGTGATCATCAGGCCGGCGAGACCTTCCAGGTCATTGGCGAACAGATCGTGTTTCCGGAAGGCGGCAGGCGACGGTTTCCGATGTATCCGCTCGCGGCCCTGCTGCCGCTCCTGCCGGCCAAGCAACGGCCGACCGACGCGCATGACTGGATGACCACCGATGCCGAAATCGCCTGTCCCGATCCCCATTGCGGCGGCCGTTTTCGCATCACGCGCCTCGGCAAGCGCAGCTTCAGCCATGCCGAGACGACGGCCGTGCCCTTGCCGCCTTCCGGCACATCGGCATGATGACGGTCCCGGCGATCGGCCTTCGCCCGGATTACCGGATATCCCGGATCATCAAGGGCGGCTGGCAGCTTGCCGGCGATCATGGCGCGGTCGATAAGGCTTCGGCCATTCGCGACATGGCGGCGTTCGTCGACGCCGGCATCACCACTTTCGACTGCGCCGATATCTATACCGGCGTCGAGGAGATGATTGGTATTTTTCTGGACGATCTGAGGCGGAGCAGCGGGGCCTCCGCCATGAGCCGGGTGCGTGTGCATACCAAGTTCGTGCCTGATGCGACGGCGCTCGAAGCCATCGATCGGCATCAGGTCGAAGCCGGCATCGACCGCTCGCTCGCGAGGCTCGGCGTCGAGCGTCTCGACCTCGTCCAGTTCCACTGGTGGGACTACAATGTGCCAGGCGCGCTCGATGTGCTGGGGCACCTGCAAGGGCTGAAGGACAAGGGCAAGATCCATCATCTCGGCCTCACCAATTTCGACCTCGAGCATGTCAGGCAATTCGTCCGGGCCGGATTCGACATCGCCTCGGTGCAGGTCCAGTATTCCCTGATCGACCAGCGGCCGGCGGGCGCATTCGCGGACTTTTGCCGTCAGCACGAGATCGGGATTTTTGTCTATGGTGTTCTGGCCGGCGGCTTCTTCTCGGATCGCTGGCTGGGTGCCGCTGACCCCGGCTATGACTTCGACAACCGTTCGCTGATCAAATACCGCCTGATCATCGACGAGTTCGGCGGCTGGCCGCTCTTTCAGGAGCTGCTGACGGTTCTCGATAGAACAGCTAGGCGACATGGCGTGAGCCTTTCGAATGTCGCGCTTCGCGCCCTATACAACAATGCGGACATCACAGCCCTCATCCTCGGCGCGCGCTATGCCCATCATCTCGCCGACAACCTCAAGGCACTCGCCTTCACGCCGGATAATGTCGATGAGCAAGCGCTTCTGGCGGTTCTGGCCAAACGGCGTGGCCCGTCCG
>JBPCVQ010000174.1:0-10203 GCA_051010395.1 Geminicoccaceae bacterium | reverse complement strand
CGTTGTCGACCAACAAACAGCAAAACCTTCAGTCCGCTGAATGAGCTGTTCGCCGGCCATACCGCGCCAGAACTGCTTTACCTCGAGGCCAAGTGGGCCTCGCTGGTCTCTTACGGTATGACCGTTGACCTCTTGAAGGATGTCCTGCCGATCGGCGCCAAGACGAATGCTGAAACTGTACGCCGTCACCTGCATCAAGTGGCGACACGCGCCGAAGCCGAGCTCGGCCAGGAGCAGATATCCTTCATCGATGGTTGCCCGGCGATGTGGAGAGATCTTCCTCAGCCCGAGGGGCCGATGGTCGTTGGAATCGATGGCGGCTATGTTCGGAACTGGAACGACAAGAAGAAAAACTTCGAGGTGGTGGTCGGCAAATCCATCCCCGAGAAGCGGGATGACCGCTATTTCGGTTTGGTCCAAAGTCATGATGCCAAGCCCAAGCGCCGGCTGTTTGAGGTGCTGCGCGATCAGGGCCTGCAGATGAACCAGGAGATCACTTTTCTGACTGATGGAGGCGACAGCGTGCGCAACCTCGCCGAACTCATGTCGCCTTGTGCCGAACATATCTTGGATTGGTTCCACATCGCGATGCGCCTGACCGTCCTCGGCCAGTACGCCAAAGGGCTAAAGCATCACGATCTCAAGGAAGCAGAAGAGGCCGAAACCTATCTCGAGAAGATCAAATGGTATCTATGGCATGGTAATGTCCGTGAAGCGCTATGCCGTGCTGAATGGCTCACCGACGATCTCAGTTTTCTGGAAAGCAGCTATCCGTCCATGAAGCGGTTCGCGACCACGGCTGAGGAATTCCAGACCTACATCACCAACAACGCCCATACGATCCCGAACTATGGCGAGCGCTGGCGCTACGGTGAACGGGTCTCCACTTCCTTCGTTGAATCCACGGTCAACGTTGTCGTTGGCAAGCGCTTCGCCAAAAAGCAACAGATGCAATGGTCGAAAAAAGGAGCTCATCTGCTCCTACAAACGCGAACACGGACACTCGATGGAACGCTACGAAAGATGTTCACCAAGTGGCATCCCGGCATGGCCGCCAACACTCAAGAAACTTCAATATGCGCCAAGGCTGCCTGAAAACGCCCCACACTTCTTGGTGCTCTCGAGCGTGCTCCCCCTGCCCTCACCGAGACCACCGTCGAACATGATCACGCCGTCGCCAGAGGCGTCACGCCCTTCGACATCGATACCGACCAGGCTGACATCAGCTTTGGCCACGTCTCTGCTTTCGTCGACCTCGACATCGATGGTCATGATGACCTGATCGTCACGGCGCCATCAGCGGTCATCGACAGCAAACCCTCCGGTCAGGTCTTCGTCTATCGCTCTCCCAATACCGACCATCCCTGGAAGGAACGCCCGAAAACCTTCACGCCCTGGTACCGCTTCGGCCAATCATACTAGGTGGCATGGCCACCTCATGGATTTTAGCCGCAAGAGTCTGAGGAGATGGTTTGCGGCCTGGCTTTCGGGCATCCGGCCAACGGCTGCCCCTTAGAACTCAACCGGCGCCAGTCGGCGCGGCGACGATTTCGGTTTCGAAATTGGCGGGGGAGACGATCTCCAGTACTTCGAAATCCTCGGAGCAGGCAATTTCCCGGTGCTTGATCATCGGCGTTTGCAGGATGGCGTCACCCTTCTTGATGGTATGCTCCCCCTGCCCTTCATATTCGAAGGTCGCCCAGCCGTTCAGCACCATCACGAACTGGAAGTCGCATTTGTGGATGTGCCACTGCTGCACCTTGTCCACCTGCGTCTTGCCGTTCGCCTTGATGATATGCGCGACATAGTCGCCGTTGGTCCCTTCCTTGATGCCGAGATCCCGGTAGTCGAAAACCTCACGCAATCCCGGGGTCCAAGTCGCCTCGCTCGCGAGACTGTGGACGAACATCCAACCCTTATCTGACATCGCTGCCTCCCTTCTGCTGCGAACCCAAAGTCACCCCGGAGGCTGGAAGCCCCCGCCGCCGGGGGTTTCCATGACGAAGACGTCGCCCGGCTGCATCTCGGTTTCGTCATTGCCCTGGAGTTCCTCGACCCTGCCGTCGGCACGCTCGACTGCATTTCGGCCAGGAGAACCCGGCTCGCCGCCATCGACACCGAAAGCCCGGGTGATGCGATGGGAGGTGAGCACGGTGGTGGTCATGGGTTCCAGGAAACGGAGCCGTCTGATGATCCCATCTCCACCTGAATGCCTTCCCTTTCCGCCGGAATCCGGCCTGATCCGGAACTCTTCCTGGCGTACGGGATAGCGCCATTCCAGCACTTCGGGATCGGTCATGCGGGTGTTGGTCATATGACAGTGGACGGCGCTCGCACCATCGAAGTCGGGGCCAGCTCCGGTCCCGCCGCAGATGGTCTCGTAATTCTGGTGGACGTCATTGCCGTAGACGAAGTTGTTCACCGTCCCCTGTGAGCCGGCAATCACGCCAAGAGCGCCATAGAGTGCATCGGTAATACTCTGAGAAACCTCAGTATTTCCTGCAATCACAGCAGCTGGATATTGCACGTTAATCATCGACCCTTCGGGTGCGATAATGTCGAGGGCTTTCATGCAGCCCTCGTTCAGCGGGATGTCGTCGTCCACCAGCGTTCTAAAAACATAGAGAACCGCAGCTTTGGTGACGACGAGCGGCGCATTGTAGTTCTTCTCGTCCTGCGGGGACGTCCCGGTGAAGTCGATCACGGCGGACCGTTCTACCTTGTCCACGCGGATATCGACATCGATTTTCGCCCCACTATCAAGAGGATAGCTAAACGAGCCATCTTTGAGGACATCGATTACCCGACGCACCATCTCCTCGGCATTATCCTGGACATGGCTCATATAGGCCTCGACGACATCAAGGCCGAAATGATCGACCATCTTCCTGATCTCGCCTGCACCCGTCTCGTTGGCGGCGATCTGAGCGGTGATGTCGGCCATGTTCTGGTCGACATTGCGGCAAGGGTATTTTCCGGACCTCAGAAGATCGCGGGTTTCCCGTTCGCGCAGAACACCTTGATCGACCAACTTCCAGTTGTCGATGAGAACGCCTTCTTCTTCGATATGGCGACTGTCCGGGGGGGCTGAGCCCGGCGTTCTGCCACCGATGTCGGCATGATGGCCGCGTGAGCCGACATAGAAGAGGATGCTCGTCCCGCCTTCGTCAAAAACCGGGGTTATCACTGTTACATCAGGGAGATGGGTGCCGCCGTTGAAGGGGGCGTTGAGCATGAAGACATCGCCTGGCCGCATCTTGCCGGCGTTCAGGCGGGCGACGGTTCTGATGCTGTCACTCATCGAGCCGAGATGAACGGGAACATGCGGTGCATTGGCGACGAGCGCACCACTCCGATCGAAAAGCGCGCAGGAAAAGTCCAGCCTTTCCTTAATGTTAACGGAATAAGCTGTGTTGGCGAGGGTGACGCCCATCTGCTCGGCGATCGACATGAAGAGGTTATTGAACACCTCGAGCATGATGGGGTCGACGGCCGTTCCCACGGCCTCGCGCGCTGCGCGTGGTTGAACTCGGTTGAGAAGAAGATGACCGAAGCGGTTGAATTCGGCGCGCCACCCGGCCTCGATGGCATTGGTGCTGTTGGCCTCGACAATGATGGCAGGGCCATCAATGACGTGGCCTGGAGCGAGATCGTCCCGGTGGAAGAGGGGAACAGTTCGCCAAGTGGATTCACTCCACATTTCAACATGTTGCCTGGCTTCGATCGGGCTTGAAGATGGCGCCAGTTCAGTCTCACCGGCAACTTCCATTTCGGCGATTGCCTCAAGCGAGACGGCTTCGACCATCAATTCGCGTCCGGGCACGGCGAAACCGAAGCGGGATTTGTGGGCGTTTTCAAAGGCCTCCTGCATGGTGTTAATACCGGCAAAATCCACCAGAAGTGGCTGGTGGGTGCCTTCATAGCGGAGGTGAACTTGCCGAATCGCCCTGATCTGAAGGGTATCGATCCCCTGCCCCTTCAGTTCCTCGACGGCATCACGCTCCAACTGGTTGAATTGATTGGCTAATACTTCTTGTACATTGTCTGCCAACGGCAGTTCGATCTGGGCCTCGCGGATGGCGCGGATGTCGGCGAGGCCCATGCCGTAGGCGGAAAGGACGCCGGCGAAGGGATGGAGCAAAACCGTTGAAATACCAAGAGAATCAGCCACCAGACACGCATGCTGCCCCCCTGCCCCGCCGAAGCAGTTCAAGGTGTATTCGGTGATATCGTAGCCCCGTTGAACGCTGATTTTCTTGATGGCGTTAGCCATGTTTTCGACGGCGATTCGAAGGAATCCTTCAGCCACCTCCTCAACATCAGGTTGAGGCCCACCGGTGGATTCCGCAATGTTTTCAGCAAGTTCGGAAAATTTCTTGCGCACGATGTCAGCGTCGAGCGGCTCGCTCGCGTGGGGGCCGAAGACTTCGGGGAAATGCTCCGGCTGGATCTTGCCGAGGAGGACATTGGCATCGGTTACGGCCAAGGCCCCCCCCCTTCGATAGCAGGCGGGGCCGGGATTGGCGCCCGCACTGTCGGGACCGACGCGATAACGCGCACCATCGAACATCAAGAGCGACCCGCCTCCGGCCGCAACCGTGTGAATGTGCATCATGGGTGCGCGCATGCGCACGCCGGCCACCTCGGTCTCGAACGCGCGCTCGTAAGCGCCATCGAAGTGGGCAACGTCAGTGGACGTGCCGCCCATATCGAACCCAATCAACTTCTCGAAGCCGGCGATGCGGCCGGTCTGCACCATGCCGACGACACCGCCTGCCGGCCCGGAGAGGATCGCATCCTTGCCCTGGAACAGCCGCGCGTCCGTCAGCCCGCCATTCGACTGCAGGAAAAGGAGGCGGCCGCCTCCACGGTTGACTTTAAGGTCGGAACTTACCCGGTCGACATAGCGGCGGAGGATTGGCGACAGGTAGGCATCGACGACGGTGGTGTCGCCGCGGGACACCAGCTTCATCAGCGGGCTGACTTCGTGGCTGACGGAGACCTGGGTAAATCCGATCTTCCTCGCGAGAGCGGCGATCCGCTCCTCGTGGTCGGTGTAGCGATAGCCGTGCATGAAGGCGATGGCGACGGCCCTGATGCCATCGTCGAAGGCTTCTTGTAACGCCGCCGCGGCCCGCGGCTCGTTGAGGGGGGTGATGACTTCGCCGTCGGCGGCTACGCGCTCCTCGATCTCAGCGACGCGCTCATAGAGCATGGAGGGGAGGACGATGTGAAGGTCGAAAAGGCGCGGGCGGTTTTGGTAGCCGATGCGCAGGAGGTCGCCTAGCCCCTGGGTGATCAAAAGGAGCGTCCTGTCCCCCTTTCGCTCCAGCAGCGCATTGGTGGCGACCGTCGTTCCCATCTTGACCGAGGTGCCATCCGGCACCGGCTTGCCAGGGGCAAGTCCCAAAACTTCCCTCACCCCCTGAACCGCGGCGTCTTTATAGTGTTCGGGATTTTCCGAGAGCAGCTTATGGGTACGGATGGCGCCATCCGGCGCCTGCGCGACGATGTCGGTGAAGGTGCCGCCGCGATCGATCCAGAACTGCCACATCAAGGGTGCCTCTCTCGTTTGCTCTCCCTGTTGTGCTATCGGATCTCCGCCGCGTTGACCAGCGGTGGACGAGTGGAACGGTGCCCTTTGGGCGCTCAGGCCGACGCTGCGTAACGTCTCTCCAGATGGGCGAGGTAGGGTTCGAGGGTGAGCGGCTGGCCGGTCGCCTCGGTCAGCAGTGTCTGCATGTCTACCGTCGAGCCACGCCCGTGCACGTTTTTTCGCAACCACCCTAAAAGTCTTGAGAAGTCGCCTTTGGCGATGTCGTTCTCGATGTTCGGCAGGGCTTGTCGGATCGCCTCGAACAACTGACCGGCGGCGATCGCACCCAGCGTGTAACAGGGAAAATAACCGATCGCGCCGCCTGGCCAGTGGATATCCTGCAGGCAGCCCTTGGCATCATCATCGGGCACGATACCGACCAGATCGGCCATGCCGTCTTTCCAGGCCCCCGGCAAGTCTTTCAATGCCAGATCGCGCGACAGAAGGGCCTGCTCCAGCCGGTAGCGAAGGATGATGTGCAACGGGTAGGTCACCTCGTCCGCATCGACCCGGATCAAGCCCCGCTCGACCCAGATGGCGTCCCGATAAAGATTGTCCGCGCCGAACGCTTCCTTCGCCCCAAACGCCTCGGCGAGGCGGGGCGAAAGATAGCTCAGGAACTCAGCCGAGCGGCAGACCTGCATCTCGATCAGGAGCGACTGGCTCTCATGGATGGCCATGCCGAGCGAGGAGCCCACCGGCTGACTGCGCCAGGCCTTGGGCAGGCCTGCCTCATAAAGCGCGTGACCGGTTTCGTGGAGGACGCCCATCAGCGCCGAGGTCACTTCGGCCTCGTCATAGCGCGTGGTGATACGCACATCGTCAGGCAGGCCGCCGCAAAAGGGATGCTGGCTTTCGTCCAACCGACCGTGATCGAAATCGAAACCGAGCGTCGACATCAACCGCTTACCGAGCGCCTTCTGCGTCGATGAGGGAAAGGGCCCTTCGATCGGCAGGGGTTTCTTTTGGGAGGCGAGGACTTTCTCCAGAAAGCCGGGGAGAAAGTCGGCGAGCCGCGCAAATATCGGATCGATCGCCGAGCGGCGAAGGCCTGCTTCGAAAGTGTCGAGCAGTGCATCATAGGACTTGAGATCGAACGCCTGCGCAAGGCAGGACGCTTTCTCGCGCGTCAGTCGGAACACCTCGTCCAGATCCGGCAGAAGCGCTTGGAAATCATCCTTGGTGCGCGCCTCCCGCCAGGTCATCTCGGCGCGGTTGGTGGCTTTGGCCATGGCGCTGACCAGGGCGGGATCGATGGCGGCGGCCCGACGCTGCTCCCGGCGCATTTTCTTGAGATTGGCCGTCTGCCAGGGATCGAGTTTTCCAACATCCGCCTCCGCCTGATCCAGAAGATCGGTGAGGTCGTCGGCGGTCGCAATTTCATGCGCCATCTCTGAAAGGGTCGCGACCTGCTCGCCGCGCGCCTCGCTGCCGCCCTTGGGCATCATGGTCTGCGCATCCCAGCCGAGAATGGCGAGGGCGCCTTCGATGTCGGCAATGCGTTTGGCGCGGCCTTCGAGGGTCTGATAAACGGTCACGGACAAAGCCTCATGCTGGTGCGGCTGGCAGCCGCGGGCTGACTTGTATCGGCCTGGAGGATACGGGCGAGCATCAGGCTCACTGTTGCGAACAGGAGGATGCCGTTGGCTTGATGGGCGAGCGCCAGGGTGATGGCGACTTCGTAGAAGACCGTCAGCATGCCGAGCGCGATTTGCAGGATGAGCAATGCGGCGATCATGCGATCGAGACCGGCGAGCCGCGCTTCCTGACGTACGCGAAAGCCAAGAGCGGCGAGCGTGACGAAGGTGATGAGGGCCAGCAGGCGATGGGTCATATGCAAGCGCTCCAGCGGATCTTCGAAATCCGGCAGCAAGCTCTCATTGCAGAGGAAAGGCGAGGCGCAGGCGAGCGAGGCGCCGCTCTTGCTCATGACGGCAGCGCTCGCGATGGTGGCCAAAAGCAGGAGCCAGCCGGCCGCAATGTGTGGCGCCAGACCCCTGGTCACCCCGTCGATCGGCCGATCAGCGGCGCGCTCGAAGACAAACCACATGGTCGTGAACAGCAAGAGCGCGGTCGTCTTGTGGACGGCGACTGACCAGGGACTGTTCTGATCGAGCACGGTGACCGCACCGAGCGATACCTGAATGAAGAGAAGCACGACCAGCAACAGGCCGAACGACGGCAGCACCCTGGCCTGCCCACGGCAGCGCCAGCAAAGGAAGGCTATCAGCAGCACCAGCGGACCGACGAACACGCCGGCGATCAGGCGGTGCACCCATTCCAGCATCACCTGGTAGAATTCATAGCCGGCATCGGCGGGGATGTCCGAGGGCAGCGGCACCCAAAAACCATAGCAGGTCGGCCAGTCCGGGCAGGACAGGCCAGAATTGGTGGCGCGCACCCAGGCGCCGAGCAGGATCAACCCGAAGGTCAAAAGGATCGAGATGCCGGTGATGGTTCGAAGTCGGCTCATGGATCGCCCAGGTTCAAGTCACACTCATTGTCTAAGTATCCGCTCCGGGCCGCGCCCGGTGACGTCGAAAGACGATATAGACGCCGATCAAGGCGGCCGCCAGTCCGTACCAGGTGATCGCGTATTGCAGGTGGTTGTTGGTGAGCGTGATCCGGGTCTGCCCGCCGATCGGCAGGCCTCCGGGATTGGCACTCGCATCAGCTTCGACCACGATGGGCGAAAGCTCGAGGCCGAGCGCTGCCGCCAATGCTTCGAGATCGTAATGGTACCAGCGTCCTGATGCAGGGTCGTTGTCGGGCGTGAAGGACCCAGGGCGATCGCCAGCTCGATAGCGTGCTATTCCGCTGACGGTGACCTCGCCTTCGAGCTGTCCTTTGGATCGTGAAGCCGGATGTGTTTTGTCCGCCGGCACCCATCCGCGATCCACCAGGACCGCGGGACCGGCTTTCGGTATCAGGGGCGTCAAGATGTGATGGCCGAGGGTGTTGGCGCGGGCGCGCGCTCCGTAGAGTTGTTCCAGGTCATGACGAAACCTGCCGGTGACGGTGACGGTTCTGAAATCGAAGGCCTCCGCCTGCTTGGTGTCGTCGAAGTTGCCTGGCAGCGCTGCCGCCGGCATGGCGAGACCGGCTTCGCGCTCGGCGATCAACGCATCCTTCCAGGCGAGCCGCTGCATCTGCCAAGTGCCTAGCCCGAGCAGGAAAAGCGTACCTGCCAGGACAGTCAGGGGAAGGATGATCCGGTGCATCACGGTGACCTGAACGGTGTGGAAGCGGCGTCACGCCTTCGCGTAACAGAGGAACTCACCCTTTGCCAGCCCTACAGCATTCCAGACGCGATCAAGCTCTATTCTGGGCTGAAAGAAGGCGAGGAAAAACTGCTCTCATAAAAAGTCGCCGGCGGCATTGATCCTCCGATGGGATAGGGGCAGTCTCGCTTCTACGTCGGCTTCGATGTCGCGGTCTGGTCGATCTGGAGCAGGGCTACTGACATGAAAATACTCGTCACCGGCGCTTCCGGCCATCTCGGTGAGGCGCTGATGCGCCGGCTCGCCAAACAAGAGCCATGCGGGATCGATATCAAGCCATCGCCCTTCACCTCCCTTGTCGGCTCGATCACTGATCGCGACTTCGTGCGCGCGGCCATGGAAGGCGTCGATGCGATCATTCATACGGCGACACTGCACAAACCGCATGTGGCGACCCACAGCCGCCAGGATTTCATCGACACCAATATCACCGGCACCCTCAACCTGCTGGAGGAAGCGGCGATCGCTGGTGTGACGTCCTTCGTCTTCACCAGCACCACCAGTGTGTTCGGAGATGCGCTCCGTCCGCCGCCTGACGAGCCGGCGGCCTGGGTCACCGAGGACGTGCAGCCTGTACCGAAGAACATCTACGGCGTGACCAAGGCGGCGGCCGAGGATCTCTGCAGGCTGGTCCAAAGACAGCATGAGCTGAACTGTATCATCCTGCGCACATCCCGTTTCTTCATGGAGGAGGACGACGACAGATCGGTGCGCGAGCGTCACGGCGACGACAACGTCAAGGTCAATGAATTTCTCCATCGGCGGGTCGAGATCGACGATGTCGTCGACGCTCATCTGCTGGCCATGGAACGGGCCCCTGCCCTCGGCTTCGACCGTTTCATCATCAGCGCGACGACGCCTTTCCAGCCCGATGATCTCGCTGATCTCAGGTCCGATGCCGAAAACGTGGTGCGGCGGCGATGTCCGCATTACGAGGGCGAATATCGACGGCGCGGCTGGAGCCTTTTTCCGACGATCGATCGTGTTTACGTCAATGACCGTGCGCGCCAAAGGCTGGGCTGGCAGCCGCGCTATGACTTCGGCGGGATCATCGAGCGCCTGCGCGACGATCGGGATTTCAGAAGTTCGCTTGCCGGCTTGATCGGCGCGAAGGGGTATCACGACCGCACCTTCGACGACGGCCCCTACCCTGTCGCTTGAGCATTGTCAGGACGGCTGCATGTGAGCGCATTGCCGTCTCAGGCGCAAGGTCCAGCCTTATTCGGCGATGAGCTTCACAAGTTCGCCGCGTGGCAGCTGTTCATTCGCTGAGAGGCCGTTCAGCACCTCGAACTGCAGTTCAGGCAGATCGTCGACCGCCATCTT
>JBPCVQ010000173.1:0-4179 GCA_051010395.1 Geminicoccaceae bacterium | reverse complement strand
TATTCTTGCGTATATGGTTTAGAAAAACGTCCTGCACGTTTTGGTTCTTCTCGCCGGACATCAACTCAATCCTTTCTTTTTGTTCGAGGCAGTGATTGTCGTCCTGCCTGTGCTTCCTCCGTCCTGCCTTTGCGCCTCGCTAGCGCGAGCAAGTCGAAATCATGTCACCCAAGTCCTTTCGGCTTGGCCGGTCCGCCGGCCGTTGCTTCGAGGACTATACAACTCAAAGCCTAAATGCCAGCGGTCTGCAATCAACCATTGATATCATTACCTGCCAAGGGCCCGGCCCATTTTTTTGTGTGATATCGGGAAAAAAGTTGCTGAATCCGATTTCGTTCTATGCGTTGGCGGCGCCCAATCGCTAATTTAGGGCATGTTGGTCCAAGTCGACGGATCGTCAAGGGCTTCACGAACGAAACCCTTTCGTCCCATCACCGTTCCACTTGTAAACACCGAAATCGGATATCTATGCCCGAGTGGCATCAAAAATAGTCGATGCGTACCGAAAAGAGCTTCTCGGCTTTCTTGACCAGCGTGCCGCGTGCGACGATCACGACGCGGTCGCCGGTGTGTATCGTGGTGTCCGCACGCGGGACAACGACCTCGTCGTCGCGGAGGATGGCGCCGACGATGACGCCTGCGGGCAGGCGCGCCTCCTTGATGGTGAGGCCGACCAGCGACGAGGTTTCCAGCACTTCCGCCTCGAACACTTCGGCCTCGCCATCGCGGATCGAGAAAGCGGAGCGGATGCGCCCGCGGCGCACATGCAGCAAAACGCTGGAGACGGTAGTCTCCCGGGGGTTGATCATCACGTCGATGTCGAGCGGGCCGAGCAGCGCGCTGTAGGCGGTGTTGTTGATCAAGGTCAGCGCCTTGATGTCGCCTGTACGTTTGGCGAGCAGTGCCGCCATGATGTTGACTTCGTCGTCATTGGTCACGCAGACGATGGCATCGGCGGTGGCGAGATTGGCTTCGCTGTGGATTTCCGCATCACGGGCATCACCGTGCAGCACGACATGTTGAGGCAGTTGATCGGCGACGTAGCGCGCCCGCTCTTCGCCGGCTTCGATCAGCACCAGCGAGACGTTCGGCCAGCGCTGTTCGATCTCCTGGGCTAGAAAAAGCCCGATATTGCCGCCGCCGGCGATGACGATGCGCTCGGCGAGCTTGTCTTGATGGCCGAAGGCGCGCATCGCGCGCTCGACATGGGCGGCATCCACCACCGAGTAGACTTCATCGCCTTTGGAGAGATGATCGTCGCCAGACGGCACGAAGAAATGATTGTCGCGCGTGATGCCGACGCAGACCATGTGGAGGTCGGGAAAGAGATAGGTGAGCTGGCGGAGCGGGGTATCGAGGATCGGACAGTCGTTGCCGCAGCGTGCCGAGATCAGGCGCACTTGGCCGTCGGCAAAGGGAATCACCGAGGTGGCGCCGGGCACTTCGAGGCGCGTGGCGATCGCCTTGGCGATCTCGCGTTCCGGCGAGATGATGAAGTCGATCGGCAGATGCTCGCGTCGAAAAAGATTCTGCCAGCGTCCCGCAAGATAGCTTTGCTGACGGATGCGCGCGATCTTGATCGGGACGTTGAAGATCGAATGGGCCACCTGGCAGGCGACCATGTTGACCTCGTCGTGATGGGTGACGGCGATCAGAAGCTCGGCATCCTCAGCACCCGCCTTCTCCAGGATGTCGGGATGGGAGGCGTGACCGGTGATCGCCTGGATATCCAGGCTCTCGCCGATCTTCTCCGTGAGTTCCGGCCGTTGGTCGATCACGGTCACGTCATTGCCGGCGACCGCCAGATAACGTCCGATATTATAGCCGACCTGCCCGGCTCCGCAGATAATCACCTTCATGAGCGCACGCGCTCAACCGTTGACTTGGTCATCGATCTGACCGCGTCAGTCGTCGGCGTGGATGCTGAGGGATTTCAGCTTCCTATGGAGTGCGGAGCGCTCCATGCCGACGAAATTGGCGGTGCGGGAAATATTGCCGCCGAAGCGTTCGAGCTGGGCCTGCAGATAGGCGCGCTCGAAATGCTCGCGGGCTTCCCTGATCGGCAGCACCATCAGCTCGCCATTGCTGTTCGGGCTGAGATTGGCCGTGGTCTCCTCGACCAGCTCCGGCGGCAAGGCATCGACGCCGATCTCGGTCTTGGGGTCGCCAGGCGCCATGATCAGGAGATGTTCCAGCACATTCCTGAGCTGACGGACATTGCCGGGCCAAGCCGCGGACTGGAAGAGAGCTTGAGCGTCGGCCGAGAGCTGCCGTATCGGCAGGCCCGCACCTTCAGCCGCCCGGGTCATGAAATGATCGATCAGCATCGGCACGTCGGCGCGCCTATCGGACAGCGGCGGCACGGCGACCGGCACCACATTCAGGCGATAATAGAGGTCTTCGCGGAAGCGGCCTGCGGAAATCTCTTCCTGGAGGTCGCGGTTGCTGGCCGCGATCACACGGACATCCACCTCAATGCTGCGCTCGCCGCCAAGGCGTGTGAAGCTTTGCTCCTGCAAGGCGCGAAGGATCTTGCCTTGGGTTTCGAGCGGCATGTCAGCGACTTCATCGAGCAGCAACGTGCCGCCATGGGCACGCTCGAAGGTTCCGATCTGACGCGGCCGATCGGAGCCGGCAAAGCCGGCCTCGCAGCCAAACAGCTCCACTTCCATGCGTTCGGGCGCCATGGTCGCGGCATTGATCACCACGAAAGGCAGCTCTGAGCGTTTGGAGTTCAGGTGGATCAAGCGGGCGACGATCTCCTTGCCGACCCCTGGAGGGCCGGTAATCAGGACGCGGCTGCCTGTCATGGCAACCCGCTGGATCGCGGTTCTGACCTGCTGGATCGCCGGTGATTTGCCGATCAGCTCCAGGTCCTCGCCGACCTTGAGCTTGAGCTCGGCGTTTTCGCGCTTCAGCCTGGCGCTCTCTCTCGCGCGCTCGATCAGCACCAAAAGCCGATCGGCGTTGAACGGCTTTTCCAGGAAGTCGTAAGCACCCTTCTTGATGGCGGTGACCGCCGTCTCGATGGTACCGTGACCGCTGATCACGATGACCGGCACCTCGGGCCTGGTCGTCTGGATATGATCCAAGACCTCGAGCCCGTCCATGGACGATCCCTCAAGCCAGATATCAAGAAGCACCAGGCTCGGCGGCCGCGCTTCGATCTCGGCAAGGCCTCCAGGCCCATCGCCGGCATGACGCACGGTAAAGCCTTCGTCCTCGAGAATACCAGCTATGGCTTGCCGGATCTCCGGCTCGTCATCGACGATGAGTATTTCGCCCTTCATTCCACTCTCAAAAATTGCTGTTGGGCCCGTCCATCAGAGAACCTGGCGAGCGAAAACCTAGCGACTGGGCGGGTCGCAGGCAATGCCATCACTCCGCAGCCGTCTTGCTGGCTGCTGGACTGGCGGCCGGTATCATCGGGAACGAGAGGCCGACACACGCACCGCCGCCCTCCCGGTTGCTGAGCGAGATCGTGCCTGCATGCTCTTCCATGATCTTCTTGACGATCGCCAATCCAAGCCCCGTCCCGTCAGCCCTCTTGGTCACATAGGGTTCGGTCAGCCTACCAACCGGTTCATCGGCGGGCAGGCCCTGACCATTATCATGAACTTCGACCGAACAGAACGATTCCGTTGCCGCGAGCCTGACCAAAACCCAGCCGCGTTCGTCGCTGTCCGGTTCGTTTAGAAGCCGCTGCAACACCGACTGCACCGCGTTCTGCACGAGGTTTGTCAGCGCCTGTGCGACTTTCCGGCTGTCACAATACAGCTGGATGTCGTCATCGGGAAGCTCGGTCTCGAAACGAACTTCGGCCCGCGCTCCCTGCTGTAAATAAACGGCTTGTCGCACAAGATCGCAAGCAGATTCGTAGTTGAAGACTGGCGCTGGCATGCGCGCAAAAGCTGAAAACTCATTGATTAGGTTGCCGATCGTATCAACCTGACGAACGATCGTGTCAATGCTGCCGGTAAAGGTATCCTGGTCACGTTCGATCTGCGGCAGGTATTTTCGCTTGAGGCGTTCGGCCGAAAGGCGGATGGGCGTGAGCGGGTTCTTGATCTCATGGGCGATACGGCGCGCAATCTCGGACCAGGCGGCGGTGCGTTGCGCGCCGAGCAGTTCGGTGATGTCCTCGAAGGTCACGACGAAACCCGCGATCTGCAGGTCGTC
>JBPCVQ010000172.1:0-7321 GCA_051010395.1 Geminicoccaceae bacterium | reverse complement strand
CCATGCAATCCTGGGAATCCGAGCCTGGCCCTATCAATTTTGCGCGCGCGGATTCCCAGGATCGCATGGACCAGGAAACACTCTGACAGCGACGTCTTAACAAAGGATGAAAGCTCGGGCATGTTGCGGACTGGCTTGTTGGTCGCTGGAAATGGCTGTGACGGAAGAGGCTCGGCCAAGTCCCCTATATCTGTCGGAAGAAACATGAAGATCGCCACCTGGAATGTGAATTCGATCCGCGCGCGGATGCCGATCGTGACGGCCTGGCTGGATCGTGTGCAGCCCGATGTCCTGCTGCTGCAGGAAACGAAATGCCTGCCTGAAAAATTTCCCGCCGAGCCTTTCGAGGACCTGCATTACAATATCGAACTGATCGGCGAGCCCTCTTTAAACGGCGTCGCCATCCTGTCCAAGAGCCCGCTCGAGGACGTGGTCACAGCGCTTCCAGGTAACGTTGACGATCAGGAAGCACGTTACATTGAAGCCACGGCGAACGGTGTGCGCGTTGCTTCAGTCTACGTCCCGAACGGCACCGAGGTCGACAGCCCGCGGTTTGACTTCAAGCTCGCCTTCTTCGATCGGCTGCGCACCCACGCGAAAAGCCTGCTTGAGGATGATCGGCCTCTGGTCATCGGCGGCGATTATAACGTCGCGCCGACACCCGCCGACGTCTATGACGCCAAGGAATTGGAAGGCACGATCTGCTATCATCCGGCCGAGCGCAAAAAATGGCGAACGCTCACCAATCTCGGGCTGTATGACGCCTATCGGGCCGTTGAGCCGGACAAAATCACCTTTAGCTGGTGGCACTATCAGGCTCGCGGCTTTCAGCTCGGCAACGGCCTTCGGATCGATCACCTGCTGCTGTCACCGAGCGCCCTGGATCGTCTGGAAACGGTCGAGATCGACGAGCAGCCGCGACGACAGAAAACACCATCGGATCACACGCCGGTCTTGTGTACGCTTGCCGTCTGACCATCTAGTAGTGGAGGCCTACGCTTCACCATGTAAGCATCCCGATGCGATCGAGCCACGGTTTGTCGACGAGAAAAACACCCGGCGATCGCTTCGAAAACCATTCAGACGACAAGCACTTTACTCTTTGGAACAAAATCGCCACCAACAGCGTTAACTTGTTGGAAGATTATGGTCTGTTTTTTTGGGTGCGACAGCCCGTGACCTCAGCAACATCGAACTAACCGCGGCCCGCGACCACGACGCACCGGGACCGCATCGAGCGGCAGACAGCAAACAACGCTATGAAAGTCCTGAACATCTTGCTTCCGACCATCGCGGTTGCCTTTTTGGCGTTTCTAGCCGGCAGCTACGTCATGTTCGCCGAGGCTGGCCCGGCGGCATTCCTGAGCAATGCCTATAAGGCTGGCCAGGCGCTGGTCGACCAGCAGACCAACTACCGCCATCCCTATTTTTCACGCTTCCATCAAAAAGCCCGTACCGACGCTCGCGGCGTCACCATCCACAAACCGGACCAGGCCCAGGCCGGGCTCACGCTCTACACCTCCGGACATGATCAACGCGCCTTCCTGATTTCGATGAACGGCGATGTGCTGCATGAATGGGACCTGCCGTTCAGCGCCATCTGGAACGAGGCGTCGCCAGTCAAGACGCCGCTCGGTGACGACTACATCTACTACAGGCGCGCTTTTCTCTATCCGAATGGCGATCTCCTGGTGATCTACATCGCCTCCGGCGACACGCCCTGGGGCTATGGTGCCGCGCGCATGACCAAGGATAGCGAGCTGGTCTGGAGCTATCTCGGACAGGCGCATCACGATTTCGACGTCGGCGCGGACGGCAAAGTCTATCTCCTGACCCACGAGATCAGTCATGAACCGATTGAAGCCTGGACCCAGCTTAAGCCGCCGAGGGTAGATGATTTCATCGTCGTCCTGTCACCGGACGGCGAAGAGCTGCAGAAGGTGGATGTCACCAAGGCCCTTGTCGATAGCACCTATGGCCGTATGCTGACCCGCATTCCCTGGTACTCCGAGCAAAGCGGCGACTATTTGCACACCAATTCGATCGACGTGATCGAGGAGGCGGATGCCAAGGTTTTCCCGTTCGGCAAGTCCGGCGACGTCCTGATCTCCATGCGCGAACTGACCACAGGCGCCATCGCCGTCGTCGACATGGAAACGGAAAAATTCAGTTGGGCCACCCAGGGCTCCTGGGCGGGCCAGCATGACCCTGATATCACCGAGGACGGCAATATCCTGCTGTTCGACAATCGCGGTGAGTTCGGCGAGCATGGTACGGCGCGGGTCATCGAGTTCGATCCGAAGACCGATGGCATCGTCTGGAAATATTCGGGCACGGCCGAACACCCCTTCGAGAGTGTGCTGCGCTCAGTGCAGGCGCGCCTGCCCAACGGCAATACGCTGATCACCGAAAGCGATGGCGGCCGGTTGTTCGAAGTGACGCCGGACAATGAGATCGTCTGGGAGTTCATCAATCCGGTGCGCGGCGGCGAGAAGGATGAGTTCATCCCGATCGTCTCGTCGGGCGAACGGATCGCCCCCGACAGTCTCGATCCCGCCTTTCTGCAATCCCTGTCCAATCCAAGTTGATGTCCAATCCAAGCTGGTGGGCCAAGGCCCACTTCTGGAAGGAGTTGATCCGATGAAGACTGTAGTGACGTTTCTGTTCGCCCTCACCTTCGTTCTCGGTTTTGGCCAGGACGCGAGCGCCTATATCGGCCCGGGAGCAGGCCTTTCCATGCTCGGCGCCTTCTGGGGCCTGGTGATCGCCGTCGTGGCGGCACTGAGCTTCCTTCTGCTCTGGCCGCTTCGCAAGATGTTCAAGAAGAACGCTGCGACCGCGGATGCCGATCCAGAGGAAAAGCCGGCACCCTGATCATTGGCTGACCGCGCCAAACTCAGACTGTTTTCGTGATGGGCATTTTTGATTTGCCGGCCCCGCTCTTTACCTGGACAGATCAGGTAATGAGCGGCTTTGCATCGCCGACGCTTCGCCTCGTCCTTTGGGGCCTGGTGGCGGCGGCGCTCTCCATGAGCCTCTATTGGCTGCTCTCGCCGCAAGGAAAACTAGGCGACGTCAAGGTCAAAGCGCTGAAGGCGCGAAAAGACCTGAACGCGTTCGACGGCGAGTTTGCCGAAGCCTGGCCGATGATGCGGAAGATGCTCGGTCTCTCCTTCAAGCAGCTTGGCATAACCACCCTGCCCGCCATTCTGGCATCGATCCCTGTCCTCGCCCTGATCGTCTGGCTCGGCACCGCCTATGGCTACCGCCTGCCGGCGGACGGCGGGCCGATCGGTGTGCAGACGACGCCTGAAGTTGACGTCCTGGGCGAGGTTCGAACACCTGAAAGCGCCTCGCCGGGAAACGTGCCGCGGCTGGTGGTGACGGGCACCGATGGCGAGGTCATCAGCGACATATCGCTCGCAGCACCTGTGCCCACCATCCACAAGAAACAGTGGTGGAATACGTTCTTCGGCAACCCGCTCGGCTATCTCCCAGACGATGGCGAGATTGAGGCGATCGCCTTCGAGCTGCCGGAGAACGACTATCTCGGCTTCGGTCCCGGCTGGCTTCGTCCCTGGTACGTCCTGTTTTTCACCATCCTCGTGCTCGGCTCGCTGGCCATAAAGCTGTTCGGCCGGATCGAGTAGTGGCGGTGGCACGACCACCTCGTAGACTTGCCCGAGAATTCAGCAGACTGATTGCAAATCAAATTCCTGAACACCGGATGATTCAATTGATGTGGTCATACCACTAGCGGGAGCGCGCTCATGGCAGCGGATGGCGGCGACTTTGAGGTGGCCGGCTGGGTCGACCGATTGGGCGGCCATATCGAGCGACATCCGAAATTCTGGATCAGGCTCGGCAATCTCGAAAGCCGGTTGTTGCGGGACGAGCTCGACAAGATCAGGATCACAGCGCCGATCTACGTCGCGGGTCTCGCCCGCTCCGGCAGCACCTTCCTGCTCGAAGCGCTCGCCGAACATAAGGAGACCGTCACCCACCGTTACAAAGACTTCCCGCCGGTGTTCACGCCTTATTGGTGGAACCGTTTCCTCGGCTTCATGCCGAAGAAGGATGCCGCCCCCGCCGAGCGCGCACACAAAGACGGCATCAAGATCACCGAAGACAGCCCCGAAGCCTTCGAAGAGGCGCTATGGATGGCGTTCCATCCAAAGCTGCATGACCCGGGCACCAGCGCCATGCTCGGCCGCGACCATGCCGACGCAGCATTCGAGAGCTTTTATAAGGACCACATCCGAAAGCTGCTCGCGGTCCGCAATGGCAGGCGCTATCTCTCCAAGGGCAACTACAACCTGACCCGGCTTGCCTATCTGCAGTCGATGTTCGACGATGCCCGTTTCCTCCTGCCGATCAGAGCGCCTGCCTGGCACATCGCCTCACTGATCAAGCAGCACCGTCTCTTCAAGGATGGCCTTGCCGACAAGCGAAAGGCGCTCGATCACATGCGCCGGGTCGGCCATTTCGAATTCGGCCCGGACCGCCGCCCCATCAACGCCGACGACGATCGAGCGATCGAGGCGATAACAGGGCATTGGAAGCGAGGCGAGGAAGTCGAGGGGCAGGCCCGATATTGGGCCCATCTGCACGGCAAGATCGCAGATCAGCTGGAAACCGACGCGAGACTGAAGGAAGCGGTTCTGATCGTCGGGTATGAAGATCTCTGCGCCGAGCCTGAACCAATGATCCGCCGCCTGTTCGATCACTGCCGACTGTCGATCGACGAGGACAGCGTCAAGACCCTGGCCGCCAAGGTTCAGTTTCCCGCCTACTATCAGCCGAAGTTCAGCGATGCCGAGCGCATGATGATCGATGAGATCACCGGCCCCGTTGCAGAACGCTTCGCCCTACTGGCCGGGACGGGCAGCGCACGAACTGGAAAGCGTGCCGCAACCGCCTAAAATCGGTCCAGATGCCTTGCCGATCCGCAATTCATCTCCGGTGTTGTCTATCGCTCAGCTCCCGCGAACTTCCGCCCAGTGAGCATCGGCAAGCCCGCCGAGCGTTCGGAAGCGAAAATCGGGATGGACGTCGAGACCACCCTTTCGCATGTCATCCAGACGTGCAGGGCCATGTCTGCGATGGATCCAACAGGTATTCATCGCCATCCGCTTTGCCGGAACATGGTCGAAACGGATCGAACCTGCGACGTGCATGACGCGCCGTTTCTCGATCCCGGCATCCTGCAGCTTGTTGAGAAGAAACGAGAAGATGCCCGTATTCGGCTTGTAGACGCCGGCATCCTCAGCCGTATAGACGGCATCGAACTCTACGCCCAAGGCTTCGTTGGTGAGATCGAAGGATGCATGGTCGGCATTGGTGAGGACCACCAGGTGAAAATGCTGCTTTAGATGGGCGAGAGCTGCGGGCGCGTCCGGATGAACCGGCCAACGTCCTATCGATCCGGCGAACTCCTCTGCAGCCTTTCGATCGGTCGCAACGCCGAAGAAATCGGCGAGTTGGTCATGCACACGGATCAGAACGTCGCGGTAGCTCACTCCAGGAAACAGATTGGCTCGTTCCGCCTGGGCAAACGCTCGAAGGATCTCACTTCGTCCCGCCGTTACGCCGACGTCATGCAGCCAGGGCATGAGCGCCGTGATAATGCCGCTTTCGCGATCGACCAGTGTACCGTAGCCATCCAACGTCAACACCGAAGCGTCACTCAGGCGCCGGGGACGTTCGGCACAAGCACCATGCAAATGCGAGGCATGCCCCTCGTTGTCGACCTGCCTGGTCAAGGGGTTCTCGGTAACGGCGGTATTCGATGTCGAACCATAGAAGCAGACGTCAACGTCGCCGACCATCAGTTTCCTCGTTTCTCTCTTGATGCCTCCCGGACACCGCGCTTTGACATCCACTCGCCTTTCACACAGCGAACCCTATGTCAGCAGCAGCCGTTCGACACCGGTTTGTAGGCAGAATGTTCTAACCGTATAACAAACACGTTTGAAGAGAAAATCATCCATAGGATCTTTGCCCATGAGTCATTTCTTGCCGAAACCCGAAGTCAACGCGCTGTGCGACTGGATCTGCGAGCAGGGTCTCCTGCGCGTCAGCCTCGAAACGCTGTTCGAGGGTTTCTGTGAACGTCTGACCGCCATCGGTCTGCCGCTGATGCGCGGCTACATCAGCGCGCAAACCCTGCATCCGCGAATTTCCGTCCTCGGTTGCACCTGGAGACCAGGGGAAGGCATCGAGACCGACGTAATTCTATACCGGCCGGAGCCCAGCGAAGCCTATCTGAGAAGCCCGTTCAAGCGCTTGATCGACAGCGATCTCGACCATCTGCGGGTCAGGCTTGAGGGAGACGCGCCGCTACCCTTTCCCGTCTGCGAGGAGTTTCGGGCCGAGGGTGCCACCGACTATCTCGCCCATCTGATCCAGTATGGACGGAACGGCATACCTGACGGCAAGACGGGCGTGATTACTTCTTGGACGACGTTGACCCCAGGCGGCTTCAGCGACGATCAAATCGCGCTGCTTGGCTATCTCGTGCCCAAGCTCGGGATCGCGGCACAGACGCGGATCTCGCAGGACATCACCATCAACCTTCTCGACACCTATGTGGGCAGTGTCGCCGGCCGTCAGATTCTCAACGGCGAGATAAGGCGCGGCGCGCTCGAGGTGATCTCGTCGGTCATTCTCCTCTCCGACCTTCGAGGGTTCACCGCCATGTCCGAGCGGATACCGCGCGCTGATCTGGTGGAGATGCTGAACCAGTATTTCGACTGTCTGGTCGGGCCGATCGTCGACCACGGCGGCAATGTTTTAAAATTTCTGGGCGACGGCCTGCTCGCCACATTTCCCCTGAATGGCCACCCCTCCGAAGAGCTATGCGAGAAGGCCTTGAATGCGGCGTCGGAAATCCTGGACAGGACGACCGAGATTGATGAGCAGCGGCGCGCTGCTGGCCAGCCGGTGATGGATCTCGATATCGCCCTTCATCTTGGCAATGTCTATTGGGGCAATGTCGGCAGCGCCGAACGGCTGGACTTCACTGTAGTCGGCCCCGCCGTCAACGAGGCCTCAAGGATCGAAGCGCTCTGCACACAATATGAACGCAACCTTCTCATGTCCGAAACCTTCGCTGCCGCGGCGAAGCGCTCATCCCATCGGCTGGTCTCGATCGGCCGGTTCGCACTGCGCGGCGTACGCTCGGCCCAGTCGATCTACACCCTGGATGAGGTGTAGCGCCTTTTCCTGTTGAGAAATCGCCATCGGCGCGGTCACCAACACCCGCTTTCGCTTCTCAAATCGCCGCTGGCAGCGGATCGACACGCCCAACACGAACGCATGG
>JBPCVQ010000171.1:0-5929 GCA_051010395.1 Geminicoccaceae bacterium | reverse complement strand
ATCATCATCAGACCCATCCGCCAGTCGAAAGCCGGCGAGCAGATCGTCGTCTATAAAGGCTGGGTTCTCAAGACATCTGACTTCGAGCGCTGATCAGACATGCTGTCTCAATTCGGAGAGTTCACGGCGAGCGACAAGCTCGGCGTGAGGTATGATGTGTGCATCGCAGGCGCCGGCGTTGCTGGCATTACGCTTGCACTTGAGCTTGCGAAAACGGGCAAACAGGTTCTGTTGCTCGAAGCCGGCGATATCGACTACAGCGATCAGTCACAGGAGGTTTACGCAGGCGACATTGTCGGGCGCGAATATTTCGAGCTCGACGTCGCGCGTCTGCGCTATCTCGGCGGAACGTCGAATCATTGGGCGGGTTATTGCCGTCCTTTGGACGACTTCGACTTCGAGGCGCGTCCGGAGCTTGATCTGACGGGCTGGCCAATCACCAAATCGGATATCGCGCCTTGGTTCGAGCCGGCGGCAGCTATCCTCGAAATCGATCCTGATTATGCCAACGATGTCGTCATCGACGGCACCGATGGCAATCTGCGCCGGATCGACGTCCATCTAAGCCCACCAGTCCGGTTCGGCGAGAAATACTTGGAGGCGCTTAAGACCAGCGACAATATTCAGCTGGTGCTGAACGCCAATCTTGTGGACATCAGTGTCGATACCGCCTCTGGCGTCGTCCAGAGCATGACGATCGCCGGCTATGGTGAAGTCGATCAGCGTTTCGATGTGTCGGCCGACGTCTTCGTGCTCGCTCTCGGCGGTATCGAGAACGCCCGTGCGCTGCTCAACGCCAACAGCCAGATCGATGCCGGCATCGGCAATGGCAGGGACCTCGTCGGCCGATATTTCATGGAGCATGTTCATCTTGATGGTGGCTTCGCTATACTGAATGGTCCGCTCGAGGATCATTTCGACGGATTGAAGAGCTTCAATCGCGTGGGCGAAGCGGTGAATTTCGCGATCACCGGCGACTTCACGCGATCGGCCCAGATTCTGAACTGCGAGATGCGGCTCGCCGAAATCGCGCGCGGCGAGGGTAAACCGGATCAGGAAAGCTGGAAAGCGCGCATCAAGAAGATGCTTTGCAACAGCGACTATGTTGTCGATATCGCAAGCTATTTCGACGAGGATTTCAAAGCGCAGCGTTGCATGCTGGCCCATGAGCACGCCAATGCCCTTGCCGGAGACTATGATGGGATCATTCGCCTGAGCGCGGAACAAGAGCCCAACCCGAACAGCCGAGTGCTTCTTTCGAACGAACGCGATAAATTCGGCCTCAGGCGTACGGCCCTGGACTGGCAGTTGACCGAGCTCGACAAGAAAACCATCAAAGAAAGCGTGCTCGAACTTGGCAAACATTTCGCAAATGAGGACATCGGCCGTCTAAAGGTGCCGGACTGGATGCTGGACGATGGCCCCGGCATTGCTGGTATGGCCGAAGGAGAACGCGGCGCTGACTTTCACCATCTGGGAACGACGCGCATGGCTGCCAGCGCCAGCGAAGGCGTCGTCGATTCCAACTGCAAGATCTTCGGCTCAAGCAATTTCTACGTCACTGGTTCGAGCGTCTTCGCTTCGGGTGGCCACGTTCCACCGACGCTGAGTATCGTGCAGCTCACGCTTCGCTTAGCCGACCATCTGAACCAGCGTATCGGTTAGTCGCCAGCGCTTCGATTTGTCGGAAGACGGGCAGGGTGGTTTTGCCGATCTTGCGCCGCCGCTGCCGGTCATATTATCAGACGACTTTTATCGGGATGGCCTCAATGCAAGCCCTTATGTTACGCGCCTCTCTCCTATTTGGGATCTCCTGCTTCGGCGCATCGATGCCCGCCAGCGAAACGGTGACCGTCGATCGTAGCGTCCAGATTGCCGAAAGCTGCATGTCGACCACGGCGCCGGATCAAGGCGGCGGTCCCTCATGCAGGTTCGGTGGGCCTTTCGCGCCTTGGAACATACCGGCGGCGACCCTGCCGACGGCGCCGAACTCGAGCTGGCTTGTGGATCGTCTCTGGGATCACACGGCAGGCAGATTCAATCTCAACAGCCGGAAGTGGACGGTTGCCATCTACGATGCGGACGAGGCGAACACCAAATCTCTTGTTGAAACGAAGCATCCGGACTGGGGCAACCTGCATGGCCAGATGGCACCCTGGAACCCCGATTGGCAAATTCCGGACGATAGCGACGCGATGGTTTCGGTCGTCGACTACGATACCGGTTTGAGCTGGTCCTATTGGGGTAATACGCGTTTAGAAAACGACAAAATTCTCGCAGGAACCGCTAGTATTGTGCAGGAGAGCATCGACACGGAGCCGATGCGCCCTGCCGATGTCTTCGCCAAGGAGAACGGCTACCGGGTCAATCGGGCAAGCGGCCTTCCTTATGTATTCATGACCGTGACCCGCGCGGAGCTGGAAGCGGGGCATATCCCACACGCCCTGACGCTGCTCTGGCCGCACCCAGCGCAATACGCCTATGTCGGGCCGGCGATCAAGGGAGCGGGGAAAACCGGTGGGCCGAGCGATCGCCTGCCCATGGGAACCCGGTTCGTCTGGGAGATACCTCATGAGGACATTGAGGAGTGGGCGTCCACGCTCGATCCGGCTGTCCGACCGGGGATGAAAGCCATCGCTGTCGCCTTGCGCGACTATGGCGGCATCGGCACCGATCATGCCGGACGCCTTGAGAGCAGGCGCGGCGCCATTTGGATCGAGCATGATTTCAGCGCCCGCTGGGACGAGATCGGTTTCTCCAAGGAAGCGACCTTCAAAGCGCTCGATAAGCTACTTTCCAGAAACAAGCATCGCGCAAGAGCTATCGCGCCCTGTGCATGGCCAGGCGGCGATGAAAACAAAGTCTGCTGTTACCCGAACGATTCAGTCGACTATCCAGCCGGGCATGAATGCAATCCCTGACGTCTGGTGAATGGCTGATGCTTGGGGGTAACTACTCGCTTTCAATGCATTTGATGGGATCGTACGCGTTGTCTTGCCGCTGAGGTCCGGGAAAGGGCAGGATGGTCTTGCTTCCTCCAAGGTCGAAAAGCGTCTTGGAAAGGACTAAATGCGTTCGTCGTCGATGAACTCGAAGCCCATGGTTCGGCAGTGATAGTAGAGGCCGCCGTCCTGAACGATCAGGCAGGTCATGATCCGATCGCCATCATTGTGGTGTGAGTGCACGTCGCCGGGCGGCGTCACCATGACCGCGCCTGGCTGCCAGTCGACCCGCTTGCCGTCGATCATCGAGTAGCAGTCCTGACATTGAATGTTGAGGGTGATCGCAACTGAATTGTGGCGATGGGGACGTTGCATTTCCTTTGGTGGTAGTTGGTTCATGGCCAGGGTCAGGGTCGGGAGAATGTTGCGGCTTTTGGCTTGGCGTTCATGGGAAAAAAACCAACGCGAGACCAGCGATGTTCTGGCCTTTGAGTCCTGATCTGACCCGCGTCAGCTGATGATCGATCTCGGCAACCGGATAATGAACGGCTTCGGTTACGGCATCATCGGAGGAAGCCGGCTGGAGATGCTCGAAGGCGAGGGCTGGCTGATTGGTAATGATCCATAGCACACAGTCGTCATCACCCGCGACATGGATCGTTTCACCGCCGCCCGGCAGACAGAAGATGTCGCCGTTCGCCCAATCGATCCGATCGGCACCCTTGGTCGAATGGCCGGCGCCTTGGATCACGTAGTAGAGCTCGCCGCTACAGGTGAAACTGGTCTCCAGCCGATCCTTGGCGCGGATTCGCGCGTAGCAGGTCAAGATCAGCGGTGTCGTGACGGTGTAGGGGATGTCGAGCGGGCCGCTGAGATCGAGCGGGATGAGTTCTGTTCCCGTGGCGGGATCAAGCGCTCGATCCCGTTCGGCCATGAACTGGTGGCAGGGCACGGCAGGGTATTTGAGGTTGAAGGCATTGCCCGAATCGAAAAACCGCGCACGCCGACTGTAGACGGAATTCGTGGTCACCGCGCGCTCGCCCTCATCCTCGCTGGCCGGACTTGGTTTTGCCAAGGGCTTCGTCGCCATGATCATCGCTCCTGCAGTCCGAGATAACTCCTTATTCGAAGATGAACCGATCGCTGGCTGTTTCCAGAGCTATCAGGGTTCATCTTGCAGCCGAATGTTCAGCCGCACAGGGCTGCCTACGACATCGATACCCGATTTTCGATCTTACCGTCGGGTGAGGCCAATTGCTTGCCTGTTCGTCTGAATGTGGACAAACTGCTACAATATTGAAGGAAGAACCACGCGAATGCCGACTTTGAGCACATGATCAGAGGAAGAGGCGGTGAGCGTATTTGTATGGACGGTCGAGGGGAGGTGTCATCATGGGGCGAGAGCTGACGATAGCGCTTCTGGACGAGATCCAAGACGGTTTCAATCGGCATGACGTCGATGCGATTCTGTCGCATTTCGTCGAGGATTGCGAGTGGCTTATGGCGCGGGGGGGCGGCGCGCCGGAGGGAAGGCGCTGCCGCGGCAAGGCCGAGATCGGTGAGGTGCTGGGCGCACGCTACGCGCAGATCCCAGACATGCGCTGGGAGGAGATGCGTCATTGGATCGTCGATGGGACCAAGGCGCTTTCCGAATGGGTGGTGCGCGGCACACCCAGGGATGGGCAGCCTTTCGAATATCTCGGTTGCGATCTCTGGGAATTCCGAGACGGCTACGTCACCAAGAAAGATACCTATTGGAAATTCATCGGCTGAAATAGCATTCCGTCGTTTGATGACGATGCCTGCATAGTTCTTGGCCAGTGACCATGTCGGTTGGATCACCAGACAAGCGCTCAGCATCGATGGTGGTGCCAGTTGAAGCAGGTGACAGGAAGCACGGCGGGTCACCGGCCAAGGTGCCTCAGCCTCCTGCTGCGTTGGCCTGACGGCTGTTCAATGCCGGCCAATGCGCCGTTTTTTCAACGCCTCATCGGCTTCCGGCGAACCATCGTGGAACGTGCCGAACCACTTATCGAGCGGGATTGAGCCGTCAGCGTAGTTCACCTCGAAATATCGGTGGTGAAGATAATGCGCGAAATAGGGGAGATGAACACTCTTGCCGTTGCCGGTCACCACTCGATCGAATCCTGTGTGCCCCTGTGCCGGAGAGAGACCCGCCAGCAATCCGACATTGAGCATATGGATTGGATGTGAGGGCAGAACAAAATAGATGAGAAAGCCCGAGAAGTAGAGCAGATGTTCGATGGGATGCATCGACAAGCCGGACCAAGGGCCGGGATTGGTGTTACGGTGATGCAGCTTGTGCGCGGCCCTGTAGAGAGGTGGCCAGTGAAGCAGTCGATGAACGCAGTAGAAATGGAATTCGTGCAAAAGCGGCACGAGCAGCCAGAGCGCCAGGAACCAGATAGGGTTCTCGGCGATCGCGAGTTGTGTCACATAGCCGTTGGCATAGAGCCAAAGCGCCACGACCTCCCAAGCCGTCCAGATCGGCACGCCGCTTATCAGAGACCAGAACATATTGTCCTTGGTCTGATCGTTGAACGTGAAGCTAGATTTAGGTTCGTCGGGCCAGCGGCGGTTGTATTTGAACGATGTGTCCTGAGCTCTTCGAAGATATAGCCAATAATGTTGTCCGCCGACGATGGCGATGTGAAGGCCGAGATTGCGCAGCAGGATCAGTACAATCCAATCGGCGGACAGCGTACGCATTTGCTCGATCGAGGGTGTCAGGAAAAACCAGACGAAGGCGGCAAGCGCCGCATAGGAAACGGTCCAGGGAAAGAGATACCCCGGCAACCATTTCGCGATCGCGACTAGCTGCGGCGGCCAGACGAAGACGGCCGGGTATTTGATCCGATCATTGGGTGTCCAGTAGCCCCGTTTGTCTTCGACACCCCATTTTGTGTCGTCCATGTCGGTTTCCCCCCCCTCATGGATCAGTCTCGATTGGCAGCACCCCATTTGGC
>JBPCVQ010000170.1:0-10958 GCA_051010395.1 Geminicoccaceae bacterium | reverse complement strand
GCTGGGCATCGAGACCAGTTGCGACGATACCGGCGTCGCCCTGGTCGATGCCGATCGCCGCGTTCGTGCGGAAAGGCTGAGCTCCCAGCTCGATCGGCACGCACCTTTCGGTGGTATCGTGCCCGAGATCGCGGCCCGTGCGCATCTGGACATCATCGATGTCATGATCGACGACGTGATGAAGAAAGCAGGGCTCGGATTTCCGGATCTGGGCGCCATCGCCGTGACCGCAGGTCCTGGCCTTATCGGCGGCCTGATCACCGGCCTCGTCACGGGCAAGGCGATCGCGGCCGTGCATCGGCGTCCGCTGATCGCCGTCAATCATCTCGAAGCCCATGCACTGACCGCCAGACTGACCGAAGACGATCTCGGATTTCCCTATCTCCTCCTCCTGGTGTCCGGCGGCCACTGCCAACTCCTCATGGTCGACGGCGTCGGGCGCTACAGGCGCCTTGGCACCACCCTCGACGATGCGCTTGGCGAGGCCTACGACAAGGCCGCCAAAATGCTCGGCCTCGGCTATCCCGGCGGCCCCGCCATCGAGGGCGCGGCGCGCGCCGGCGATCCTAAAGCGTTTGATTTTCCAAGGCCGATGGCGGGCAAGCCCAATTGTCACTTCTCTTTCTCCGGCCTCAAGACAGCGCTGCGTCACGCAATCCAACGCCTGGGGTCGAGAAGCCTCGACGCGCCCTATATCAATGACTTATGCGCAAGCTTTCAAGCGGCGGCAATCGACAGCCTGCTGGATCGGACGGTGCGCGCCGTCAAGCTCAGCCAAAACATGCAGAAGCCGCCAAAAGCTCTTGTCGTCGCAGGCGGCGTTGCCGCCAATGCCTATCTGAAGAAGCGTCTCGTCACGCTGGCTGGCCGCGCCAGCCTACGTCTGGTCGTGCCGCCCGCGGCACTCTGCACCGACAATGGCGTGATGATCGCCTGGACCGGCGTTGAGCGTCTAGCACTCGGCCTCACCGACGAACTCGACGTTCGAGCCCGCGCCCGCTGGCCCCTCGACCCGGACGCCGAGCCGGCACTTGGTGCGGGCGTCAAGGCTTAGGGCAGCCCGGTGTTAAACGCCCATGGCACTCACCATCTGACGTGATCATCACCCTTCCTTTGGATATCTTCCGCCATGGCAAGTGACAAAAAAATCGACCCGCGTTACGCGGTGGTGCTCGGTGCTTGCCTGACGCAGTTCATGGTGATCGGGCTGCTGTTTTCCTATTCGCTGTTCTTCAAGACCTTCGAGGATGAATTCGGCTGGTCGCGCACAACATTGTCGAGCGCCGCCTCGCTCGCTTTTCTGGTGATGGGATTGCTGGCGGCGGGACTTGGCCATCTAAGTGACCGGACCGGCCCGCGACCGGTGCTGGCGGTCACTGGGCTGCTCCACGGTCTCGGCTTTGCGCTGATCTCGCAGGTCAGCGAGCCCTGGCATCTCTTTTTGATCTTCGGCCTCTTCATCGGCCTCGGCATGAGCACCCACGACGTGGTCACGCTCGCTGCCGTCACGCGCTGGTTCGACAAGCGGCGCGGCATCATGACCGGCGTCGTCAAGTCAGGCACGGCGGCTGGGCAGATGCTGCTGCCGCTGGCCGCGGCTTTCCTGATCGCCGACATCGGCTGGCGCGGCGCCTCGATGGCGCTCGGCATCGCTGCTGCCGTTTTCCTCCTGATCGGCGCCCTCCTCATGAAAACCCCGGCAGCGCCTACAACAGCGGCAACCGAAACCGGCGCTCCGAGTGGCGGTTTGAGATCGGTCATGACATCACGCGTCTTCTGGACGCTCTGCGCCATCCAGTTTCTCTTCCTGCCGTCCCTGACCACCGTGCCGCTGCATCTGCCCGTACACGGCATGGATCTCGGCATGAGCGCCACGAGTGCTGCGGTGCTTTTGTCGACGATCGCCGGTGCAAGTGTTGTCGGCCGCCTCGCCATTGGCGGCTTTGCCGATCGCATCGGCGGGAAGCGGGGCTTCATCCTCTGCTTCCTGCCGCTGATCGCAGGCTTGCTCGCCCTGCTCTTGATCGACACCCCCTGGCTGCTGTTCGCCGCAGCCCTGCTCTATGGCGTCGGCCATGGCGGCCTCTTCACCATCGTCGCCCCGACCATCGCCGAATTTTTTGGAACGCGCGCGGTGGGGGCGATTTTTGGCGCCATCGTCTTTTTCGGCACGATCGGCGGCGCCATCGGCCCCATCCTCGCCGGCCGGATTTTCGATGTGATGGGAAGTTACGATCCGGCCTTCATGACGCTCGCCGGCATGGCGGTGTTGGGGCTGATGCTGGTGCTGTCACTGCCGCAGGCGGGCCGGTCAGCGGTCCAACAATCCGAAGCCGTGAAGTCAGGCGTTAGTGGCTAATTCGTATCACGGGACGAAGATCATTTTTCGAACGAAAGCGGACACGTCGACATCGTCATCAATGCGTACAACTGACCCATTGCCGCCTTCACGGGGCAGTCAGTGAAAGGCGAACATTGCCCTATAAACCTGCAGTATCGACATTCTCAAATGCTGGGTAGTAGCTGAGAACTTCACTCTGCTCCCATCGATCCTCAAGATCTTCTGCCCAGCGCTCAGCAAGAACATTTAGGACCGGCAGGGTTTGAGCCTGGCTCATAACGTTGCAAGCTGACCTCACTCCCCAAAGAATCCTGCTTCGTACTGCCGCTATACCCCATTCCCAATTGGAGACAAGTGCTTCTTCCAAGACTCCTGCGATTCGTCTCAGCATCTGCGCGGCACAAATGTGCGCGAGTTCCAGCCGGTAGGAAGCCTCCTCGAAGGAGGTGCGACACGTCGTACTCAGAGCCCTGAGATAAGCTTGTTCAGCTTGTCTGCTGAGAGCTTCAGGAAGGCGGCCCGCACACCAACACGAGGGGAAGCCCATCCATAGATAGGACGTGTCCAGAAGTGCATGGCCGGGTCGGGCTGCCTCAAAATCAATGAAACAGGCTCGATCTCCTTTAAACAGTACATTGTCCGGGCAAAGGTCTCCATGAACCAGTGCCTGCCATTGCCCTGGACGATCCAAGCTTTCTGCAATCACAGCGATCTCATCTTTGTCAGACCTGCCACCGAGAGCGCCTTGAATCACCCCCATAGATTTCGTCAGGATCGGCAGGTTGTCTTCCTTGGTGATTTCATGGGGAAATGCCGCTTGGGCAATCTGGTTGTACGCTTCATTGCAGCCAACCGTCTTTGCATGCAGGTTCCCAAGGGCGGCTGCATACTCCAGAATTGCCTTTTCTGCATGGCTAGGCTTGTCGCCCAACAAGGGCTCGACTAGGGATGGAAGTTCTGAGCCTAAGTCGTGAGTGACGATCAAGCCTAACTCACTGTCACCAGCCAAAAATTGCGATACCAACATACCGTTATCGGCCCAAGGTTTGAGTAAGGCCGTCGCTGCCCATTCTCGAAACAATCCAGACGTGTGAAGGCTATCTTTCGCCTTCGGATCATAGGCTGCGGATCGGGTCGCTTTGACAATGATCGGTTGTTTCGAACCGTCTGAATAAGCGGCGACGGCCCTAATGACGAGATTTCTACGTTGAATATCGCTAATCGTCTCGACAGGGGATACACTCACTGCTCCGCTCGACGATCGGGCCAATGCCTTCCCGGCCGTCGAGATGACTTCATCCTCGTCGAGGTCGCGATAGCGATAGTTTCCCATTTCGAAAGTCTATTCAGATCGTCGTTTGACGCAATGTTGGAGTGGCAACTATTGGCAGATTGTGATGAAAAAGTCCGCGCGAATACTTGGAGTGGGATTCCGTTAGAATATCGTTCCTCAAGACGTGCATTTGCGAAATGAAATTCTAAGAAAATCCTGCAATTAGAAACTGCTTCTAGATCGAGAGGTGATTTTCGGGTGCCGCGGACTTTTTCATCACAATCGGCACGAAACGGAAATGTGCGCTGCGGCAGCTTGCCGGTGATTAGCCGACCAAATTGCTCATTTCTAACCTACCCCGAAAAAACCACCCCAAACGTCGCCCGCAACACCTCGTCAAGTTCAGCGAGTGTCGCCTGACACCCCAACTCTCTTATCGACGTTACCCCATGCCCGCTAATCCCGCAGGGCACAATGCTCGAAAAATGCTCTAAATCCGGCGCGAGGTTGATGGCGATGCCGTGGTAGGTGATCCAGCGGCGTACGCGGACACCGATGGCGGCGATTTTGTCTTCGCGACCATCCGGGCGAGAAACCCAGATGCCGACGCGGCCCTCCCGCCTCTCTCCCTTGATGTCAAACGCTTTGAGCGTCTCGATGATCCAGCCTTCGAGCTGGTGGATGTAGCGGCGGAGATCCTGGCCGCGCTTTCGAAGATCCAGCATCACATAGCCGACCCGTTGGCCGGGACCGTGATAGGTATATTGGCCGCCGCGCCCCGCTACATAGACGGGGAAGCGATCGGCGTCGATCAGATCCGCCGCCTTGGCGCTGGTGCCTGAGGTGATCAGCGGCGGATGCTCCACCAACCAGACGAGTTCCGGTGCCGAGCCGGCGTGGATAGCCTCGACGCGCTTCTCCATCACCTCAATCGCATCGGGATACGGTGTCAGCCCATCACTCACGAGCCATTCAAGAGAAGATTCTTTCAGCGTAAAGGCAGTGCGCCTCGCACCGGGGCTTGTAAGGGGGGGCGTCATTTGCTATCTCGCCATTGCTGCAGGGGCTCTAAGCCCTGCTCGATGTGCGGTCGTGGCGGAACTGGTAGACGCGCAGCGTTGAGGTCGCTGTCCCAGAAATGGGGTGGAAGTTCGAGTCTTCTCGACCGCACCATCTTTTCTCTCTCATCCTTCGGCACACTGTTTCCAAACCTGGGCGCAAACCGTCATTCCTGACGATAGCGGCCTGAAGTGAATGCTGTGGACACGCCACGGACATTCCACATGGTGTGGCCGCACGACTTAGCTATAGTGGGCGTCTTTATAACCCTTTGAATTGGTGATGCCATGGCGGATCAGCTCGGCGAGGATGCACTCGACTATCATCGGAGGCCAACGCCCGGCAAGCTCTCCGTCGTGGCGACCAAGCCGCTTGCGACCCAACGGGACCTGGCGCTCGCCTATTCGCCAGGTGTGGCGACGGCCTCGTCCCTGATCGCCGAAAACCCGGCGGAGGCAGCCAGCCTCACCTCGAAGGGTAATCTCGTAGGCGTGGTCACTAACGGCACAGCTGTCCTGGGGCTCGGTGCCATCGGGCCACTCGGCGCCAAGCCGGTCATGGAAGGCAAGGCGGTCCTGTTTAAAAAGTTCGCCGGTATCGATGCGTTCGACATCGAGCTTGACGAGACCGATCCGGACAAGCTGGTCGAGATCGTGGCGGCGATGGAGCCGACCTTCGGGGCGATCAATCTCGAGGACATCAAGGCGCCCGAATGTTTCGAAGTGGAAAGCCGTCTTCGCGAGCGTATGCGCATCCCTGTCTTCCACGATGATCAGCACGGCACCGCGATCATCGTCGGCGCAGCCATTACCAATGGCCTCGACTTGCTGGGCAAGTCCCTGGACGAAGTGACATTGGTGGCGTCGGGGGCTGGTGCCGCCGCCCTTGCCTGCCTCGATCATCTGGTCGCCCTCGGCCTGAAGCCCGAGAACATCACCGTGGTCGACATCGAGGGCGTGGTCTATGAGGGCCGTGAAACCCTGATGGACCCGTATAAGTCACGCTTCGCCAGGGCCACCGACGAGCGCACCCTTGCGGAAGCCGTGATCGGCAGGGACGTTTTTCTCGGGCTTTCAGCGCCTCGGATCCTGACCAAGGACATGGTGCGTATGATGGCGGCGAAGCCGATGATCATGGCGCTCGCCAACCCGGTCTCGGAGATCAGCCCGGAGGATGCGCGCGAGGCCGCCCCGGATGCGATCATCGCGACAGGACGGAGCGACTATCCGAACCAGGTCAACAACGTCATCTGCTTTCCCTTCATCTTCCGAGGCGCCCTCGACGTCGGCGCGACCACGATCAATCGCGAGATGATGATTGCCTGTACCCGCGCGATCGCCGACCTCGCCAAGAAAGCGGCGCCGGAGACGGTAGCGGCGGCCTACGGTCTTGCCGATCTGAATTTCGGGCCGGATTGCATCATTCCCAAACCTTTCGACCCCAGGCTCGCCGTCGAGCTGCCGATCGCGGTTGCAGAGGCAGCGATGGAAACCGGCGTCGCCGCACGACCGATCGAGAATATGCGGGCCTATCACGACCGGCTCTCCCAGTTCGTTTTCCGCTCGGGCTTCATCATGAAACCGATCTTCGAGCGCGCGAGAGAGCGGCCGATGCGCGTGGCGTTCGGGGACGGTGAGGAATTCAAGGTGCTGCGCGCGGTGCAGGCTCTTTTGGAGGAACGCCTGGTCGAGCCGATCCTGATCGGCCGGCCAGAGGTCATCCAATCCCGCATCGACAGGCTGGGCCTGACCCTCGACATCGAGAAGGATGTCGAACTCTGCAACCCGTTGAGCGACCCACGCTACAACGACTATGTCGCCCACTATCGCGAAAGACGGGGCCGCCGCGGCGTCACGCCGGTCGCAGCCAGGGAAATCATCCGTACGCGCTCGACGGCGATCGCCTCGGTCATGGTCGATCGCGGCGAAGCGGATGCGCTGATCGCCGGCCCCACCGGCCGCTTCGAGCGGCATCTGAACGAAATCGAGGGCGTACTCGGCCGGCGCCGGGACATGCACGACATGTCGACGCTGCATCTGGTGATCCTGGAGAACCGCCCGCTGTTCTTTGCCGACACCTATGTGTCCTACGATCCGAGTGCGGAGGAACTGGCGGAGACCACTATTCGTGCTGCGGACATGGTTCGCTGGTTCGGGATCGAGCCCAGAGTGGCCCTGGTCGCTCACGCCAATTTCGGCTCGCGTGAGACTGCGACCACCGAAAAGATGCGCCAGGCCTTGGAGCTGGTGCGTGATCGCGCGCCCGAGCTTGAGGTGGATGGCGAAATGCACGCGGACACCGCCCTTTCCGCCGATATCAGAGCCGACATTCTGCCCGACTCGACGCTGAAGGGTGATGCCAATCTTCTGATCATGCCGACGCTGGATGCCGCCAACGTCGCTTACAATCTCCTGAAAGCCGCCACAGAGTCGGTGTCGGTCGGGCCGATCCTGATGGGTCCGGCGAAGCCGGCCCATATCGTCACGCCCTCGGTGACCGCACGCGGCATCATCAATCTCGCCGCAGTCGCCGTGGTCGAAGCGCAATTGCTAAACGCATAGTTTAGGGCAGAGCCCAGTGACGGAGACCGGCACCGATCAGGACACATCGCCTGAAATAACCGAAGGGCCCGAGGCCCCCGCAGAGCCTGGGGCCCTTGCTGAGCTGACGGACGAGCTGATCTGGGCGATCAGGGCGGCGATCGAGGTTGGGGCGCTGTCAGAAGCCGCCGCGCTCGCATCGACCCTGCATGTCGCCGACCAGGCCGATCTCCTGGAACAGCTCGGCCGCGAAGAGCGTGAAGCTCTCATCGGCGAAATCCGCGACGAACTTGATCCCGAACTTCTGACCCATCTCGACGAAACGGTCAGGGCCGAAATCCTCGAGATCCTGAGCCCGGAAGAGGTGGGTGCGGCGATCGCCCAGCTCGACACCGACGACGCCATCGAGGTTCTGGAGGATCTGGACGAACCGGAGCAGTCCGCCCTGCTCGAAGCCCTGCCCATGCCCGATCGGGTCGCGGTCGAGCAGGGCCTTACCTACCCGGAAGACAGCGCCGGCCGGCTGATGCAGCGCCAGCTGGTGGCGGCGCCCGAATTCTGGACCGTCGGCCAGACCATCGACTACTTACGTGTCGACGACGGCCTGCCTGATGACTTCTACGACATCTATATCGTCGATCCGAAATTCTGCCCGGTCGGCTCGATCCCGCTCTCGCGCGTCCTGCGCAGCAAGCGCGACGTGCATCTGAACGAACTGACCATGAAGGAGCTGCACACCGTCCCCGTCGATATGGATCAGGAAGAGGTCGGCTTTCGCTTCAGCCAATATGACCTGGTCTCGATGCCCGTGGTCGATGGCGATGGCCGGTTGCTCGGCGTGATCACCATCGACGACGTGGTCGAGGTGATCGAGGACGAGGCCGAGGAGGACATTCTCCGCCTTGGCGGTGTCAGCGAAGCCGACATCTTCGCTTCACCGCTCAAGACGAGCTTTCGGCGCTTTCCCTGGCTCCTGATCAACCTCGCCACCGCCGTGCTCGCGTCAGTGGTCATCGCTCAGTTCGAGGGCGCTATCGGCCAGATCGTCGCGCTCGCCGTCCTCATGCCGATCGTCGCCTCCATGGGCGGCAATGCCGGCACGCAGACCCTCACCGTCGTGGTCCGCGCGCTTGCCGTGCGCGAGGTGACGGCCGCCAACGCGTTACGCGTCCTGGCCAAGGAGTTCTTTTCCGGCAGCATCAACGGCTTTCTGTTCATGGCCGCCGGCCTCGCCGTCGCCCTTTTCTGGTTTGGCGATCCGATGCTCAGCGTCCTTTTCGGCTTCGCCATGGTGATAACCCTGGTCGCAGGCGTCCTCGCCGGCGTCTGCATCCCCCTCATCCTTGACAAGCTTGGCTTCGATCCCGCCGTATCCTCCGGCGTGTTCCTGACCACCGTCACCGACGTCGTCGGCTTCTTCAGTTTTCTGGGGCTGGCAACGCTCTATCTGCTTTGACCGTGATCAGCTGCCTTGGTTCGTGTTGCGCGCATCGGACCGAAAGCTCTGCGGCGATTTTCCGACAATGCCTTCGAAGGCTCTGCTGAACGCACTGCGGCTCTTGAAACCAGCCAGCTCGGCAATGCGTTTGACCGGCAGGTCGGATTCCGAAAGGAGTGATGCCGCCAGATGCATGCGTAAACTGCGGAGAAGCTCCATCGGCCCGCTTCCATAGGCCTCCGAGAAGCGTTGCGCAAATGTCGACCGGCTCATGCCGGCGGCCTCGGCAAGACTCTCGACCGAATGTGCGTGACCCGGCTGGTCGAGCATCAACCGCAACGCCGACCACAGGTTCTCATCGGCCAGCGCCGCCATCCATCTCAAGCCCGGTTCATTTGACGTCAGCCGGCTGCGCAGGAGCTGGATCATGCACTGCAGGAGCAGAGCCCGGATCATCGCCCTGCTGCCGAGCTTCGGCCTGGATAGCTCGTGCAAAAGCTGATCCACCGCACCGACCATGGCGCTCTCAGGGCCGATCCGCTCGATAAGGGGGTCTCTGATCAAGTCGATAAGGCCGCTCAGCCCGCGAACGCCAACCTTGACCTGACTGCATATCGCCAGGAGTCCACCGTCTGTTTCGGCATCGATATCGAGACGCAGGTGGCGGGCCAGATCGAGTTCGGCCGGATGGCAATCCGGTAGCGGGTTTCCTTGTCCGCCGAGGCTGCTGAGGGTGTGAGGCTGGATCGCGGGCACCAGCACCAGCGTACCGCGTTCCACATGGATCGGCGGATGGTCACCGACGATGATCTCACCGTCACCTGCCAGGACATAATGGAGCATGGCGAACGGCTGCCGCCCCAAGCCGAGGCGGCTCCGCCCCTGCAGCTCGCAGAGTGCAAAGGGGTCAGCGTCGATATCCAGCTCATCAAAAATATGTTCGTAGGACATGCTTCATGTCTTGCCGGCATTTCGAACGCGTGAACACACGAAAAGGCATGAGGGGCACCAAAGTCGGACGAAAAGGCACATCACATCCGCCATTTTCTAACTCGTCAACAATGACCGAGGAAAGGAATTTGGCATGTCAGAATATCAGGGTAAGGACAAGATCGATCGACGCGAGGCACTTCGCGGCGGCATCGCGGCGACAGCGGCGGCTGCCGTCGTTACCGGCGTCGGCGCCAGCTCAGCCAAGGCCGAGGACAACCCCTACGCCGAGCCTGCAGAACCGGCGCTGCCGCCAAGCGATATGGTGCTGGACCTGAAACGGGCAGCTTTGGTGGTCACGGACCCTCAAATCGATTTTCTCAGCCCCGACGGCGTGACATGGGGCGTGGTTGGCGCAAGCGTCGAACATCACAATACAGTCGATAATATCGATCGGTTGTTCAAGGCAGCCAAGGACCGCGAGATGACCGTGGCCGTTTCGCCTCACTACTACTATCCGACCGATCATGGCTGGCGGTTCGAGGGAGCACTCGAAAAACTGATGCACAAGATCGGCATGTTCGACCGCCAAGGCGCATTGACGACTGAAGGCTTCGAGAATTCCGGCGCCGACTTCATGGCGCAATACAAACAGTATATCCACGATGGCAAAACCATCGTGACGTCGCCTCACAAGCTCTACGGCAATGAGTCAAACGACCTCGTGCTGCAATTACGCAAGAACAAGGTGGATCAGGTGATCCTTGCGGGCATGTCGGCCAATCTCTGCACCGAATCCCACATGCGCGAATTGCTCGAGCAGGGCTTCGAAGTCGCGGTCGTCAAGGATGCTACGGCTGCCGCCATGCTGCCCGAAGGTGACGGCTATCTCGCCGCCCTCACCAATTTCCGCTACATGGCGAACGCCGTGTGGTCGACCGATGACGCCGTGAGCCATATCACAAGCGCGACTTGACTGACCTGGACCGGCCGGACGTGTCTAAGCTTCGTTGGATGCACGTCCGGCCGCCTCCAAGCGTCTTCTGTCGCCGTCGTCCAGATAGGAGGCGGCTTTTTCCGGCACGGCGTGATCTAAATCCGGATCGGCGGCGTACAATCACCTGATCGAAAGCAGCTGCGGCAGCGTTTAAGCTGTCCTCTCGCCAATGATCGGCTATGAAAGGCGTCGTTGCATGGAGAAGGAACAGGTTTGACCAAGGCGCCGGCGCCGATTGCCTTCAGGACACTGCTCGCCTACGGCGCTCTCGGCCTGCCGCTCGCAGCTTTGAACCTGCCGCTCTACGTCTACCTCCCGGCGTTCTACGCCGAGGAGATCGGGCTCGGGCTCACCACCGTCGGTCTGGTGCTGTTTTCCGC
>JBPCVQ010000169.1:0-3741 GCA_051010395.1 Geminicoccaceae bacterium | reverse complement strand
AATGCGACGGCGTCGAGCTCAATTTCGGCTGCCCCCACGGCATGTCCGAACGCGGCATGGGCTCGGCCGTCGGGCAAGTTCCAGAATACATCGAGATGGTCGCCCGCTGGTGCAAGACCCACACCCGGATGCCCGTCATCGTCAAGCTCACCCCCAACATCACCGACATCCGCTACCCCGCTCAGGCCGCCAAACGCGGCGGGGCCGATGCCGTCAGCCTGATCAACACCGTGCAATCGATCACCTCGATCAACCTCGACACCTTTTCCCCCGAACCCGAGATCGATGGCAAAGGCTCCCACGGCGGCTATTGCGGTCCGGCGGTAAAACCAATCGCCTTGAATATGGTCGGTCAGATAGCGCGCGATCCCGAGACGGGAGGTCTGCCTATATCGGCGATTGGTGGGGTGACGACTTGGCGTGATGCCGCCGAGTTCATTACAATGGGGGCGGGCAATGTTCAGGTCTGTACTGCCGCCATGACCTACGGCTTTCGCATTGTCACCGAGATGATCGAGGGGCTGAAGTCCTGGATGGACGAGAAGGGCCACGCCGATCTTGCCGCCTTCCAGGGCCGCGCCGTGCCGAACTTCACGGAATGGCAGCATCTCAATCTCAACTATGTCACCAAGGCGCGCATCGACCAGGACGCCTGCATCAAATGCGGCCGCTGCTTCGCCGCCTGCGAGGACACCTCCCATCAGGCGATCTCGATGGACGAGAACCGGACTTTCGATGTAATCGACGAGGAATGCGTCGCCTGCAATCTCTGCATCAATGTCTGCCCGGTCGAAGGCTGCATTACCATGGAACGCATGGCCCCCGGCACCACCGACCCTCGTACCGGGCAGCCCGTGGCTGCCGAACATGGCGACTGGACCACACACCCCAACAACCCCATGCGGCCGGACGCCGGCCTGCGTTGACTTGGACTGCGGCAGGTTGTGCGCTGTCAGCGCCCAGACTTTGTCGAACGAACGGGGGTGAGTGAACAGGCCAAAGTCGACGAACGGGCCGCCGCCCGCGGACATGCTGCGATGCTGGCGTTTGCGGCTCTCATCTCCGTGTCGTTCACGCTTGGCGATCTGGCAGCGCCGCATATCGAACCTTCGGTGCTGACCGTAGCGCGGTTCACACTCGCGGCCGTCATCATGGGCGCGCTCGCGGCGTCGAAGATCAGGCGAGAGCATATCAGACAGGGCTGGCGCTATCCGGTTCTGGGCGGACTGCTGGCCAGCTATTTCATCTTGATGTTCGAGGCCCTGCAGGTCACCGACCCGGTATCGACAGGCGCCATCTTCACGCTGACACCGATCATGAGCGCTGGCTTCGGCTACGTCTTGATGCGCCAGATCACGAGGCCGAGCGCAATGTTTGCCCTGTTGCTCGCGGGCGTGGGCGCAATCTGGGTGATTTTCCGCGCCGATCTGGACGCGATGCTCGGTCTGGAGCTTGGCTTTGGCGAGCAGATTTTTCTGATCGGCTGCGCCTGCCATGCACTCTACACGCCGATGGGCCGAAAGCTGCATCGCGGCGAGCCGCTCACGGTCTACACTTTTCTTGGCATTTGCGGCGGGCTCCTGGTCGCAAGCGCCTACAGCAACCGCGCCATCGCTGACACCGACTGGTTGAGCCTTCCCTGGATTGCCTGGGCCTGCATCCTCTATCTCGGCATCATCACGACAGCCGGAACCTTCTTTCTGGTCCAATACGCCACCCTCCGACTGCCATCGGCCAAAGTCATGGCCTACGGCTATCTCGTGCCGGTCTTCATCATTATATGGGAAGGCCTGCTCGGCCATGGCTGGGTAGCACCCGTGGTCTGGCTGGGCGCCGCCGCCACGACGGCTGCGATGCTCATGCTTTTGCGTGAGTAAGGGCCGCTAAAGACGGGATTGCCCTGGAAGGGTGCTGTATTCTCAACTTTTCTCAACTAAAAAGCGTTTATTTTTCATGATGCAATCTTTAAAGTTTATTTAATCTTCAGCTTCCCGATAAGTTCCAAAACTCTTCAAGGGATAGTCATGCTCACGACCAGCTCGACCAAGATGGCCCTGGACAAGTTCGGCATGCTCGGTGCCGCCAAGGTGGTGCATCGTTTTTATCGGAAATGTCGAAGCGTGCATCTTGGCAACATGTTGATGCTGAAGCGCGTCAGACAGGGTGATCTTTTGGTCGATGAGGCGAAGTTCAGGGCCGCTGTCGGCGCGGCGATCGATCAACTGTTGACGAAGCTCGGCGATGATGAGCTTGGCGATTATCTGGAGTTCGGCGTCTATAACGGCAGTACGCTGGCCATCGTTCATGACCTCCTCGAAAGGCGAGGAAGGACAAATTCCCGGCTGTTCGGCTTCGATTCCTTTGAAGGGCTGCCGCAAGAGGCCGATGTCGACGACAACAATATCTGGATGCCCGGCCAATATCGCTGCCCCGAGGACTTCGCTCGTGATTTTCTAACTAGACGCAGCGTCGATTGGCAGCGTGTCGCCTTGATCAAGGGGTGGTTTTCCGAGACCTGCAAGCCCGCCACAAGAACGCAGCATCAGATGAAAAAAGCCGGCATCATCATGGTCGATTCCGATCTCTATTCATCGGCTGTGGAGGCGCTGAACTTCTGTGAGACGCTGATCGGTCGGCACACGCTGATCATCTTCGATGAATATTATCCGGGCGGACGAAAAGATCGTTTTCTCGGCGAGGAGAAAGCGTTCGCCGAGTTTCTGGAAGCCAACCCGGACATCACGTCGACCGCGTTGGACGAAAGCTATTCGTTCGGTTCCCGCATGTTTTTGCTGGAGCGCCGCCCGGCTGCCTGAAACTCGGCGTTTGTCGGAAGATCAACGAGGCTTCAGCCCATCTAAAAAAATCTTGGTCAACGCCGTGGCCGCGCCACTGAAGCGACCTTCGCTGTCGTCGCCGAGGATGGCGCGGACCTGGACGTCGAAGTCGGCGTAATGCTGGGTCGTCGCCCAGATGGCGAAGATCAAGTGATGGGGATCGATCGGGGCGAGGCGGCCTTCGTCCATCCAGTTCTGGATGACGGCGGCTTTTTCGTTGACCAGCGCCTTCAGCTTCCCGGCGAGCACGTCGGACAGGATGGGAGCGCCTCTGATCATCTCATTGGCAAACAGGCGGGATTCCATCGGAAAGTCGCGGGAGAGTTCGATCTTTCGATGTAAATAAGCGGCGATTTGTTCGGCGGGCTCACCCTTCGGATCGAGCTCGACCAGCGGCGCCAGCCAGTCCTCCAGCAGGACTTCCATCAGGCCCCGGTAGATGTCATCCTTGGTGCGGAAGTAATAGAGAAGGTTCGGCTTGGACATGCCGGCGGCTTCCGCGATTGCATCGACCGTGGCGCCGCGAAAGCCATCGCGCGAAAAAATCTCAAGGGCCGCGCGCTCGATCAGCGCACGGTTCTTCGTTTGGATACGGGTGTTCTTGCGGGTGGCCAACGGGCAATGCTCCCAGCATTCGAACCAGAAAAAAACTTGACCCAAACGACCATCTTGCTAGCGTGATTTTTACCAAATGGTCAAGAAGGTCCGAAGACCGAGAAGGCCCAGGTTCTGGAGAGGGTGGAGAACATGGCGGCACCGGGAGAAAACCTCAAGATCGACGGCGAGAGGCTTTGGGACAGCCTCATGGAGATGGCCAAGATCGGCCCGGGCATAGCCGGCGGCAACAACCGCCAGACGCTGACCGACGACGACGCCAAGGGACGCGCCCTTTTTCAATCCTGGT
>JBPCVQ010000168.1:0-5198 GCA_051010395.1 Geminicoccaceae bacterium | reverse complement strand
CCCCGAAGACCATCAACGAAGACACGATGGATCTTGGGGACTATATGGCGAAGTTCAACGCCGGAGAGTTGCCGTCTCAAAAGCTCAGGTAGGAAGCCTGGGCAGAGCGCTTGGCCATGAAAGGATTCAGTTGTGGCCAACACTCTTCTCACCCCCACCGCGGTGACGCGGCGGGCACTGGCGATCTTGCACCAAAACCTGAACTTCATCGGCAAGGTCAACCGCCAGTATGACGACTCCTTCGCGGTCTCAGGAGCCAAGATCGGCAACACCCTGAAGATCCGTCTCCCCAACAAGTACACCGTGACAACGGGCGCCACCCTGGTGACCCAGGACACGACCGAGACCTCCGAGGATCTGGTGGTCGCCACCCAGAAGCACGTCGGCATGACCTTTACGACTGCCGAGCTGGCTCTGGACATCGACGATTTCTCGCAGCGCATCATCGAGCCGGCAATGGCTGTCTTGGCTGCGGATATCGAGGCGGATGCCATGTCCATGGCTGAGGACGTTTGGAATACGGTTATCGACAACTCGAACCCGATTGACCGCACCGACGTCCTGAACATGAACAAGAAGATTACCGACGACCTGTCGCCCTACACCAATCGTTGCCTCAACATGAACACGGCCGATAATGTCAATCTCGTCGACAGCCTCGCCGGCCTGTTCAATCCGCAAGGCAACATCTCTCGGCAGTATCGCCAGGGTCTGATCCAGAATCAGTTCCTTGGCTTCTCCGAGGTCTACGAAAACACCCTGTGGCCACAGATGACTGCCGGTACGCAGGATGGTGCCTATCTCGTCAATGGTGCGGCTCAGACCGGCAATTCCCTGATCGTGGACACCGGGGCCGGGACCATGACCAAGGGTCAGGTCTTCACGATTGCGGGCGTCAACCGTGTCCATCCGGAGACCAAGGTGGATACGGGCGAACTGCAGCAATTCGTGGTAACGGCACTCTTTGCGGGCGGTGCGGGCACGGTGTCCATTGACCCGGCGATCACGACTTCGACCGGATCTCAGACCGTCACCGCCTCTCCAGCGGATAATGCGGCCATCACCTTCCTGCAGACCTCCAGTACCAGCCTGAACACGTCGCTGGGTTTCCACCGGGATGCCTTCACCTTCGCGACGGCTGATCTTGAGGTCCCGAACGGTACGGACTTCGCGGCCCGCGAGGTCTATGACGGCATCTCGTTGCGGGTGATCCGGGATTACACGATCAACGATGACTCGATCCCGGCTCGTGTGGACGTGCTCTACGGCTTCAAGTCTGTGCGTCCCGAGCAGGCGTGCAAGGGTCACTTCACGGCCACCTAACAGGTAGTGGTGGGGCAGAGGTCAGGTAGATAGTCGTGTCTCTGCCCCACACTTCCTAGGAGACTGAAATGGCAGACGAAAAGAAAGCTGATCCGTGCTGGCTTTACCGCTTAGGCGACGATAACAAAGTTCATGCCGAGCTGTTCAAGGATGGACCGCCCGATGACATGAAGGGTTGGCATGACGCGCCACCTAAGAAACGGGGACGGTCAGCCGCGAAGGCAAAGGATGAGCCTGAGCAGTGAGCTATCGCAACGCGGAACGTTACGATGCGACCCCGGCTAGGTCCGCCTCCAGCGTGACGCCGAACGATTCTACAGTTCTTGAGAGGACCAAGGGTGTTTGGGTAGGCGGTAGCGGCGATATGTCGGTTGTCATGCACAATGGGAACACAGTCACTTTTGCTGGGATTGTTGCCGGCAGTTTATTGCCCATTGCCGTGAGCAGAATACGATCTACAGGCACGACGGCCACAGCCATAGTTGCCTTGTTCTAAGAAGGGAAAACAAGATGGATTCTCGCAAGGCACTGGAAAGCCTGCAACATCTGGTCAGTAAGGCCGGGCAGGCACAGATTGCCGCTGCAGCGGAGGGCCTGACGACACTGAATCAGCTTGAGAGGCAGAGCGGCGATACTGAGAAGCGTGTGGCTGCGAACATCAGGAAGCTCGCCGATCAGGAAACCAAACTTCTGAAGATGACGGAAGAACTGTCGGATACGCAAAGGGATCTCGTTGCCTTGAGAGCATCTTCCGCCAAGGAAACCAAGGAATTGCAGGATCAGGCAGAAGCGGTCCAGGCCGAGGCTAGAGAGCGCATCAATCAGGCCCAGAGAGAAGCCTCGAAGACAGAAGCGGCCAGCAGAGAGGCCATGAAGACATTGAAATCCCTGGAGGATCAGATCGCGGAACGCAAGGCCACCTTGGCAAGGTTGATTGCCTGATTCATGACAGCCAGAGCCTTATATGACGATCACGGCAATCTCGTAGGTTTAGGCGATGACGACCATACGCAATATCTGCTTTTAGCAGGTAGGTCAGGTGGTCAAATTGCATTTGGTGGCACCGTAGCAGGCAACATCCTTGATCTGCAGGGGGCTGACGCTGCTCCAGATACAGGTATCGTCAGAATCAACTCTCCGGTCACCAATGCCTACGACACGATCAGCAATACCACACCCGCACAGGCGTTCTGCAACACGTGGAATCCCACGGCAACGATTACGGGAGCCTATATCGGCGGATATCTGAGCGTCGGATACACCTTCACGGTCAGTACCGGCGTTTACATCCCAGCGACTTTCTCTGACACGGGCATTTCCGCCATTGCCGCTACACCCGGGTTCTCTGCCTATACATTCATCAATCAGCTTCATACTATCAGGAATTCCGGTAATTTCAATCTGCCCTCCGGGCTGGTCATGAACATTGGCCTCACTCACGAACGCAACACATCAGGGACTAGCACCACCGCTGGGACAACTGGGATTAGCTTCTCGCCTCAAACTCGGACTACGGTCTCCGGCGCCATAATGACCAAGACGGACCAAACTGCTGTGCGATGCTCGCCCACGTTTTCAACAGTTGCAGGATCTACGGTCAATCTTGGCACGATTCGGGGTGTGCATTGTTTCAATCCTGCTGTAGCCCTATTCCAGCCCCAAGCCGGCGTTGAAGCCATGACAGCCTATGTCGGGCTGGACGTGAACAGCATTACATTTGGCGGAAATGTCACAAAGGCTGCCGTACGTTCGGCTATTACCGCCGCCAGCAACTCCTATTTTCTGCTGAATACTGGTGGGGCTCAGTCAGACTTTGGCAACAGCCCCATCCTAAACGCTAGCCTGGTGCAAGTATCGAATGATAGTTTTGGGCTGTCTCTGGGCGCTGGCGGCGGTGACGTCCAAGTCCTTTGGAATGGTTCAGCTCTGGAGTTTGATCCAATCATCGGCGATGACATGCGGATATCATTCGCGACCGATATCCATACCATCGTCAGCGCCAGCACAAATGAAGACAGCGCTATCAACTTCAATTATCCGAAGGGCGCGTTCGGTGAAGGTGGGGCGCCTGGTAACAACAAGTGGCGGTTTGTAGCCAACGCTGAGACTGTCACCATCGGAGGTGACTTCAGCCAATTCCTCATGACGCAGGCCGCGAACGACACCATCAACGTGGGCCTTGGGCTCTACGCCGGTTGGACGATCAACACGCCTACGCCAACCATTGGTACGGGTTCTATTACGACGGTTGCTGGTCTGAATGTTGGCGGCAATGCGAACGTGGGCACCAACCGCGTTGGCTTGCGTATCATCTCCAATCCCTCGGGTGGCGGTGGTATCAATGCAGCTCTCTGGGTCACTGCGGGACTTAGCCGATTTGACGGTCGCGTAGATGTTAACAATGGTATTGCTCTGGGCGGCGGTGCAGCAGCAACCTTAGGCACAATCGGCGGATCAGGACCGACTGCAGCGGCTCAGGCTCAATGGGTTGAAATTGATGTTGGCGGGGTTGCTCATTGGATACCCGCTTGGACATGAAGGGAAGATACTGAAGCATGGCTGACAAGGATTATTCGCTTAATGATGAGGATTGGGAGTGCCTCATGGTGGCGTGGTCTAAGCTGGCTGATCAGGAGAATGTCCCTTCTGGGGACATGGGTGCTATGGTCGGACTTCTGCGAACGCATTGGGGCCTTTTGACAGACATCAAATGGGTAAGGAAGCAAGTGAATGAGTGAGCCCGAAAACGTCGTTCCTCTGGATCAAGGAAAAGTGACCTATTTCAAGGTACCGGCCGCCGTTCTTAAGGCAACGCTGGATGTTCTGAATCAGCTCCCGCGCGGCCAAGTCAATGATCTGGCAAGCGCTCTGGAGCAGTGCGTCAGGAATGGCGATGTATCTGACGGCTGATTTCGGTGCCTCACAGGCTGGGTTAGGGACCGTGGGCTATACTCTGAAGAACGCAGCCGGCGGAGACGCTGTGGCGCGCACGACAACTGGTGTCGTGGATCAGGGCAATGGCATGTACGGCGTCGAGGTAGATTTGATCCCAACCGCTGTTGCCGTAAAATGGGACACGGGCGGCGGTAGCCCGATCTATGCCCACGAGGACCTGATTGACGAACAGAACAACATCTTCCTGCGCAACCGTAATGAGACGAACCAAGGCGGGACACCACGCCAGACGATCTACCAGGACGACAGTTCAACGGTCTACATGGAGGGGGATGCCTTTCAGGATCAGGCCGGGACCACGCCATACGCAGGCGCCGGCATAGAGCGGAGAGATCGCCTTGCATAGCCTGCCCACAAGGGGAATCGGCCTGTCCGGCTTTTCTGCCCTAGTGCCTACGACAGGCCTCGGCATCGGTCTATCCACGGCAGGGGCGCTGCCAGAGATTGAGGACTTCTTCATTGCCATCAGGATCGGGGTATGAGCGTAGAAAACATCTCTCTGATTAGGGGCGAAAGCTTCACCTGGACAGGTGTCTTGCGTGATCGCAATGGCGTCCGAATTGACCTGACGAGCTTGACCCTGACTTGGAAAGCGGGCGAAAAAGATTTCCTACGCGCAGAGATCGAGCTTTCCGAGGGCAATGGGATCACAGTCACAGATGCTGTCCGGGGAGAGTGGCAGATCGACATCCGCACGGCAGACACCAAGGAACAGACCGAAGGGCTTTACCGCCATCAAGGATTTGCCACCGATGGCAATACCGTTAACCGGCTCTTCACCAGGGGACGCTTGGATATCCGAGGGGACATCAGAACATGACGACAGCACGCGATGCCATTCGATCCGCCTTGCTGATGATCCGGGCTATTGACCCCACCGAGGAGGGCGAGCCAGAGGATTTCTCAGATGGCCTGAAAGC
>JBPCVQ010000167.1:0-3467 GCA_051010395.1 Geminicoccaceae bacterium | reverse complement strand
GCTAAGCTCGGTTCGCTGCGACACGGCACGTTTCGGAGAAAGGTCGGCTGAGATCATGCTGTGCTGGATTGACGAAGGGCAGCGCCCGTCAATACGGAGCGGTCGCCAGTCCAGCTGGTCGCCCGACAATCAAGCCTCAGGCAGCCCTCCGACTTTCGAAGAGAGTTTGCTGAACCGCGTGAGGCTATGCAGGTAAGGCGTGGTTTGAAGTGCTTTACCCGTCAGCCTTTGTGTGACGATGACATCCTTCGAGGGCTTCTCGTACAGTCTCTCAGACGCCGCCCCAGATGGCTTCTGCCGTTTTGACCACCAGCTCCAGCTTTCGTCGCTGGCCATTCTCGGTGATGGCGTTGCCTTCTTCGGTCGAGGCGAAGCCGCATTGCGGGGCGATACCGAGTTGGTCGATGTCGGCATGTTTCGAGGCCTGTTCGAACTTGCGTTGGAGATCGTCCAGGGCTTCGAGCTCGCCGGTCTTGGTCGTAATGAAGCCGGGCAGCACCCGCTGTTCGCCCTTGGCGAGCAATCGAAGCGGCTCCAGGCCGCCGGCTCGCTCCGTATCATATTCCATGAAGAAGACGTCGACGCCGGTCTGGTTGAAGACGGCGTCCGCCGCCGGGTCGTAGGCGCCTTCGGCCGCATGGGTCGAGCGGAAGTTGCCGCGGCACATATGCATGCCGATCACCATATCGGCGGGACGGTCCTTGATGGCCTCATTCATCATCCACGCATAGCGTTCGATCAGGCGGTCGGGGTCCTGGCCTTCCGCCTCCTTGGCGGCGCGATGCTTGGGATCGCAGAGATAGGCGAAGAAGATATCGTCCATCTGCAGGTAGCGGCAGCCGGCATCGTAGAACGCCTGCACGGCCTTCTTGTAGGTGGCGGCGATGTCGGCGAAGAGCATGTCGGGATCGCGATACTCACGAGGTGCGATGTCGGCCGGCGCCGTCCTAAAATGGCAGCAGCTCGGGCCGGGAATCGAGATTTTCGGCGTCACGGCTGTGTTGTCGGCAACGAAGCGAAAGTGCTCGAGCATCGGGTGATCGTCGGGAAACCCGAGTTTCCCTTTGATGGTCGGAAAGATCGGCCGGAGCTTCACGCCGGCGAACTGCACACCTTCGTTACGCTCCACGAGCTCGAACCCATCCAGCATGCCCATGAAGTCGTAATGCCAAAACGAGCGCCTCGCCTCGCCATCGGTCACTGCCTTCAGCCCCACCTCTTCCTGCATGCGGATCGAGGCGATGATCGCCTCGTCCTCGGTGGCTTTCAGCTCGTCGGCGGAGATCGCACAGTCTTCGTAATGCCGTTTGCGCGCAGTCTGCACCGCCGTCGCACGCAACAGGCTGCCGACGTGATCGGCGCGAAAGGGTGGTTTGGAACTGGTCATGGCTTCCTCCGGTGCGGGCTTCGAGCACGGCCTGATGGTGTGACCCTATCACTCTGTCGTGGTCAGAGCACCGCAGTCGTCAAACGACCTCGGCGCCGAAATTCCTGCCTGGGTCCATTTCGGGCACGAGCCGACCAAGCGGTTTTGCCGCATCGCCGGCTTCGCGCAGAAGGAGCCGGCCGCGGCCACGCTCGCCCTGGAATTCGCCGTCGTCGACGATCACCTCGCTGCGGGCGAGCACGGTCACGGGCCAGCCGGAGAGCGTCATGCCGGCATAGGGGCAGTAGCCGGTGGCGTCATGGGTGCTGTCATGGTCGATTGTTTTCGACTTGTCAGGATCCCAGATCCCGATGTCGGCATCCGACCCGATCGCGATCGTGCCCTTCTTTGGATGCAGCCCGTAGAGCCTGGCCCCGCCGGTGCAGCAAAGCTCGACGAAACGGTGGATGTCGATCCGCCCTTTCATCACACCCTCCGAGAACAGGAGCGGCATGCGCAGCTCAAGGCCGGGCAGGCCGTTGGCGATGTTCTTGAAATCCGGGTTCTCGCCCCTGGCGAGCTTGCCGTGCTTGTCGAAGCTGTAGGGCGCATGATCGGACGAAAAAACCTGGAACGTGCCGTTGGCGAGCCCGCGCCACATCGCCGCCTGGTCGGCCGTATCGCGCGGCGGCGGGCTGCAGCACCACATGGCGCCGTCGACGCCGGGCTTGTCGAGATCGTCGGCGGTGAGGAACAGATATTGCGGGCCGGTTTCGCCGTAGATCTTCTGGCCCAGGTCCTGAGCCGCCCTGATCGCCGACATCGAGCCTTCGGTCGAGATATGGAAAATGACCAGCGGCTGATCGATCATCGCCGCCATCTGGATCGCGCGAGAAACAGCCTCGGTCTCGGCAAGGCGCACATGGCTGACCGCGTGATATCTGGGCGCCGTGTAGCCCTTGTCCAGAAGTCTCTGCGCCAGCCAGTGGATCATGCCATGGTTCTCGGCATGCACCACCACCATCGCGCCTTCCGTGCGCGCAAGCGCCAGCACATCCAGCATCTGCTCGTCCGAGACACGGATCTTGTCATAGGTCATGAAGAGCTTGATCGAGCTGAAGCCCTCTTTGATCAGGCCTGGCAGTTCATCCTCCAGAACGGCCGGCGTCGGATCCGAGACGATCATGTGAAAGGCGTGGTCGATCACCGCCTTTTTCGCAGCTTCCCGATAATCGTCGACCACTTGGCGAACGGATTGCCCGCGCTGCTGTGCTGCAAAGGGAATGACCGTCGTGGTGCCGCCGTAAGCTGCCGAGACCGTGCCGGAATAAAAATCATCGGCGGTCATGACGCCGAAGGCGGAGAGTTGTTCGATGTGACAATGGCTATCGATCCCGCCCGGCAACACCAGCTTGCCACGGGCATCGATTTCCCGCTTGCCCGGACCCAGTTTCTCACCAAGCGCTGCGATGCGCTCGCCGATAATACCGAGATCGGCGTCGAAACGATCGACGGCAGTGACGACATTGCCGCCGCGGATGACAAGATCGAATTCGTGCAACGCGCTCCCCCATCTCCGGTCGCTGAACGGCAGCGCCGCCCGATCCATACCAGCGTCGCCTTTATCATGCCGGTGTCAATGGGTGCTCTACTTCGCACGGCATCAAGGAAGCGACGACCTCGCTTGAGGATCGCCTTCAGCAGAGTTCAAGAACTTGGACGCATACCATCGGTTCCGACCATGGCGGTCGAAGTGAATGACGTGGCCACGCCACTATGCTCTGACTTTTGTTTTGTCCGGATCGTAGAATGGGAAGCGGGTCACGGTTGCTGGCAGGCGTTTTTGGTGGCCGTCTAGTTTGCCGATTTCGACCTTGGTGCCGGGCTCCGTGTATTCGGTGTTGATTTTGGCGAGGGCGATATTTTTCTTGAGGATGGGGGAGCGGCAGGCGCTGGTGACGTCGCCGATATGGCTTTTGCCGATGTGGATGCAGTCACCCGGCACGGCCGGCTCGTTGCCCACCAGTTCGAGGCCGACCAGCCGGCGCTGGGGGCTGGCCTTGCGTTTTTCGAGGGCGGCCCTGCCGATGAAGTCCTCATT
>JBPCVQ010000166.1:0-8943 GCA_051010395.1 Geminicoccaceae bacterium | reverse complement strand
GTTATGGACTTACAGAGAATCGCGCATTGCAAGAGACGTGGCGTAATATTATTACATCACGCTACGAACGAGGCATATGAAGGAGGCCGTCATGAAGAAAGAACTTGGGATTGCTGTGTCGCTAGCGTCGCTTTTTGCGGCGTCTGCTTTGGCAGAGAGTGAGAAGCGCGAGCTTGGAGCGCATGAGCATGGGCACAGCGTGCTGAATGTTGCGATCGAAGGTGATCGGGTCGAGATGGAGCTGACCGCGCCCGGTGCCGATATCGTCGGCTTCGAGCATGAGGCTTCATCGGCGGAGGACAAAGCGGCGGTGGAGCAGGCGGAAGCCACGCTTGGTGAGCCGCTTTCGCTATTCGGCTTTACTGATGCGGCCGGTTGTGTGGTCGAGACCGTCGCAGTCGAGATCGAAGGTGAGGAACACCATGACGAGCATGGCGACGAGGCCCATGCCGAAGAGGAGCATCACGACGAAGAGCATGCTGAGGATGAACATGACGAAGAAGGTGAGGAGCATACCGAACACGAGGAGCATGAAGACGAAGCGTCCCATAATGAGTTCCATGCTGAGTATGGCTTGAGCTGCAGCACGCCTGACGCGCTGGATGGCATCGATTTCGCCGCGTTCTTCGAGGCCTTTGCCGGTGCCGAGGAGGTCGAAGTCACGGTGATCAGCGAGAACGGGCAGTCCAGCTATGAGGTGGAGCGAGATGCGCCGGTGGTGGATCTTCAAGGTGTGATCTGAGCGAGTGACGCGGTCACAGCGCGGACTTTGACCGGGCTTGGTGCGGACGCGGTGACGCCTGTCGTCCCTATGGATGGCGTCCCTGACTGATGCCGTGTTCGCACCACGCATACCGAGCGCAATCTCTCAAAGTCGAGACGGTTCCAAGGCGCGCAAGACATCATCTTGTTTTTACCAAGATGTAACGTTATTACATTTTTCAGATCGTTCACGCATGATATTGGTGTCCCATGAAAGTCGCCTTCGTAGGTAAGGGTGGCAGTGGCAAGACCACGCTCGCCGCTCTCTTCTCCCGTTATGCCGCCGAGCAAGGTCGCCGCGTTCTCGCCATCGATGCCGACATCAATCAGCATCTCGCGACTGCCATCGGCATGATGCCTGAAGAGGCTGCGTCCCTGCCGCCAATGGGCCTTGAGATCGATCGCATCAAGGAGCATCTGCGTGGCGAAAACCCGCGCATCACCTCGGCCTCCACGATGATCAAGACGACACCTCCCGGCCGTGGATCGCGCCTTCTGACGATCGGCGGATCGAACCCGGTCTTCGATCACTTTATCAAGCGTAAAGGCGACATTGAGCTGATGGCCGTCGGCCCGTTCGATGAGGGCGACATCGGCACGCGTTGCTATCACTCGAAGACGGGGTCGGTTGAACTCCTTCTGAATCACCTGATCGACGACGAGCGGTCCTGCGTGGTGGTCGACATGACGGCTGGCGCCGATGCTTTTGCATCCGGCCTCTTCACCCGCTTCGATCTCACGGTTCTAGTGGTCGAACCGACGCTCCGATCCCTTGGCGTCTATGACCAGTATCGCAGCTATGCCCGCGACCATGACGTCACCATTCGCGTCATGGCCAACAAGCTCGACGACCCCGACGACCGTAACTTTGTTCGCGACCGTGTCGGAAAAGACCTGATCGACGGACTTTCGCGATCCCCCTTCATCAAGGCGATGGAGAAGGGGCGAGCTTTGCCGCTACGCGATCTGGAGTCTGCCAACCGTGCAGCTATCGAAGCCCTCCTTTTGACCGTCGGCCGACAGAGGAAGGATTGGGACCGAAATCATCGCGACGCCGTGCACTTTCATCGGCGAAACGCGGCGAGCTGGGCGAATGAGGCGATCGGTACCGATTTGACCCATCAAATTGACCCTGATTTCTCCATGTCCGAAGCGGCGGAGGCCATCTTGGGCAAGCCGACACTCGGCGCGGCCGCGTAGTCGCAACAATCCGTCGTTGATAGGCAGGATGTCGGCAAGAATGATGATTGCGCTAGTTTATGTAATATTATAACGTTACACTCGGTTTTCGATAGCAACAGGAGATATCCCGTGTCCTATCCATCCATTCATCATCACCTCGAATCCCAAGGCGCCACGGTCGATACCGCGTCGGACGACCAGCTGCGCCAGGCCTTCGTCAGTGCCTTCCAAAGCGATCTGCCGCTCGGCTATGCAAAGGTGAACGAGTTAGTCGACAAGATGCGCGGCCGGAAGGATCGCGCCATGCTGACGCTCGATCCGAACTCGGAGGAAGGCAGGGAGTTTGCCCGCCTGATGGCGCCGGACATTCCGCGTGAGGTCCTTGAGGATCACTTCGATTGCGCCTTCGGCTTTTACAATTGCTGCGGTGGTGTTGCAGCGCCAGAGCGCAGCGGTTTGAAGATGACGCTCAAGGAGCAGATCGAAGCCCAGCATCCGAATTTCGTCGACTGCTGATCGGAGAATGTGAAGCAGGATCAGGGCCCGACCGCTGACGATCGGTCGAACCAGAAACCGATGATGTCGGGCGCATCCGCATCGCTATTCACAAGTGGTCTCGGCGCGAGGCTCTGCCTCGCGCTGACTTTTTTTGCGCTGGCCTGACCCTGATGCTGGCTTGGGCGATCCGATAGGCAATCACCGGCCAGCTACGACCCGCCGAGGGCAGGGGAGGGCTTGAAGCCCAGGGATATCGCCTATCTGCAGCAGCTCGATCGTCGGTTCTCGGCAAGCGTCTTTGATGTGGTCGCCACGGGCCTTTGGCGCCGGGTCGGCCTCCTGGGCGCGATCCGCGGGGAGCTTGCCTCCAAGGTGACCAGGCGATCGCCGCCGTCGGCCTTGAGCGCTGAACCCAGGGACCGGCGCACCGGATAATACCAATAAGGCGGTTCCCTATAGGAGAGCATGTCCTGAATCTCGACCGCGACTTCGAACTCCTTGGCCGCTAACTCGAAATCCTGCTCGCTCTGCGCGATTTGTGGGCGAAATAAGGGGCGCTCAGGATCGCCTGAATCCAGCCGACTTGCTCAGCCACGAACCTGACGTTTTCGCCCACGTAGATAGACCGCCATCGATCCACCAATCGTAATAGAAGCAATGACGGGAAGTTGAGAGAGATTGGGGGTACACGGATCATTCCAGGCAATCTAAGCACGTCCGGGGCTGAAGGCACACTGTTCCCGGAAAGCTTACGGCAAAAGAGCGGCGGAAAGCCCGCACAATGAGCGAATCCGCACCAAAAGGGCCGCTTTTCAGCGCATTTCACGCACTACGAAGCAGGCGCCTTAAGCCCACACTTGAACCCATCTCGCAAAGTTGGTTGAGATCGGTTTCGATGGCACGCGCGTGGTTGTAACCGACGGGATCGAGCCGATCTCCTTCGAAGAAGGTGATGACCACCACGAGGGTGAAGAACACGCAGAGGATGAGCACGAGGACCACGCAGAAGCCGAGGGGCATGACCACCATGACCATGACACCTTCGACCCGCATGCCTGGCAAAGCCTCGGCCATGCCGTCGCCTATGTTGGCAATATCACCGCCGCTCTGGCCAAGGCCGACCCAGCGAACGCGGCTGATTTCCATCAGAACCGCGCCGATTATGTCGACGAGATCGAGGCGCTTGACGAGGAGATCCGCAACATGGTGGCAAGCCTGCCGGCCGACCGCCGCACCATCGCGACCTCGCATGATGCGTTCCAGTATTTCGGTCGCAATTATGGGCTGACGTTTTTGGCACCCCAGGGGCTCAGCACCGAGTCTGAGGCATCGGCGCAGGACGTCGCGGGGCTGATTGAGCGCATCAGTGACGACGGCATCTCGGCCGTCTTCGTTGAGAACATCACCGATAGGCGCCTGTTCGAGCAGGTCGCAAACGAGACCGGCGCCACCATCGGCGGCATGCTCTATCCAGGCGCACTCTCCGACCCGGATGGTCCGGCACCCACCTATCTCGACATGATGCGCCACAACGCGGCCACGCTGGCGCAGGCACTGAATTCTTAAAACGAGAGGATTGAACCATGACCTCACAAGTTTCCGTCACTGTCCTGACCGGCTTTCTTGGTGCATCTGCTGCACTGTCCGAGGCGACCTGATCCGTATCCTTGGCGGTCTGATGAAGCGTCCCGACAATTTCGACGTGATCCTCGTCGAAACCATCGGCCTTGCTGACCTTGCACCGGTCGCGCAGGCCTTTTTCGTCGATGCCGAGGTGGAGGAGAAGGCGCGGCTCGATGCCATCATCACCGTCGCGGATGCGCGCCATGTGGGTGCCAATTGGAAGAGAGCCACGAAGCGGCCGAGCAGCTTGCCTTCGCCGATCTCGTGCTGCTCAACAAGATCGACCTCGTGGACGCCGAGAGCCTCGCTCGCGTCGAGGCGCGAATCCGCAGCATGACCCCTTACGCGCGCATCGTTTATTCCGAGCGCTGCGGCGTGCCGCTCGACACGATGCTCGGCCAGAATGCCTTCGATCTCAAGCGCGTGCTCGAGATCGAACCGCACTTTCTCGAGGACGATCACGCGCACGAGCACGATGACGACGTGACGAGCGTCTCGCTGCACGCTGACAGCGCGCTGGATCCTAAGAAGTTTCAGGAGTGGTTCGGCCGTCTTCTGCAGGAGAGGGGGCAGGACATTTTGCGCTCGAAGGGCATTCTCGACATCGCCTGTGAGGCTGACCGCTACGTCATCCAGGGCGTTCACATGCTCATGGAGGGCAATCTCATGGGGCCGTGGCCGGAGCATGAAGCACGCAAATCGCAGCTCGTCTTCATTGGCCGCGGACTCGACGGGATGGGGCTCGAGGAGGGCTTCGCGGCATGCAAAGCGGCCTGAGCACGGCGAGGCGATCCCGCGAGGGCTTCCCGCCGAGCCCACTCGAGGCCGCGGGCGCTCAAATCGAAACGGGCGCGCATGTTACGCCGCCGTGGCGCTCAGCGAGAAGGTGGTGACGGCGCATGGTGACGGCTGCTTGCGGTTCTACGAGGGTGACGCTCCTCTGCGGCAAGTCACAGCTCATCACGGCCCAGTTCTCGTCATAGCCTCAGCAGACACGGATTCGGTCGTCACCGGTGGGGATGATGGGCGGTTCCTGCGCATATCGATCGATGGCAGCATTGAGGAACTGGCTGCCTTTAGCGACGCTTGGGTGGATTGCGTGGCGGCGCATGAGAAGGCGGGCTTCCTGGCTTGTTCGGTCGGTCGGGCGGTGCACGTCTGGCATTCGGGTGTCCCAAAACCCAGGACGTTCGACCATCCGAGCACCGTGGGCGGGCTGGCCTTTGACCCGAAGGGCAAGCGGCTGGCCGTGGCGTATTACGGCGGCGCCACGGTATGGGAGCGCGGAGAGAGGCGCTGGAAAATGACCAAGCTTGCCTGGGCCGGTTCGCATGTTGGTGTGACCTGGAGAGTATGTCGTCAAGGTTATGCAGGGGAACACGTTGCACGGCTGGCGGCTGTGCGACAAGGTCAATATGCGGATGTCAGGCTATCCGGCCAAGCCACGCACCTTCGACTGGGTCGGCGACGCTGGTCGTCGCGGAATTACGCTGTCACGAGCCGGGTTGCCCACCCATTGAGGCGGTCGTCACTGCGCGTGAAGCTGAGGGGGGCGTCCAGAACTGGCGCATCGCGAAAACAGTCAACGAAGTCACCGCAGCCGATGTTGAAACGCTGGAGGTGCTGCCATGACCAGTGCGGCGCAGCCCGCATTCGAGACGCGCTCGCAGCTCTGACACGGCCTCGCCTATGAAGGCGGAGCTTTATCATCAGGTGCTGCTGGACCTCGCCAAGCGCGCGGAGCCAGTTAAGGGTGGAGCAGCCGGAAGTGAGCGCGACCTTCGACCTCAAGATGAACGGTCGCTTTGTCAAGCAGGTCGGCCACAAGACGAGGGGCTGCCTCCTTTGCCAAGCGGCAGCGGCGATCATCACCGACCAAGCGTCAGGCCTTGACGGAAAAGGCCCGGATGGTCGCACACTTTCTCAGGGACGAGGCTGCTGATCTCGGCGACATCTGATCCGACAAGCATGACGCCAGGTGAATTTCGGCTTACTGGTGGGTTAAGTTCATGAATCATCCCAGAAATATCCGCCCTAGCCGACTCAGGCCCCAAGAGCCGAACAGGACCAAGGCCAAACTTGCTAGACATCGGAGTTCATCATCTGTGCTCGCTCCCGCTTCTGACCTGACAGAAATTACTTGAAGCATGGAAGCTGTCCTGTGAGTGGCAGCTTTTGGAGGAATGCAGCAAAGTCAGTATGATGTTTGTCAGCTAATATCTATGTGGTGCTTGATAGTTCGAATCAGATCAGCGGCAACCATCTCAACTTGTGTTTCTATTGTCATCCAAGCAGCCGTTTCAACCACAACAGCTGCAAGAAAGAAGCCGATTATCACACCACAGACAGCTGATCTGATGCTGCCTTCTTTTTTGATTGTCTCGCGTGGTCGGTCACCACATTGCCGTTCCAAATTTGACGAATTTGCTATTAGCAAACCCATGAGATTACGAAGCTCGGCATTGGTACCAACAGATCTTACGTGTTTGATTTGTGGCGGATCGGGCGTACGCCCTCGCTTTTGCAAACGTTCCAGCTGAATCTCTACAGATTCTTTCTGTGCTCTAAGATTATGAAATTCAGCCGTTTTCGCAGCTCCAGGAGTCACGGCATCCGGCGTGTCACCCGGTTTGGGCAGGAGATCAAGAGAGTCGACAGGATCAAAGTCGAAATCCTGAACGATACTAAAAACTTCTTCCATAATTGCCGCAGCAAGGTTGGGATCAACTGATCGAAGCGATTCGGCATCATGGCAGAGCGACAGGGTCAGCCGGGCCATCTGATTCCTCGTCACATCGGCTTCGACGTCAGGTTTCATACGGTATCACCTGGGCTTATTAATACAGTTTTCATCCCCCCATGAAGGTCAACGCATTCTCAGCTGTTGTATTCCGCTGATCAACAAACCGACTGCCTAAAAATCAAGTAAATGACCCTCTGCCATGAGGCGAGGGGTTTTACCCGCGCGCCCCGCCGGTCGACTTGCACCTGCCTAATTCGGCTCGATCAAAGCCGCATCGCCGTTTGTGTCCGCTCTCGCTGGCAGAGCCAATCTAAGCCGGCATCATCGATTGATTCTGCGTTGATGCACATATCTGGATTGCTGTGAACGCTACCGGCCGCTCAGGGAGCAAACCTCGCCTCACGCTGGCACACCGCGCACGTCCGCTCATCGATAGGTAAGCGGACACATCAGCATTCATCGACAATAGCCGACGCGAGCTGCTGCGACGGTCCCATCAAATCACCTGTCCTGTCTCGGCCTAAAGTCGATTTCCGAGCCGAGTGCTAACGCTTTGATCCCGAAACGGTGATCGAGCTTGAGGCGTCCTCGCTCTTGTGCTGCGCATAGAATCTCTTAAGTTTCGCGCTGTTGCCTTTGGGCGTGATGCCTGAAGTTTTTGGGGGCCTTTGGCTCTCACGTCTCCTGGACGTTAAGCCTCCCTGTTTAGATTCGCCGGGCCATTGTGCCCGGCTTTTTTTTGCATTGTGGGGGATGGCAAGGGCGGGCTTTGTACAAGCGTGGTCCGATGTTCGGACGAATTCTCCATCGTCAACTTGAGTGCGGATACTGAGGAGGCTGTCCGAAGTTGTGGAACGAAGCTTTAGCGGCCGGACTCTCTATCTTGCTTCTTGAGCTTCACACTCGGAAGGGGCCACGATCGGTGGAGAGCGTGACCCCGCATTCAGACCAAGAGGATGATGTTGCCTCATCCAACACAGAGACAAGCAGTCACCTCGCTAGAGGATATCCGATGCAAATCCCGGGGCAATCGGCTCCGCCGCTGGTCGGATCGCAATTGTCCGCCGGATTGTCGATGCAGGTTTGGCCCGTCGGGCAGAGAAAGCCCGCGATCCCACCGCATTGCGCCGGTTCTGACATCGCACCGTAGGCAGGATCGCCCTTCGGCGGATAGTCCTGCCGATGCTCGCCGTCATAGTCTGTATCGGTTGGATAAACTTCAACGGCCTCCTCCAAGACACGTCCTTCCACCGTCTCGACATCAATCGATGTGACATCCCCATCGGTAGGTCTCGCCGTGTACACGCCGACCACATCCAGCGGATCGGGGCTCTTGATCACGACAAAACCCTCGAGAAAGGCGAAATCGATACAAACGCCACCGATCGGGCAGAAGAAGCCGGCAATATTGAAGCAGCTTAGCTCGGTAGCTCCGTCCGGTTGGAGCACGGCTTTCTTGAATGGCGCGACGCTGAATGGACCGGGATCCTCACCGAACGGGGTGGACAAGGCCACCTTGGCGGCGATGGTTATCGGCTTGTTGCTGGGGTTATGAATATTGACGATGGTGCGGTAGGTCCCTTGGGCGAGCGTTGCGTCCTGTTGCGGCAAGATTATCGAGCAGACGACCTTGGCCGCATATTGATATCCGGTCTCGACCGTTTCTGGATTGCCTTCCGTAGCGCTTTGGGCCCAGGAAGTGCTCGCCGGCCCCAGGCCCATCAATAAGCCCAGAGCTGTTACGAAGCCCTTCATTGCGTGTCTATGCTCCATGAGAATGACCTTTCAATCAATGCTGGTTGGTAGCGGTCCAAAGTTCCGTCAAATGCTGATGAAAAAAGCTTCCTCGTGCCAAACAGAGCCAGGTGACGCGATTGCAGAAAACACCTGCATAATCGTGTCACTATGGACCGATTTGGTGTCCAGGATGTGTGAGAGGGTTCACATCTGACGGTGAGTTTTTCTCAGCTGCTCAATGAGCGGCGATCAGACGTCTGGCGACAGCTCCTGGCAGATTTTGTTGAAAAAGTCCGATGTGCCTAAATTGGCGGCCATGAGGTAGAAACTGGTTCCGCATAGGGCGGTTTTTTAGATTTTCACTCCATATTGAGCTGTTTTCTGGAAGCAATTTCTAA
>JBPCVQ010000165.1:0-20297 GCA_051010395.1 Geminicoccaceae bacterium | reverse complement strand
CGCTTCGGCCAAATGGGCCCTGGTCAGGGTCTTGCTCTTCATGTTTCTGCACCCCCGCAAGGTCTTTCAAAAAAAACCTAACGGTATCAGCATGTTCCGTCAACCGATGAAGATCGAAGGTTGCTGTGGATAGCTCTGAGCACGTACTATTGTGCTCTACCAACGGATCAGCGCTGCTCCCCAACTGAAACCACCACCCATGGCATTCATGACCAGGAGTTGATTGCGTTTAAAACGTCCTGCTGCATCGGCTTCTGCAAGGGCCAGGGGAATCGACGCGGCAGAGGTGTTGGCGTGATGGCCAACGGTCATCAGAATGCGCTCGGAGTCCAGCGCAAGCCGCTGGGCCACCGCCTGCAGGATTCGGAAATTCGCCTGGTGCGGCACCAGCCAATTGATGTCATCCGGCGTCAGGCCGGCGCTTTCAATGACCTTTTCGGTGGCACGGGTCAGCGCCCCGACGGCGTGGCGAAAAACCTCGCGACCATTCATGCGCACATGGCCGGTCGTACCGGTGCTGGATGGACCGCCATCGACATATAAGGCCTCGTAGTGGCGACCATCCGAGCCAAGATGCGTGGCGAGCACACCGCGATCACCGACGGAGCCTGTTCCATCCTCAGCCTGGAGGACCACAGCCCCGGCACCGTCGCCGAACAACACACAGGTAGCGCGATCGGACCAGTCGAGGAGCCGGGAGAACGTCTCGGCGCCGATCACCAGCACCCGGTTCGCCTGATCAGCCTTGATGAAATTGTCCGCAACCGCGAGCGCATAGACGAAGCCGCTGCACACCGCCTGCACGTCGAAGGCTGCAGCACTGTTGGCCCCCAGTTTTCGCTGTACGGCGGTGGCCGAGGCTGGGAACGTATGGTCGGGTGTCGTGGTGGCCACCACGATCAGATCGAGGTCGGCAGCGCTAATACCAGCGTGCTCCAAGGCCTGCTTCGCCGCGGCGACTGCGAGGTCCGAGGTAAGTTCGCCCTCAGCTGCGATGTGGCGCTGATGAATGCCAGTGCGCTCGACGATCCAGTCATGGCTGGTGTCGACGGTCTTGGCGAGTTCGTCGTTGCTGACCACATTTTCCGGCAGATAGGCGCCCGTGCCGACGATGCATGCGCGGCGCACCACTAGGGGCAGGACCACAACGGATGGATCATTTCGTTCACCCTTAACCTGTTGGACTGCAAAGGCATCCGTTGTCGAACTCGCGAATCAATTGATGTGATCATACCACTAAGACGCCTGCACTTTGAGGCCGCGGATCACGTCGTCCTCAAGCTTGCTGAGCTCGGTCGTAATGCGCTGATTAGTGCCCTGCTGCACGAGATCAACAGCCACGTTGATTGCATTGGCGAAGCCGAGCGCATCGGTCCCTCCATGGCTTTTGACCACAACGCCATTGAGGCCCAAAAACATTGCGCCATTATAAAGCCTTGGATCAAGCTGCTGACGTAATCCATCTAATGCCCCTTTGGCCAAGAAATAGCCAAGCCGGGATAGTAGCGAACTCTCGAACGCCTGCCTTAGGAAATGGGTGTAAAGGCCTGCAGTGCCTTCTGCAACCTTGAGCGCGACATTGCCGGTGAAGCCGTCGGTCACGACGACGTCGGTGGTGCCGTTGGTGAGATCTGTTCCCTCGACGAACCCCTTGAACTCGATCGGCAGGGTGGCGTCGCGCAGGGCGGCTGCGGCCTGTCGAATGGTGTCGTTGCCCTTCAGATCCTCGGTTCCGATGTTCAAAAGGCCGACAGTCGGCTTCGCGATGCCCAAAACTTCGCGGGCAAACACCTCGCCCATGACCGCGAACTGAACCAGATTCTCAGCATCGCACTCGGCGTTGGCGCCGAGATCGAGAAACACCGCTTTCCCGAGCTTGGTCGGCATCAGGGATCCGATGGCGGGACGCTCTATGCCCGGAAGGGTTCTCAGAACGAACTTGGAGAGCGCCATGAGCGCGCCGGTATTGCCGGCCGAGACCACGGCAGCCGCGCTGCCTTCCTTCACCGCCTCGATCGCGAGTCCCATGCTGCTCTTCCGGCCGTGGCGCAGCACGTGCGAGGGCTTGGCGTCCGGCTCGACCCTATCGGGCGTATGCACGATCTCGACCTGATGCTCAAGCCCGGCATGCGTTTTCACCAGCGGCGCAACGGCCGTTTGATCGCCAAATAGCAGAAAACGCAGATCGGCATGGCGCGCTCGAGCCATGTCGGCGCCTGCGATCACCATGCCGGGGGCATGATCACCTCCCATGGCATCGATCGCAATGGTGTGCTGCAAGGGGGTGCGGGTCGCGTTAGGCGGCAGCGTTGTCGGATGTGTTCTCCGCGATCACCTCACGACCGTTATAATGGCCGCAGGAGTCACAGACATGATGTGGCAGCTTCTGCTCACCGCAGTTCGAACATTCTGCGAGATTGACCGTTGCCAGTCGATCATGGGCCCGGCGCTGGTCGCGCTTGGAGCGGGAAACTTTCTTTCTAGGTACAGCCATCCTTCGTCACCTCGATGTTGGGCACCGTCATATTATCATCACGGTGCGGGTCATTGCTATAAGCATCAGTGCTTGCGCAGTTTTTCGAACGGGTTCGTCGGCTTATCCACCAAGCCGATGTCGGCTTTCGTTCCGATCTCCTCAAGAGCACGATCGGCGTCAGCACTCCTCGGATAGGGGTCAAGCGCCAGGTAAAACTCTTCGGCGACCGTCTCGCCGAGGTCGATCTCATCGCCGTCTAGAATATCAACGTCGACGTCGTCTCCATCCGCGCTCAAGGCCTCACCGGCGGCGACCATCTTTTCGTGGACCTCGCGCCGACGATAATGGCGCTCGAACGGCACCTCCAAGGACGAGGTGACCGGCTTCAGCGTCACGACGCATGTCTGCGCGACGACCGCCTCGATCGTGCCGGCAAGCACCAATTCCATTACCTTTTTCTCAATCCCGACGGATGCGCTGAGCGATTGCAGGTCAGCCAGATCGAAACGCGCCTTCAACGCCTCGCATTCTGCGGCCGTCGCCGTGAGTTTCACAACAACGCCGTCTTCCGGCCACGGGTAAACCGTCACCTTGTGCGAAAACTCACCTGTAGGCGTCACCACGCAACTCCAGCTGAACGAACGGCCTGACCGGGCGGTCTCGGTACGTCACGTCCTGGACCTTGTGCAGCGAACTCCCGACCGTTTTTTGTCGAATGCCGCGGCAATCTAAGGGTCCGGCGGTTCGGGGTCAATGATTTTGCAGCCTCACCCCGAAGCTTTGGAGCGGACGACAGTCCAGGGAGAGCACTCATCTTCCGACGCCGCCAACCTCACCCTGATCACCTGGATCACCCAGGGTTGAAAGGGTCCGCTCATCGGGCAGCGAGATCTTACCTTCCCTCAGATCCGCCAACGGCTGGGAATCCAGTGCTTCCTTTAGGGCTGTGACGATTCTGGCTAGGTGCGCCGACTTCTCAGGATCTGAAGCGGCAGCGCCATAGACATTGGTCTCCAGCATCGGCGCAAGCCCATCCCCCCTGCCCTCGTCGAACACCTCGTTCAGGACGGCTAAGCGGGCGTAGAACTGTCCCGCCAGACGTTTGACCTGCTTGCCGACGGAGAGATCGCCAACACCGAGTTCGCGGAGGTTCACGTCGAGATCGGCGACCATGAGATCGAACAGCGCCTGGCCCAACATCCGGCCGTCCCCGTTCAACTTGTCCCCATCGAAGCTGTAGAGCTTACGCACCGTAAGCCCCACATGCAGCGACAAGATCTCGAAACGGCCCTCGGGTGTATCGGGAACGCCCAGCCTGTCATAATAGAAGGGAAAGCGCGCATGGCGCACCAGCCGGTCATAGAGCCGATGGGCGATCGAAGGTTCGGGCTTGGCGACGAAGCGCGACAGGAATCGGCGCCAGGGCGAACCCGGCGTTTCGATTTCAGCGGTATCATGGTTGTTTTCGTTCATGGGCTCTATATAAGGTGCGATCCGGTTATTGGGAGAGAAAAGTCGATGAGTGTTTGGTGCAGCATGAACCATCATCGAATGTCTTCGAGCGGCTGGAGACCGGCTTTGGCCGTTTTCGGCCTTGTGATCGCGCTTCCGGTTCTGTCCGGCTGTACGCCGACCGTAGAGACGCATGGCCACAGTCTGGACGAGGCGCAGATCGCTAAAGTCAAGCCCGGCAGTTCCTCGCGTCAGGAGGTCCTGCAGCTCATGGGCTCGCCGTCGTCCTTTTCCACATTTGACGACGCAGCCTGGTACTATGTCAGTCAACGCACCGAGAAAACGTCCTTTTATCAAAATAGCGTGGTCGATCAGGAAGTGGTGACGGTAACGTTCGATGAAGATGGCAGAGTGGCAGGCATCGACCGCCACGGCCTCGATCAGGTAGCGGCAGTCGATCCCGTTGACCGGGTTACGCCCACCGCAGGCTCCTCACCCTCGATCTTCAAGCAGCTCATCAGCAATATCGGACGGTTCAGTTCGGGCAACGATGCGGACGCCGACGCCAACAACTAGCGGTATGACCGCATCATTTGGTTGTGGGCATTGTCGAAGAACGCGCCAGGAACTTTAGGGTATGCGCACTATTGTCGGGGGGCCAGCTGGAGCCGTCCCGATAGGATGGAACCTTGTTCGATCAGGCTGGTCCGTGAATGCGCGGGCTTCGGTATATGGTCAGGCGAGGTCTGATCGAAGGCTTTGGCCAAGGTCGAGGCAGCGTCGTTTCAGGTCGTACAGATTGCACGGGGGGCCATATCGGCCTTTGAGTTTCTCGATATCCAGCACGAAGCGGTCCTTTTCCTCATGCGAGGAGATCAAAAGCTCGCCGCCGCCGAAACCTTCCATGATCCAGAGTGCTAGACTTCCGGTCGGCAGCGCCACGCCGGAGCCGACATTCATGACACCGCCCGGCGGTTCGCGGACGATCGACGAGAGCAGCCTCGACAGGTGCTCGACCGGCAGGAAATCACGCTCCACGAAGGGGCTCATGTCGTAGAGGATCTGATTTTTCTCGGTCAGCCGGTTCAAGAGCATCGCGAGAAAGGAGCGCCGACCGGGGATGCGCTCATCTCCAAAGATATTGGCGAGCCGAAGGATGGTCAGCCGTTCGTCGAGGAGGCCTCGAAGCCTTTCTTCGGCTCGAAGCTTGTTGGCGCCGTAGGCGTCGGTCGGACCGGTGGCCGACGTCTCTTTGAGGGGCTGATCACTGGGCGCATAGACCTTGCGCGAGCTCAGCATGATCATCTCGATGTCGCGATCACCGATCCGCCTGGCCAGCCGCACGTCAGGGTCGAGCGTCTCCATATCGTAATCGCTCTGGCTTGATTCCGGATGCCGGGCAGCGTTGATCACCTTGCCGATGCCCTCAAGAAGATCAGGCCTGTCCAACTCATCATGGCTGACCGCCCGGACACTGTCCGGCGACAGTATTCTTAGGAGATGGCCGGCGATGAAGCTGTTTTTGCCAACCACCAGAAGGCCGGCATCTCGCTTAGCCACCCTGCACCGCCCTCGGTGCGACGTCTTCGTCGTCATCGAGATCCATTTTGAAGACCTCGATCTTCTCATCGACGATCGCGAGGCCAAGCTCGCCATGCTTCAGAGCGATCGCCGCCTTGCCGAAAACATCGAAGCGCCAGCCGCGAAGGGCTCTCACATCCGCACGGTCATCGGCGGCAATCGCCTCGAGGTCGCCGGTATTGGCCACTAGGCGCTGGGCGACCTTGTTCTCCTCGCATTGAAATTTCAAAAGAACGCGCAGGAGATCGACCACCGGGCCGATGCCGCGCGGCAGTCTCTGAGGCTTCGGGACCTTAGGAAGCTGGTCCTTTGGAAGGTCGAGGGTAGTGCGAATAGTCTCCGCAATGCCGACCGCACTCTTCCTGTCGACATTGATCCGCCTGATCTTGACGACGTCCTCCTGGGTAGTCGGCCGGTTTGCGGCGACTTCCAGGAGAAGATCGTCCCGGATGATCCGGTTCCTCGGCAGGTCCCGGCTTTGCGCCTCGCGTTCGCGCCAAGCGGCCAGGGCATGTGCTATTCCGATGAAACGGGCATCCTTGGAGCGGATCTTAAGACGTTTCCAGGCAAGTTCGGGTGGCTGCTCATAGGTATCGGCACTTGTGAGATCGGCCAGCTCCTGCTGCGCCCAGTCGCTGCGCCCAGCTTCCTCCAGTTCCGACTTCAGAACCTCGTAGATCACCCGGAGATGGGTGACGTCGGCAAGCGCATAATCGAGCTGTTGCGGGCTCAAGGGGCGGTGCGACCAGTCGGTAAAGCGGGAACTCTTGTCGATGCGCGCCTTGGCGATCTGGGTCACCAGGCTGTCATAACCGACCTCGTCGCCATAACCGAGCACCATCGCCGCGAGCTGACTGTCGAAGACCGGTACGGGAGTCTGGCCCATGAGGTTATAGAAAATCTCAAGATCCTGGCGGCAGGCATGGAAGACCTTGACCACGGAAGTGTCGGCCATCAGGTTGAACAGCGGTTGAAGATCGATCCCATCAGCCAGCGGATCGATCGCGGCAAAGCGCTCTTTGCCGGCGATCTGCACCAGGCAAAGCTTCGGCCAGTAGGTTCGATCGCGCATGAACTCGGTGTCGATGGTGACGTAGTCTTCCTTTGCAAGCTCACAGCAAAGAGCGTCGACCTCAGCGGTGGTAGTCAAAAGGGTCATTAGCGTCGGACAATCATCGAAAGCGGTGGCTGTGGCATGGAAACATCCAGCCTATCGGTTGCGTGCCTTAGCATAGGTGCGGAAATGTCAGGCGCAAGCGCGATAGCCGCCGACAGACGCGCGTGCGTGACGAGATGGCTTGACAGATGGCGGTCTTCCGTCACTTTAGCGCCGTTCGAGGACGCCGCTTCCCATCAAAATCGGCCACCACCTGACAGCCATGTTCAAAGAGAGACGACCCATGCATGCTTTTCGCACCCATCATTGCGCCAGCCTGCGCGCCGCCGATGTCGGCAAAGAGGTCCGGCTTTCCGGCTGGGTGCACAGAAAGCGTGATCACGGTCAGCTGCTCTTTATCGATCTGCGCGATCATTTCGGCCTGACCCAGGTGGTGTTCCAGCCGGAGCAATCCTTCTTCGACGAGGCTGAGCGTGTACGCCTCGAAGGCGTCATCACCGTGACCGGCATGGTGGTTGCGCGCAGCGACGAGACCGTGAACTCGAACCTCGCGACCGGCGAGGTCGAGGTGGTCGCAGGCAACTTCAAGGTCGAATCCACGGCCGAGACCCTGCCCATCCAGGTGAACAGCGATCGCGAATTCCCGGAAGAAACCAGGCTTCGTTACCGCTTTCTCGACCTCAGGCGCGAGCACATGCACGAAAATATCATGCTACGCTCCAAGATCATCTCAAGCATTCGAAGGCGGATGGAAGAGCAGGGCTTTACCGAGTTCCAGACGCCGATCCTGACCGCCTCCTCACCGGAAGGCGCGCGCGACTTCCTGGTGCCGTCACGGGTGCATCCAGGCCGGTTCTATGCCCTTCCCCAGGCGCCACAGCAATATAAGCAGCTCTTTATGATGTCGGGCTTTGATCGCTACTTCCAGATCGCGCCTTGCTTTCGCGACGAGGATGCCAGAGCCGACCGTTCGCCCGGCGAGTTCTACCAGCTCGATCTGGAAATGGCCTTCGTCGAGCAGGAGGATGTGTTCCAGGCGGTCGAGCCGGTCGTCCACGGCCTGTTCGAAGAGTTTTCGGACTGGGACTGCACGCCAGCCCCGTTCCCGCGCATTCCTTATCACGCCGGCATGCAGACCTTCGGCTCCGACAAGCCCGACCTTCGAAACCCGCTCTTGATGGCTGACGTCACCGAGGCCTTCCGCGGCTCGGGCTTCAAGGTGTTCGCCGGCATGATCGAGAAGGACGAAAATGTCAGGGTCTGGGCGATCCCGGCGCCCGGCGGCGGCAGTCGTGCCTTTTGCGATCGCATGAACAGCTGGGCCCAGGGCGAAGGCCAGCCCGGCCTCGGCTACATCTTCTGGCGCGACGGCGAGGATGGCGGCGCCGGCCCCGTCGCCAAAAACATCGGCGGTGAGCGCACCGCGGCGATCCAGGCCTTCGCGCAACGGGACGGCAGTGGTCAGGCGACCCTGGCCGATGGCCTGGTCGATGCCATCACTGACCCTTATTTCACGCTTCGCCCCGATGGTCTGAAAGTCGGCGACGCCTGTTTCTTCGTCGCGGGCAAACCATCTGATATGGCCAAATTCGCAGCCCTTGCGCGAGACAAGGTCGCCGCTGAACTCGATCTCGTCGAGAAGAATGCCTACCGCTTTTGCTGGATCGTCGACTTTCCGATGTTCGAGTGGAACGAGGAAACCAAGGCAGTCGACTTCTCGCACAACCCGTTCTCCATGCCAGCAGGTGGCCTTGAAGCGCTGGAGAACCAGGATCCGCTCACTATTCTCGCCCAGCAATACGACATTGTCTGCAACGGCACCGAGCTGTCATCGGGCGCCATCCGGAATCACCGCCCGGATATCATGATCAAGGCGTTTGAGATCGCGGGTTATGGTCGCGATGTGCTTGAGGAGCGCTTCGGCGGCATGTTCCGGGCTCTTCAATATGGCGCGCCACCCCATGGCGGCATCGCGCCGGGCATCGACCGGATCGTCATGCTGCTGGCGGACACCCCAAATATCCGCGAAGTGACCGCCTTTCCGCTTAACCAGCAGGCCCAGGAACTTCTTCTTGGTGCGCCGGGGACCGTTGACGACAAGCAGCTGAAGGAGCTGAACATCCAGCTCTCGCTCGCCGCACGAGAAGCTCTGCGCGCCGAGAAGGAAGGCGGAGAGGCGGAGGAACGGTAAGCCTACTGACGACTTGAAGGCTAGTGGCCAGGCATTGCGTTTACCCCTTGGGGGAACAAAGTGAGATACCCACACCACAAGGACGCATGGTCTGGTCATGCCCCGCTCAACCGATCGACTACGTCTGTGCCTTGCATGCCACATTGCATTATTTGCGTTGTGTAACAAAGAGTTACCCGCATGCTCCAAGATCGACTTAGGGCACATATAAAAGTGCGACAAGCAAATGCTCGATATTGTCTGTTCAACCTATTGAGCAGCCAGATCGACCATGATAGACACAAATGAGAGCGCTAAATAATTAAACAAACAGCTTATGTTTGTTGTTGGAGGAGAATGCCTCAAGAAGCGTGCGTGATGACCGTCTGAGCGCCCTGATGAAAATCAAAGACGGATCATGCAAAGATGATGGAAGAAACATCGTCGCCGCTTGTTTGGCTTAAGCAATGTTAAACGAAGCTCTGATAAAACGGGCAGGTATTGTGCGTGTTGCAGTGTGTTGTGACCGGATGATGCTTGGCGGTTTGTCGTTAACGAAATCTGTTCAACGAAGCTCTTAACAACAAACTCTGGAAACCACGTCAAAGTCGGGTTGGAATATCCATGGCAGATACCCTTGATCTTCGATCCAAGCGAGTCCTGGTAACTGGTGCTGCCGGGTTTCTCGGCAGTTTCCTTTGCGAGCGCCTGTTGGCCGCGGACTGTGAAGTGCTCGGCGTCGACAACTATCACACCGGTACGCGCCGCAATATCGCCCACCTCCTCGATCACGCTAATTTCGAGATGATGCGCCACGACGTCACCCACCAGCTCTATGTCGAGGTCGATGAGATCTTCAACCTGGCCTGCCCGGCGAGCCCCGTGCACTACCAGTTTGACCCCGTGCAGACCACCAAGGTCTGCGTCCATGGCTCGATCAACATGCTCGGCCTTGCGCGGCGTTGCGGCGCCAAGATCCTGCAGGCTTCCACCAGCGAGATCTATGGCGACCCCGAAGTCCATCCTCAGCCCGAGACCTATCGCGGCAACGTCAACACGCTCGGCCCGCGCGCCTGCTATGACGAAGGCAAGCGCTGCGCCGAGACGCTGTTCTTCGACTATCGCCGCCAGCATGACCTGCCGATCAAGGTGATCCGTATTTTCAACACCTGCGGCCCGCGCATGCACCCCAATGACGGTCGCGTCGTTTCCAACTTCATCTGCAAGGCGCTGACCGGCGAGGACATCACGGTCTATGGCGATGGCCAGCAGACCCGTTCCTTCTGCTTCGTCGACGATCTGATCGAGGGCATGCTCCGGATGATGGCGACCCCGGACGAGGTGACCGGACCGATCAATATCGGCAATCCCGAAGAATTCACTATGCTGCAATTGGCCGAGAAAGTAATCGAGCTTACCAACTCATCCTCGAAGCTTGTCCATCTCCCCTTGCCGCAGGATGATCCCACGCGCAGGAAGCCGGACATCACGCTCGCGCGGGAAACGCTGAACTGGCAGCCCACGGTCAAGCTGAATGACGGCTTGGTTCGCACCATCGACTATTTCGAGCGCCTATTACGCAGCAAGAACGTCATTGCCGGCGAAAAGCCACTGCCGTTCGCCGCCAACGCCTAACAAAGAACCCTGCGACGAAAAAAAGCCGGTGCAGCCTGTGCACTGGCTTTTTTCTTACCCTTTTGTCACTGCCGCCTGTTGGATGCACCTAGATTGCCCCCACAAGAATTTCGTTGATGAAGCGTTCGGCAATACGGTTCAGGCGGCACGTTCGATGTGAATGATTTCAGCGCCTTGCCATAAAAAAGGACTGCGTTAAGTTTTCATTAGGAAGAGCAAAACTGTTACTTTTGGTCGGCGTGTTGGTAGGATTTGAGTTTCGAAGTTAATCAGCGATGACGCCGACAATGCAGTCCACTGCCTTGCCATAATACGCGTCGCCCGTGGCGATCGGCCGGCTGCCCTCGCTCTTGTCCGGTGACATCAGGCCGGCGGCTTCCAGAATGTCCGCGGTCTCCTTGGCAACTTGGGACGACGACCCAGACCTCCATGTCCAACGGCGGTCTTCGACGACTGCATAGGGTTCGCCGGATGCCGCGTCGGCGAATATCACCTGGTCCATCCGCTCGCAGCATTGCTTAAGAAATGCGAGATTAGCCTCGGTGGCCTGTGATGCATCGTCGAAGATTTGATCGGGGCTCATGGCTTCGATATCGACCCTCTTGAAGCGTTCGATATTCAGCATGCCCTGGATGTCAAAGACGGTCATGCAGCGGTTCCAGCCTGTGGCGATGGTTCGAGGCCGCTCGCCCTTGGGCACACTGTTGTCGAGGAATTCGACGTGGACCTTCTTATCCGAAAGCGCCCAGGCAAAGAACAAGTCAGGCATGCCAGTATAGGCTTCGATATTATGGGCGAGAAGATCGTCGACAGCCTTGAACCGCCCTGTCGAAAGGCCTCTGCTCCAAGCACGTTCCACGGTCGCTTCCGGCGGCGTCACCATGAAGAACATGAAGACGGTGTGGCCGAAGCGGGTAAGGAGGTTGCTGCCGCGCTCGCGGCCATCGTCCGTGGCGAAGCTATCGAAGCGGAAGCGGTCGATGAGCAAATGCGGCATCGTTCCGAGGTCCGCTTTTTCCGCCATGTAGCGATCGAGCTTCCGATCGATGATCTCCAGTTCATGGCCGGTCAGCATGGCCCCGTATTTACGGTCGGCATCCAGCGACTCGTATTCGAGCAGATATTTTCGCCAGTAATCAGGGCTGATCAGGGCGAAATCTTCCCAGGGCACACCGAGCTGCTTGGCCAGCGCTCGCTGATGCATCCTGATCGTGCTCTTTCCGGAGGCGGAAGCACCTTTGACATTCATCACGACCGGCTGCGCCTGTGCCGGCAGAAACCGGTACTCTTCGGTCCCGGCAGCTTGTCCGATGATGGGATCGAGGGCTCGTCCCAACTGCACGCTGCCGTAGTCGTTGATGAAACGATTGACCGCGAGACGGGCCAGGACGGCTTTGTCGGCCGGCAGGCGTCCGAGCGTCCGAAGCACGGCATGCGTGGCGAAACCCAGGGCCTCCGTGCAGGCCCTTTCGAAGGGGTCTTCCATCAATGACCAGCGTGCTTCCGCCGCTTGAAGCGAGGTTTGGCCCTGCCCTCCGCTCAAAGCCGGGCGCGTCTTCGGCTTTTCTTTCCCACCGAAGAGCCTGCTGAGAAAACCATGCTTCTTAGAGGGCTGATCGGCTTCCGCATCCGGCAGGCGATCGAGGGTGGCCAGCTCGGATGTCATGAAGTCGTGAGCGCGTTCGACCAGCTGTTCATGTCCGGATTTGAGCTCAGCCAGCTTTGGCGTGACATGTTGTTCATAGATGCGTGCCGTCATCCCACGCATATTGAGCCCGAGTTCCTCGTAGTCCGGCCCGTCCGGCACGGACAGATCTGCAGTCACGCGGATCAAGAGTTCATGGATGATCAGCCTCTCTGGACGAAAGGCAACGGTCTCTCTTGGCCGAAGTCCGGAAAAATCCGCAAGCTCATGCGCTTCGTCGAACCCGGTCTCGACAGTCTTCGGGCGAAACATGGTCGAAAGCGGCAACAGCTTTGCCGGGATGGAGGACTTAAGGCCGGGATTCCAGGGACCAAGTTCGTCGGAATCATCGGCAGACTGCCGCCGATCGGTCATGAGCTGGCGGGCGCTTGTTCTCCACCGCGAACCCTGTCCCAAATCGCCTTGAGCAGCGGCAAGAGGATCAAGATGATCGCGATCACCGTGATAGGACCGGCGATGGGACGGGTGAAGAAGATCGACATGTCGCCTGAGGACAGCAGCAGGGACTGGCGTAATGTCGGCTCGGCAATAGGACCGAGGACGATGGCGAGCACGGCAGGCGCCAGCGGGTAGTCGAGCTTCCTAAGGCAATAGGCGCCGAAACCGAACACCAGCATCAGCCAGACGTCATGCATGTCCTTGGTGGCGGCGTAGCCGCCGACCACTGACAGAATGAAGATCAGCGGTGCGAGCACTGTGAACGGCATCCGCAGCATCCAGATGAAGAGCGGGATGAAGGAGAGGTTGATCACCAGCGCGAAGAAGTTGGAGACGTAGAAAGAGCCGATCAGGCCCCAGACGAACTCGGTCTGATCGACGAACAGACGTGGTCCGGGCGTGAGGCCCCAGATCACCATGCCGCCGAGGAGGATGGCGGTGGTCGGCGAGCCCGGGATGCCCAAGGTGAGCATCGGCAGCATCGATCCCGTGGACGCAGAGTTGTTGGCGGATTCAGGGGCAGCGACGCCGCCTGGGTGGCCCTGGCCATATTCCTTTGGCGTTCTGGAGACCATCTTGGTCACGCCGTAGGCCATCAATGAGCCGGGCGTGGCGCCTGCGGCGGGCAGGATGCCGACGAAGAAACCGAGCAGCGAGCCGATCGTCGTTCCCTGCCAACCCCGGTTCATGCCTTCCTTGGCATCGGCAACAATGCCCTTCACCGTCATTTTCGGATTGGTGGTGGTGATGTTCCCTCGGGTGGAATCGATCGTCCAGAGCATCTCGCCGATGCCGTAGACGCCGATCGCGAGCACGAGGAAATTGATGCCGTGCAGGAAGCCGGAAATGTCGAAGAACACCAGCCTGGGTGCGCCTGAAATCTCATCGAAGCCGACAGCAGCGAACACCAGGCCGATGCAGATCGAGAAGATGGTTTTGGGGATGTCGTCACCGCCGAGCCCGACGAAGGTCGCGAACGCCAGGAGCATCAGCGCGAAAATCTCGGGCGGACCGAAGCTCAGCGCGACGCTGGCGAGCGGCGGTGCGAACAGGGTGAAAAGGATGATCGAGACCGTGCCGCCGACGAAGGACGCAACGGCCGCGGTCACCAGAGCCAAGCTCGCCCGCCCCTTTTGCGCCAACGGCTTGCCATCGAACGTCGTGGCGACAGCTGTCGACGCACCGGGTATGCCGAGCGTGATCGAACTGATCGCCCCTCCATACATCGCGCCATAATAGATCGCAGCGAGGAAGATGATTGCGGAAGCCGGCGGCACCAGAAAGGTGATCGGCAGCAGGATAGCGACGCCGTTGACCGAGCCCAGACCTGGCATCGCGCCGATAAACAGGCCGAGCGTGACGCCGATGACGATCAGAAGCAGATTGATCGGCTGCAGCGAAATAAAGAAACCGTCGATGAGATGCCCAAGAATTTCCATGATCAATAACGCCTCCCGACGCCTAGTGGTTTGACCACCTCATTGACTTCCGGCCGCTTGTGCCAGGATCGAGGGTATGCGGCCTGGTTTTCGACGTCGGAGATGAAAGTCATGCCTTGGAGACACATCACTGTATCGCCGGTCATGTCTAATAAATGAGCTTGTAGAGAGGGGTGAAGACTGGGTTCATGAACGGCATGCCCTTGGGCAGGGTGATACGCATCAATCCTTCGAAAAAGATGAAAAAGACGCAAGGGAGCAGGACCGCCATGCTCAAGGTCAGGAACCAGCTATGACGCCCTAGAAAGCGGAGATAATAGAGGAGGAAGATGGCCATCGCGCCGTACATCGAGATGATGTGCGTGAGACCGACGAAGCCGATGATACCGCCGCCGACCAGCGCCAGCATCTTCAGGCCATAGGTATCGAGAAACGGTTCTTCCGAGCGAGACGGCGGCGATGCCCTTCTCAGCGCATTGAACCCGATGAAACCTGTGCAGATCAGCATGACCAGGGCCAGCCAGAACGGCCAGGCACCGCCGCCCGGTCCCTCGTCCGGGATGAAGCCGATCTCGAGTTCGGCGCTCTTCCACATGAGATAGATCGACAAGAGAGCCAGCAGACCGGCTGTCGTGAACTCTGCGCGGCGCATGGAGGCCCTCCGAGTTGTGTCCGGACAGCCGTTCACACGACTGTCCGGAACAGGTTTGAAGAAGAGAGCTTTACTCGCCCATCGCCTTCAGCAGCACCTCGTGGTTCGTGACCTGGGTGGCCCAGTACTCACGCTGCGCATCGGCATCCATCGGCAGCGCTTCCAGGCTCTCGGACGCCATGTAGTTCTGCCAGTCCTCGGTGTCGTAGATGGTCTGGAACAGGTTGCGGTAGTAGTCGGCCGCCTCGTCGGACATGCCGGGTGCGCCGACCACCGCACGCTGGTTGTAGTAGCTGAAGTCCTTATCCAGCTCCTTCACCGTGCGCACGTCAGGCAGGTTAGGTAGGCGCTCGTCCGAGAACGCGATCAGCGGCACGACATCGCCATTCTCATAGAAGCCCTTGGCTTCGGCTGGGTTGTTGACGCTCGCCATGATCTGCTGACCGGCGAGATCCTTGGCGACGGCGCCACCGCCGTCATAGGGGATGTACTTCACCTTGATATCGAAGTTCTGCTCCATCCAGGCGATGACGATGCTGTCTTCCTGGCCCTTGCCGGTGCCGCCCATCACATATTCGCCGCCGTCGGCCTTCACCTTTTCGAGCCAGTCCTCGAAGGTCGTGATGCCGCTGTCCTTGTGCACCCAGAGCACGAACGGATCGACGCCCATCATGGTGACCGGGGTGAAGGTCTGGATGTCGATGCCGAGATCGGTCTGGCGCATCGGCGTGGTGAAGAAGGAATTCAGCGTGACCAGGATGGTGTGGTCGGGATCACTGGTGCCGTTCAAAGCGATCAGCGCTTCGGCGCCGGAGCCCCCGCCCTTGTTGTTGGGGACGAGCGGCAGGGTGGTCAGACCATCCTTCTCGGCGACCGACTGTAGAAAGCGGGCGATCTGATCGGCACCACCGCCGGCGCCCGCCATGATCACGAAGTCGATCGGCTTGTTCGGCTCCCAGGCCGCCGCGATCGTGCTCGTAAAGGTCGTCGCCAGTGCGACGGCGCCGGCCAGACCCATGGCCATTGTCTTTGTGACGTTCATTGTTAGCTCCCTCTGGGTGTTGGCGGTCCACTTGGACCTGCCTTTGCTTAGTTGATCGCTGCTTCATCCAACTCTTGTCGCGTCATCCAATCTCCCTGTTTCGCGTCGGCTTTTGCCGAATTTTCGATATCGACGTCGATCGGACCTGGGCTCAGTGAACCATCACAACAGACATATCCGCTTTCTCGATGATCGACTGCGTGTTGCCGCCGAACATGACTTCCTTTTCGTAGTCAGGGCAACATGTCCTCTGTCCTGGGACGGCAGTGCGTGACCTCGATATGCGCTTTGAAACACCGGGCAAGAGCAGCAGCGTGGGCGAGCACGTTGTCGCCCTTGTCGTCGCCACGTACCAGCACCAGGATATTCCTGATCACGCCACGCCCCCCCTTAAAAAAGTCCTTCGATAAGGCCTTCCTCGTTGAGCATGATACTTTCCGCCGACGGTTTGCGTGGCAGGCCGGGCATGGTCATGATCTCGCCGCAGATGGCAACGATGAAGCCGGCACCGGCGGAAAGCCGCACTTCGCGGATCGGCAGCGAAAAGCCGGTGGGTGCGCCGCGCTGATTGGGATCGGTGGAGAAGGAATACTGCGTCTTGGCCATGCAGACCGGCAGGTTGCCGTAGCCGGCGTCTTCCCACTGTTTCAGCTGGTCCCGGATCTTCTTGTCGGCGACCACCTCATCAGCGCGATAAATGCGCGTCGCGATGGTCTCGATCTTCTGCATCAACGGCATGTCATCGCCATAGAGCATCTCGAAATTCGCCTGATCACTGTCGGCAATCTCGGCGATGCGGGTCGCGAGCTCCTCCGTCCCCTTCGAGCCGCTGGCCCAGTGCTTGCAAAGGATCGCTTCGGAGCCCTGACTTTCCACATACTCCCGGCAAGCCTCGATCTCGGCGTCGGTGTCCCCATGGAAATGGTTGATCGCCACCACGGCGGGAACGCCGAAGCCTTTGATGTTCTCCAAATGCCGTCCGAGATTGGCACAGCCTGCCTTCACCGCCTCGACATTCTCGGCACCCAGATCCTGTTTCAGCACGCCACCATTCATCTTCATCGCGCGAATGGTGGCGACGATCACGATGGCTGAGGGAGAAATGCCCGCCTTTCGGCATTTGATGTTCAAGAATTTTTCGGCACCGAGATCGGCGCCGAAGCCGGCTTCGGTCACCACATAGTCGGCAAGCTTCAGCGCCGTCCTGGTGGCGACCACCGAGTTGCAGCCATGGGCGATGTTGGCGAACGGGCCGCCATGGACGAAGGCCGGGTTGTTCTCGAGCGTCTGCACGAGATTGGGCTGCATCGCATCCTTCAGGAGCACGGTCATCGCGCCATCAGCCTTGATGTCGGCGCAGGTGATCGGCTTTCGCTCCCGGGTGTAGGCGACGATGATGCTGCCCAGGCGCTTTTGCAGGTCCTCCAGATCCTTCGACAGACAAAGGATCGCCATGACCTCGGAGGCCACCGTGATGTCGAAACCGTTCTGGCCGGGAAATCCGTTGGCGACACCGCCGAGCGAGGTCGTGATATCGCGGAGCGCCCGGTCGTTCATGTCCATGACCCTGCGCCAGACGATGCGGCGCTGGTCGATCTGGAGCGCGTTGCCCCAGTAGATGTGGTTCTCGATCATCGCCGAGAGCAGATTGTGGGCCGATGTGATCGCGTGGAAATCGCCTGTGAAGTGGAGGTTCATGTCCTCCATCGGCACCACCTGGGCGTAACCGCCGCCGGCGGCCCCACCCTTCATGCCGAAGCAGGGGCCGAGCGAGGCCTCGCGGATGCAGACGGCGGCTTTCTTGCCGATCGCGTTCAGACCGTCACCGAGGCCGACCGTCGTCGTGGTCTTGCCTTCGCCGGCGGGCGTCGGATTGATCGCGGTCACCAGGATGAGCTTGCCGTCCTTCCTGTCGGCCTGCTTGGCAATGAAATCGGCGCTGACCTTGGCCTTGTCATGACCGTAGGGAACCAGATCCGCAGCACTGATTCCAAGTTTCTCTCCGATGTCCTGGATAGGTTGCTTAGTCGCTTCGCGGGCGATCTCAATGTCGGTCTTAAAGGCCATGGTCATTATCCTGTATTGTTGTTTAAGCGCCCAATGTATCGCCTGCTTTCAGCCCACATTCTGCAGCCCAGGCGGCCGCGGATTGCTTATCTCCGCCAGCAGGCCGGACACGCTTCACCAGAATGCGGCCGCCGACGCACTGAACCGTTACGCCATCATCCGAAACCTCGATCACCCGACCGGACACGCCGTCGCCCTCGACGCGAGCACTGTCGTAGATGCTGAGCTCGACGCCGTCATGCAAGGTCCAGGCACCAGGCGCCGGGTTGGTGCCACGAATGAGGTTATAGACCTGACCGACAGGCTTGTGCCAATCGATTGCCGCATGTTTCTTGGTGCAGCGCCGTTCGTAGGTGGCCTGTCTTTCATCCTGCTCGATATGCGGGGGCTTGCCGGAGCGGAAGAGATCGCAGACCTCCAACACCGAAGAGATTGCGGCTGGGTAGATCTTCTTGAAATAGAGGTTGATCACCGTGTCATCGGGCGCGATCTCACATTGCCAATTCAAGAGGACGTCGCCCTCGTCCAGACCATCGGTAGGGTAGAACCAGGAGAAACCGGACCTGGCGCTGCCCATGATGATCGGCCAGTTCACCGCTGATGGTCCGCGATGGAGCGGCAGCAATGAGGGGTGGAAGCAGATCGAGCCCTGCTTTGGCGTGTCCCTCGCCGCCTCCGGCACAAACACGTTGACGAACGCCATGATCATCAGATCAGCGTTGTGACCAGCTAGTTCGTCCAGCGTCGCCTGGTCCTCGAAATGGGCGGGCTGTTGGACAGGAAGCCCCTTTTCGAGCGCGAACGCCTTGATCGGATCGACGGGCTTACCGTCCTTATCCGGTTCGCAATAAACGGCGACCACCTCGTCGGTGCCTGCTTCGAGGAGTTTGGCAAGCGCGTCCTTGCCGAACGCCTGCTGGCCCATCACGATCAAACGCATGATCTACCCCCTACTCGGCCGCATCGCGGTTAACGTTACCAACGGCGCCGGACCCGACAACCCTGTCGAGATCGTCACCGCTATAGCCGAGTACATCGCTCAATATTTCCTCGGTATGCTCACCAAGCAACGGCGACCGCCTGACCTCTGCCGGGCTATCGGAAAGCTTGATTGGGCAGCCGACGCTCAGATACTCGCCGCGCTCGGGGTGGTCGACCCTGACCATCGTGCCGGTCGCGAACAGCCCTTCGTCCTCCGAGATTTCCTTCATCGACAGGATCGGACCGACGGGAATGTCATGGGGGTTGCAGATGTCCATGACCTCGAACTTGGTCTTGGTCTTGGTCCATTCTTCGATCGTCTCGAAAATCTCGTTCAGCTTGTCGAGCCGCTCCGGTGGTTTGGCGTAGCCTTCTTCCGTCTTCCATTCCGGTTTGCCGATCACGTCGCAAACTTTCTCCCAGACCGCCGCCTGGATGATGAAATAGGTATAAGCGTTGGGGTCCTGCTCCCAGCCCTTGCACTTCAGGATACGGCCGGGCTGACCACCGCCACTGTCATTGCCCGCACGCGGCGTCGCCTCGCCGAAAGGAATGCCCTCGCCGAACTGCGAATACTCCTTGAGCGGTCCCGCGGCCAGCCGCTGCTGGTCGCGCATTTTCACACGGGCAAGATTAAGAACACCGTCCTGCATGGCGCAGGTAACCCGCTGTCCGCGGCCAGACTTTTCGCGCTGGAACAAGGCCGTCACGATGCCGAGCGCTAGATGCAGACCGGTGCCGCTGTCGCCGATCTGAGCACCGGTTACCGCCGGCGGTCCATCGAGGAAGCCTGTGGTCGAGGCGGAACCGCCTGCGCATTGCGCGACGTTCTCATAAACCTTGCAGTCCTCATATTTGCCAGGTCCGAACCCCTTGATCGAAGCCATGATGAGGCGCGGGTTGATCTCCTGGATGCGCTCCCAGGAAAAGCCCATCCGGTCGAGAGCGCCCGGTGCGAAATTCTCCACCAGCACGTCACATTCCTCGACCAGCCGGGTCAGCACTTCCTTACCGGTCTCGTTCTTCGAGTTCAGCTCGATCGAGCGTTTATTGTGGTTCAGCATGGTGAAGTAGAGCGAGTCGGCGCCCGGCACGTCGACCAGCTGCTTCCTGGTCGCGTCGCCAACGCCGGGACGTTCCACCTTAATCACATCGGCGCCGAACCAGGCCAGCAATTGCGTGCAAGTCGGACCCGATTGGACGTGGGTAAAGTCGAGAATCTTGATGCCTTCAAGAGCTTTCATGTGTACTTCCTGTGTGGTGCGGTGGTGTGACCACGTCATTGACCTGCTGCTTTATGCTGATGTGCCTCCACCCCAAACTTGGGCGCATACCACCAAGCTTGGCGATGGCAGCGTGAAGTGAATGCTGTGGACATTCCACCACATCACTTCTTTTTGACGACGCTTTGCGGATTGAGCGAACCGATATTGCCGCTTTCCTTGCCCGCAGCCGGATCGATGGCGGCATTGATCAGGGTCGGCTTGCCGCTGTCCATGGCATCGGAGACGGAGCGATAGAGTTCGTCCGGGTTCGAGGCAT
>JBPCVQ010000164.1:0-2536 GCA_051010395.1 Geminicoccaceae bacterium | reverse complement strand
ATGGCATCGCGCAAGGGAGCTGTGGGCGTGATCTCGTCCGGACCGAGCACCAGCGCGTTCACCTTGCCCTCGGTCCGAACGATCGTCCAGGCGGCGATGATTTTGCCGATGGTGACGTAATCGGTATTGGCCGCTCCGTCCATGAAGTCAGGTGTTTCCTGGGTCGAGGCGTCCCAGTTATGTGTCGCCGTCACCTTCAATCCGGCATTGCGGGCCTCGGTGATCTGCGGCACGAGGAATTCGGGCGGCAGGCCGCCTTGCAGGTCGATCAAATCGAAGCCTTCAGCGGTGGCGGTATTGATGCCCTGGATCCAACCCGCGGGATCGAGCTGGGTCTCCCAATCACGCAGTTCGAAGCCGACGATCTCGGCCGCATCCACGAAGCCCTGGCTGATGGCGGCGTTGAATGGATTGGCGTTGGTCAGCGGGATGACGAACATCTTCTTGTCGGCCATGCAGGCCTTGGCATCGAACGCAGGGCCCGGGGCCTCGAAGGTCGGCAGCTGGCTGTATTGCTCGACCAGCGCTTTGGCGGCCTCCATGTCCGCAAGGGCAGGACTGGTGAGGGCAGCCGCTGCTGCAAGCGTGATGACATATCTCATAGACGTTCCTCCGCTGAATTATCTTTTGATATTTTTCATGTAGTCAGCCGCCTCATCAGTGCTGAGCAGGTCGGCATATTTCGCACTCATGTCGAAGAGATTAGCCTTGTGCGGTTCTTCGGCGCGATCGCCCACGGCATCCTCGACCACCAGCGTGACGAACCCGTAGGAGATGCTGTCGATACAGGTTGCGCGCACACAGCCCGACGTGGTCACACCGGCGAGCAAGAGGGTGTCCACCTTCAGCCATCTGAGCGTGGCGTCGAGCGAGGTGCCGAAAAAGGCGCTCGGATACTGCTTGGATACAAGGACATCGCCCTCTTCCACCTTGAGCGGCGGCGCCAGCTCCGATGTCGCCGTGCCTTCATCGAAACAAGAAAGCGCCGGCACCTTGGCGTAGAACGCGCCGCCATTGCCTCCGCCCGGCGTGAACTTCACCTCGGTGAAGATTACCGGTATGCCTGCAGCCCGAGCTGCATCGGAAAGCCTGGTCGCATTGTCGAGCGCCTTTTGGCAGCCCTCCCCTCCGAACAACGGCGAGGCCGGGTCGAAATAGGCCACGGCGAAGTCGATCAGAACCAGCGCCGGACGGTCCCCCCAGGACTGACGGCTGTGATAGCCAGCGCGCGCATAGTTGGTGTCGAGATCTTCTGTCATCATTTCGCCGCCCGTGCATGGGATCCACGGAAAACCGGGACTGCCGGCGCATCGAAGCCGGTCTCGCTTTTGCAGCGCGCCTTCAGTTCCTCGATCGATGAAAAACCGCGATTGAAGAGCTCTTTGGTGCCCCGCTTGGAGACCATCTCCTGACGCAGCCTTGCAGTTGCCGCAGCATCGATTGCGCCTGTCTGGATCACAACGCCGTAGCGTCTGGCCCCTGTGTCAGTGACCAGACCACGACTAACATCAGCCAGCACCAGTTCCGGATCGCGTTCCAGCGGACTGCCCCAGCCGCCACCACCCCAGGTGTTAAAATGGAGGATGTCCCCCTTCTCGACGGTGATGCGGTCGCATTTGGACGGGATGTTCTCCTCGGTGCCGTCGGTGCGCACCAATCGCTTGGTCGAGCGCATACCGGGTTCGCCACCGTTCACGCCCCAGGGATAGGTCAGCCAGCGATCGTCATGGATCGACACTTCGCCCTTTTCCATCAACTCATAGGCAATGGTGATGCCGTTACCGCCGCGATGCAGCCCGGCCCCGCCACTGTCGGGGATGGTGGCGTATTCGCGAATACGCAACGGGAAGTAGGCTTCCAGAAACTCGTTCGGCACGTTGGTGAAAGCTGGCCACATCGAGTGGCCGTCCGGCCCGTCACCGGCCGGTCTGCCGGGCACACCGCCGAAGCCGATCTGGAAGAGCTGGTACCATTCACCGTCCTCGCCGAAGCCCGAATACATGAAATGCGGGCTGTCCGAAAAGCCGGCGGCGTTGAGCGCATCCGGCGCACCCTGCCCCAAGAGCCCGCCCATCAGATCGAAAATGCGGCCGAGCATATGGGTGCGGCAGGACAAGGCAGCGGGCTTCTTCGGTTTCAGGATGCAGCCTTCGGGGATGTGGACCTCGACCAGATCATAGAACCCGTCATTGAACAGAATCTGCGGGTCGAACAGGTTGATGGTGAAAGCCCCGAAGAACATCTTGAACATTTCTTCGTTCAGCAAGAAGTTGATCGAAGAATAGCTCTGCGGGTCCGAGGCGGAGAAATCGAACTTGGCCACCTCGCCCTCGCGATGGAGCGTGCAGGCGATCTTGTAAGGGCCATTCCCCATGCCGTCGTCGTCGATCCAGTCCTCGAAATAGGCTTTGTGATCGCCTTCGGGGATGATCATCTGGATGATCGCCGACATGGCCGCGCGGTTGCGGTCCAGCATGTCCCACATGGCGCTGATATAGGTGTCGGCGCCGAACCGATCGATGTTTTCGCGCACGCG
>JBPCVQ010000163.1:0-2734 GCA_051010395.1 Geminicoccaceae bacterium | reverse complement strand
CCCGATCCATCGCCACCATGCGATGCCGCATCGCCATCGAACTCGTCCAACAACTACCCCGATGTCCATGCTGCCAACGGATCCTCGATACAAAGAGGCAATGCAGATTATGACACAGTAGGATTAGGGTTTCCTAATGCGTTTTGCGATTGCGGCGGGAATCAGATGACGTGGTCATACCACTGGCCAGTCGGCCGACGGACAGAAGATGTTGCTGTCTGTCCAGAAAGATCTCTATGGCATCAGCTTCGATATCCGGGCCCGATTTCATTCTGAAACCTGCAAGCCTGCCATCGACCAGAATGGGTGCGCTGACGGCGCCTTCCGACGAAGATGCAGACATCGGACCCGAGCTTCTCGCGAACAATACGCCGACTGGCCCCGCATTTCCCAAGCCGCCCTGGGCAATGATGACCGGCTGGCCAGCGAGCGGTGCCTGGATCAACGCCAGGCCGAGACCATGGTCGACAGCGACGACCAGACCAAGCGCCACATGCCCCGGACCATCTTCAATGTCGACCAGGCCGCGTTTGCCGATCACCTCGCTCGGCGTCAGGATGAAATGCGGCGCAACGAAAACGCCCTCTGCATCATCCGCCTCACCGATGATCTTGATCTGGCTGGCCGAAACCGTCCCCACCGGCGGGGAACGGTCGATGACATGATGCTCCGTGCCGGACATTGACTTCGCCGGCAAAGCGGCGGCGTCCATGCTCTCATCGGTGATCAGAGGATCGGCGTCGGCCAGTTCCGTTTCGGCACCAGCTAGTGCCAAACGGTCGATCGGCACCGCAGAGGGTCGATCAAGCAGGCCGGCGGCGATATCCGCAAGAGACGGAGAAGGCGTCTCCTCCAGCCATTGCTGAAGGCCGCTTTCGGTCAGGCTGTCCTGGCTGTGACGCGTGTATTCCTCGTCCTGGCGATCGAGGCCGTTTACCACAAAGAGATCTCGACTCTCACGGCGTTTCAGCGAGACTTGCCAGCTCCGCTGAAGCTCTCGATCGGTCAGAATAACGGGAACAACGGCCTCCCGACTGGCACGCACCCGGGCGCGCTCGAAGTGGTAGGGTTTGTAGATTGGATGGTCGATTGACGGCGGTGTTGCCATCAGTGTGTCCAGCGCCTTCTCGAGCTGGTCGCCCGCACCCCATTGGCCAAATCCGGTCAGCGCGCCGCCGACCAGCGTACCGAGCAGATCGACCAAGGGATCGCCGACCTTGACGATCGACGACTTGCCGGGCTTGGCCGCTTTCTCCGCCAGACGAAGCCGTGTCTTAGCCACTTCATAGGCCGGATTTTTCTTGCTGCGCGTTCCGCTTTGGTAGCGGGAGCGCACCTGCTCCCTGCCGAGAATACGGCGCTCACTTCGGCGCTCGCCTGGCAGGCCGACCCTGAGCACACAGCGCGCCTCAGCCATCGTCGAGGAAGGGCTGCCCTTTAATTTGACATCCCATGCATAGGTCGGCCGCAAGCCGCCGGCGTTCGACAGCTGATCGTTGATCAGCAAGAACGGCGTCTCGTCAAGTTCGTTGATCCAGCCTTCTTCCCAACCTCTCCTCAGGGTTGCGACCATATCCCGGCAATCGCCGACGTTCGACCAATTCACTCTTGCGGTCGCACCAGCGGTGACAGCCGGCGCCGGCGCAGTTGCGAGCTCAACCGCTGTCGCTTCGACTTCCGGACCCAGCGGCTGGCAGGCCGCAAGGCTGATGGGCAACAACGTCAGCCAGCCGATCCAGCGCCAAGAGCACATCATGGTCGATCAATCCTCATAAAGGAGAATATATTTGGAGAATATCAACCATTGGTTAATTTAATGCAACTATCTTTCGCCTTGATAAGAAATCTGGATCAGCCGCTTTGGCCATGCGGCATCCGCGCCGGTGGTCAAGCGATCGGCAGTTGGCTAAAAAAGCGTGAAAGATCCATGGCGTGAGGATGGCGAGATGACAAAGATCAAGGTTGCGAGACCGATCGTTGAGCTGGACGGGGACGAGATGACCCGAATCATCTGGCAGATGATCAAGGATCGGCTGATCTTTCCGTATCTCGATCTCGAGACACTGTATTTCGACCTCTCCGTCCAGAAGCGCGACGAGACCGATGATCAGATCACCATCGATGCGGCCGAGGCGATCAAGGCCAACAATGTCGGCGTCAAATGCGCGACCATCACGCCTGACGAAGCCCGGGTCGAAGAATTCGGGCTCAAGAAGATGTGGCGCTCACCCAACGGCACCATCCGCAATATTCTAGGCGGCACGGTGTTCCGTGAACCGATCATCTGTCAGAACGTGCCGCGCCTTGTGCCCGGTTGGACAGAGCCGATCGTCATCGGCCGCCATGCGTTCGGCGATCAGTACCGCGCCACCGACCTGAAAGTGCCGGGACCAGGTACATTGACCATGACGTTCACGCCCGAAGACGGCTCGGCGCCTCAGGAACTCGAAGTCTACAAGTTCCCGTCATCAGGCGTTGCGCTCAGCATGTACAATAGGGACGATTCGATACGCGACTTTGCGCGCGCGAGTTTGAACTATGGGCTGATGCGTGGCTATTCGGTGTATCTCTCCACCAAGAACACGATCCTCAAAGTCTATGACGGCCGATTCAAGGATTTATTCCAGGAGGTTTTCGACGAAGAGTTCAAGGAAAAGTTTGCGGAAAAAGAGATCGGCTACGAGCATCGACTGATCGACGACATGGTGGCGGCCGCGATGAAATGGAGCGGCGG
>JBPCVQ010000162.1:0-14702 GCA_051010395.1 Geminicoccaceae bacterium | reverse complement strand
GAACGCAGCATTTCGATCGGCTTCGGGTCGAGCGTCGATGTCTGCGTTTCGAGGGCGACCGTCGGCTCTGCCGCCGGCTCCGATGCGATCGAAGGGCTCCAGCGCTGCAGCAGGGCGTTCAGCTCCTGGCGCGTGAACGGTTTTCCCAGGAGATCGTCCATTCCCGCTGCCAGGCATTCTGCCCTGATATTGTCAAAGTCGTTGGCGGTAAGCGCAACGATCGGCAACCGCTCTTCGTCAGTCGCCGCCTCTCGGATGGCGCGCGTCGCATCGAGACCATCCATGACCGGCATCTGGCAATCCATCAGGACCAGATCGAAGGCCTTATTCGTTACGGCATCGACCGCCTCCTTGCCGTTTTCGACCACGGCGACGGCACAATCCAGCGATTCCAGCAGGCCAACGGCAATCTCCTGATTAACCGGGTTGTCCTCCGCCAGGAGGATGTTCAACGGACATGCTGCCGGTAATGAGTGATGTTGCCTGCGAGGTGTGGGGAAGAGCCCGGCCTACCTTTGCCGACCAGGCGCCGAACGACGAGGTGAACGTGCATCGATTCCAATTAGAACTCCCATGAAGCCGTCGATATTGGTCAGTATCTCACGGCTTGGTTAAGAATTGATGATTGCCGACGCCTGCAATCCAGCCGAGCAGATTAGAACGTCGGTCACATTGACAGATCCAGCCCTTTTGGCGTTTGTGCTCACGTCATGCAGAGGGGCGAGGAGACGACAATGAAGACGCGGACTCTTGGTAAGGAAGGGCCTGCAGTTGGAGCGATCGGGCTCGGCTGCTGGAGTTTTGCCGGCGCCTATGGGCCAACCGATCTTAAGGAAAGCCACCGAACGCTCGCGAGGTCTCTCGAACTCGGCATCGACTTTCTCGACACGGCGAACGTCTACGGCAATGGCGTTTCCGAGGAGGTGATCGGTGCTTTCATCAAGAACCACCCGGGACGCTTCAAGATCGCCACCAAAGGCGGCATCCATCGTCCGCCCGAGACCAACAAACGCACATTCGACAACAGCCCGGAACATCTCCGGGACGCGCTCGAAGCCTCGCTCAGGCGCCTCGGCGTCGAGCATGTCGATCTCTACTACATTCACCGGCGCGAGCCCGCACGCCCGATCGAGGACGTGATGGAAACCCTCGTCCGCTTCAAGGAGGAGGGCAAGATCGGCGGTATTGGCTTTTCCGAAATTGCGCCGACCTCGCTCCGACGCGCCCATGCCGTCCATCCGGTGATGGCGGTGCAGAGCGAATACTCCCTTTGGACGCGCCAGCCCGACCTCGGCATGATCCAGGCGGCCGAGGCGCTCGGCGTCGCCTTCGTCCCGTTCTCACCGCTCGGTCGCGGCATTTTCTCGACCAAGGCGCCGGAGCCGGAAAGCTTCGGTCCGCAGGACTTTCGCAAGAACAATCCTCGCTTCCTGGAGCCGAATTTCAGTGACAACCTAAATGCTATCCAGCCCTTCAAAGTCCTTGCCGCCGATCTCGGCACCACGCCCGCCGCTCTGGCAATCGCCTGGGTTCTCGAGCAGGGCAGTCACCTGATCCCCATCCCCGGCACTCGTTCTGCCGATCATCTCGAAGAGGTGGCAGCTGCCGCGTCCCTGGCGCTTGGTCCCGAAACCCTAGCTGAAATCGACGCCATTCTGCCGCCGGGTTTCGCCTTTGGTCACCGCTATTCGGAGGCGCAGCAGGTGGGGGCGGAACTCTACTGTTAAATTGCCGATGTCGAGAAGGCACGGGCCTCATTTGCATTCATTCGCCTTAGGGTTTATACTTAAAGGCGTCTATTTCGACATAATTTAAGTTTGCGATTTCATGTGGCCAGTATAGTTCAGCTTCGATCTCCGGCATCTGCTTGTTGAACAAGCATTCGGCTGAGGAGATCTAGACCAATGTGGCGATCCTTTCGGCTGATTTATCGAGAGACAAGCTTTCTGAAAAAGGAAGATTGATCCAGGCGGTGCAGATTTTATTTCTTGACGTTCATTTGAGCCGAAGACATGACCAAGAGGTATCATACGCTCGGTCGGAATTCTGATATCGACCATCAAGCTGAAATGCTTGATGGGTACAGCTATCTATTGTCGCTTATCAAAGACAAGCGGCATAGTGACCTGGTTGCCTATCTGTCTCGACTCCGGATGCAAGGCGCGCAGGCTGCGGACCCGTTGATCCAGAATTTGCTGGAGTCGATGTATCACCTGTGCATGGCGTGGATTCACAGTCTGGGTGGTGACAATGCACCCAAACGATGTCGTCCCGAGGATCGGGATCGGCAGGACATGCTCGAAGATCAACTCCGATCTCTCTGCCGCTCGATTCGCGACATTGCCGCAAAGCCGAAGATCCCTTTTGAGCGGGCCGGTGAACCGAAGGAAGCAGGGGTGCTGGCGGGGTTCATCTGCGCGCTGATGAACTACTTCTCCAAGGAAAAGCAGGCGGCGGCAGTGGCATCGACATCATTAGCATTCGCCGCCCCTTCCATCGAGATATCGAACGCCGAAAAAATTGCGGAACGACCGACCTCTGCCGGGCGTGACAGGCATAGTCGTGCCCCGGATGGTCGATCCAGCCGCGCGGAGCAATCAGGTTTCATGAGTTTCTACTTTTTCGGTTCATTTCGCGTTTGCATTAACGGCGAGTTCATCAAGGAATGGCGAAATGCAAAGAGCAAAATGATCTTCAAATATCTGGTTGCACACAAACGATGTTCGATCGCCAAGGAATGCCTGATGGAGCTTTTTTGGCCAAACAATGATCCGGAATGTGCGCGAAACAATCTGAATGTCGCCATCTACAACATTCGCCAGACCCTGAAGCAGCATGGCGACGGGCTGCATACGATCATTTATAGCGACGGGCATTATGGCCTCAGTCCCGAACTCAGGATCTGGACCGACTTCGAGGCGTTCGATCATGTTTTCGATCGAGCACAGCTTCATGAAAGCGAGGGCGATCTCGACCAGCAGATGTCGACGCTAAATGAGTTGGACGAACTCTATGGCGGCGACTTCCTCGAGGAGGATCGGTTCGAGACCTGGATCATGCCCCTGAGGCAGAAGTATCAGGACCTGTACAAGACTGCGATCGACAAGAGAGCCGAACTCTATTTCGCGAGGCGTCGCTATGATCGCAGCATCGATATGTATAAAAAGATCAACGTGATCGACCCTTGCGATGAACAGGCGCACAGACGGAAGATGACCTGCCACGCACGCCTCGGTCAGAACCATCTGGCGATGCGTCAATTCAATTCTTGTGTCGAGGCTCTAGCGCGCGACCTCGATCTCGCCCCCGATGAGAGGACCGTCGATTTGTTCGAGCGCATTCGCCGTCGCGAATCGATCTAGCGGTCATCCACAATGTGTCGATGATTGCTCTAAAGGATCGATCGGGTTCATCCTATCTGTTTCAGGTGCTGGATGGCGGTGAGCGAGCGCCGATCCCTCGGGTCGACGGCCATCACGGCGCCGGTATAGCCGAACCGATACCGCTTGCCCGAGATCGAGCCGATCACGGTAAGCCCCCTATCGCCCTGATATTGAAAATAGGCGTCGGGTAGCGTCATAGGCGCAGACTTTGGCGGTGCGTCTGTCGCCCGATCAATCGAGGCCGGTCGTTGAACCTGCTGTCTTTTCTGTCCGCAACATCCCATCGTAATTCTCCTCATGTTCGAAATAGAAAGCGGACGGCGCCTGCTTTTCCTCGGGCAGGACGCGTTCCAAAAAAATCGCACCGGCCGATAGAGCCGGCCATAACAGCCATTGCTCGATCGGCGTCTCCCCCAAGAGGAAGGCAAAGGGCGCAGCAATCCAAAGACTGAGGCAATAGAAGCAATCCAGGAGTCTTCCGAGAAAGCCCTCGCCGACCATCCGTCGAATGCGGACGATGAGATCTAAAGGGCCGTCTTCGGCCTGGAGAAGGTGGGTCAGGCGCCAGACACATAAGAGGCCGAGGAGCAGCATATAGTAGTGCATTCCATCACCGCATTCGATGCTTAGAGCGCTTGAAGAATAGGCACTTCCAGATGACCCGGCACGGGCGGGCTGCTTTGGAGGAGGGCCAGAACATGCATGCGATAGGCACCCTCAGGAAGTGTCGTGAAGAACAGGGTCGTCTCGTAGGTGAGTTGATCCTTGTTGAGGCTGCCGGGGATTGTGTCTCCGAGATGGATGCTCGCTCCTGTAGCGAGATCACGGACGTAGAACTGACAGATGTAAGGGATGGCTCGTCTGGTCAGATCAGCAGCGTCCTGTCCGATGAGTTCGAAGGCGGCATCAAGCGCAAACGGTTCCGCACTTTTTATGAAGCCGGAGGATGCCTCCGCCGCTCCACCCAGACTTGCAGGCTCGGCAGTTGCAGGCTGGCGTATCTGAACCTGTGTCAGCCGGATCGCAATCTCTGCATCGGGCGGCAGCGCTGTAACCGACGGCAATGGCGCCGGCGTCTGTTCCTGATCGTCGGCATCAGGTTCGGGCATCGTCGCGCTTTCTGCACGTTCCAGCATCCATGGGCCCACTGCCTCGGCCTCGAGGCCGGGCCAGGTCCCGTTCTCGTCACCCTCGACGTGGTGCACATGCGTCTGGTGATCCCCCGCCGCATCGTCGGCTTCGCGCCGCCGATATTCCACAACGAAACTCGCGAATGGTGCCCAGTCGGACATTGCCGCTCCGCCCGCCTTCTGTATTTCTGCAGCGACCGGTGCCGCGGCTTCTTTGGCGGCGGCGAGCTCTCGCGCCTGGACAAGCCAATCTTGGATGTCGGATCGTGTGATCATCGAGCGCTTTTCCGCCTTGAGCGCGGCTTCGATCTGGTCGACCGACAGTGCCGCGAGGCCGGAGAAGCTGTTGATGTCGAAGACCTTAGCGAACCAGGCCTGCCGGGCCTGGCCAATACCTTTGATCCTCGTCAGATTGTCATCATTCGCATTGTCTGTGCTATCTTCCGTAGTCATGGATCGCTCCTGTCTCTCGTGACCAGCCTTCTGGGGGAGCTGACGGGAGGGGAGGACAGGCCGCTTGTTCCCAGAAAAATCAGGAAAACAGCCGGAAAATAGAACGACCCCCTGACCATCCGCGCAAGGCAATGACCGGTGCCGGCGATCGGCCTTCCGATCTATCCGGTTGCAATGGCCTCGGCGGGAACATCCGCCGAGGCCAGCAAGTGGAGGCTATTCGGGACGACGTGATCTTTGTCCCATCGCTCCTCGTCACGGCTTCAGCAGGCGCCTAGTGCACCGGCGGATTGCAGACCATGACACAAGGCCCCTTGCAGTAGCAGCAGATGTGGCCGGGACGTCGCGCATCTTTGCACGGCGTGAAGGAGCTGAGCGTAGCGACGAAGCAGCAGAACGACCCGCATTCGCCCGCGGAGAGATGGTTGGGCGGAATGGTGATCTCGAAGTCGTAGCAGGCCTTGTTCTCGCCATCGACGCCGTCTGGATCCTTGCAAGGGTCCAGATATTGCCTGACGCAGGGCAGCTCGCTCGGATCTCCTGGGCCGACGCATTCGATGTGGGCACACATGCAAAGCTCGGCACAGAGATGATACCGGAGGTTGCCATGAATGCAGACCGTCGATTTGAACGTGCCGCCCTTGGTGGGATCGTAGAACTGCGTCACGCGCTTGCCGTCTTGTTCCAGCCAGCAGTCCATCGTGACCTCGTCAATATCCTCGAACGGCACGATTTTACAGCTGCTATGCGCTACTGAGGTGCCGAGGCTCGCGGCTTCACCATTGGACATCTTGGAGACTCCTTAAATACCAATTTTTGAATGTCTCGGCTCCTAATGAGCCATCAACATCCTGACCAATAGTCGAGCGCACTTAATCGAGACTGTTTTGACGCTAAATCGAGACTAGAAAATCGCTTAATTTTCGCCGCCCCTGAAATTAAGCGCAGGGGCGGCTTTAGAGCAGGATATGATGTTCGCAGGTTATCGCATCACTATGGAATCAAGCGGTTAGATGCTCTCCAAAAAACGTGATCGTCCGCTCCCAGGCGAGCTTTGCTGCTTCTTCATCATAACGAGGCGTGGTGTCGTTGTGGAAGCCGTGATTGACGTCCGGATAGATGTGCGCGGTGTAGGTCTTGCCGTGCTCCTTGAGGGCGGTCTCATAGGCGGGCCAGCCTTCGTTGATGCGTTTATCCAGGCCGGCATAGTGCAGAAGGAGCGGGGCCTGGATGGCGGGGACGTCCTCGGCGGTTGCTTGGCGGCCGTAGAAGGGGACGGCGGCGCCAAGTTCGGGATAGCGAACAGCCATGGCATTGGAGATGCCGCCGCCATAGCAAAAGCCGACAACACCGACCTTGCCGTTCGATGTGTCATGCACCATGAGATGCTCGAACGCCGCGAAGAAGTCTTCGGCAAGCTTGGCACGGTCGAGCTGTTTTTGCATCGCCTTGCCTTCGTCATCGGTGCCGGGATAGCCGCCGAGCGGGGTCAGGCCGTCCGGAGCCAGCGCCAGAAAGCCGGCTGCGGCGACGCGTCGTGCGACATCCTCGATGTAGGGATTGAGGCCCCTATTTTCGTGGACCACGACGACCCCGGGCAACGGGCCGGTCGCACCGACGGGCGTGACCAGGTAACCGTTGATGCTGCCATGGCCGTCCGGCGAGGAATAGGTGATGCGCTCGGTGGTTATCGAGGGGTCGTCGGGCGAAACCTGCTCCGCCAGAGCATAGTTGGGCATCAGGCTTTCGACGACAGCTGCTACCGTCAGGCCACCGACCGCGAATTTGGCGGCCTCGTCGAAGAACTGGCGCTTGCTGATCTGCCCGTGGGCGTAGCCGTCATAGAGATCCAGCAGTTCCTGATCGAAATCACTCGCCTTCTTCCGCTCCATCATCTTCCTCCCTGTACATTGGGCGGGCAACATCCTACTCAGCCGGTCGCGCCAGCCCCTTCATCATCCTTGTAAAACACCGACATCCAAGCGTGATCGAGGCAAGTCCAGCCTCAGCTGCCGGCTGACACCCAACGGATCATGCCTTGGATGTTGAGGTCGCGCAGCTGCTCGTAGCCGCCCCAGTCCTTGTAGTCGTCGGTGATACCTGATGCGAGGATGTCAGCTTCGGACTGGCCCGCGTCGAGGGCGGCTTTGACCTCGGTTTTCAGATGCTCGATATAGAGGCGTGTGTCGGTCGCATCCTGCTTGGTACCGATGACACTATGGCCGGGAACGAGGGTGTCGAAGTCGAGGCTCTCGACCACCTTGATCTGCTCGATCATGGCGTCGATGTCGGTGTTTGGAAAATCCCGCCAGGGCAAGCGCTTCGGCGAGACCACATCCACCACGAAGGCGGCGTTTTCCGGGCGCACGACGGTGGCGATCAGGTCATCGCCATGGCCTTCGCCGAGATAAGTGAGCTCGAAGGTCTTGCCGCCCAGCTCGAAACTATGCTGATCGGTGAAGGTCTCGGTCGCCATTACGGTATCGACGTCGCCCGCCTCGACATGGGCGTTGAAATTCTCATGGGCGATCACCTCGATGTCACCCCAGGCCTGGCCTCCCGTACCATGGTCGGCGTGATGGTGGGACCTGATCATATGGCTGACCGGCTGATCGAATTGTCTTGCTAGTTCAGCTTTCAGCCATTCGACCGCCTCGGCGTTGATCGGGTCGGTGACCACGACCATGGCGTAGTGAAAGTTGTTCTGAAAGCGATAGACGTCGCCTTCGACCTGCTCGAGAGAGCGCTTGGCGTCCTGGGCGGATACGGGCGCTGCAAGGCAAAAACCCAGGGCAAGGCTGGTGAGCAGGGCTTTACAATATTGAGCGTGTGAATACATAGCGTCCTCCGGACCGGATGGTATCGACTTGAGTGCACGTCTTTCTGATGTCGGACTGCACCGACGGCCTCTCCAGGGAGGAGAAGCCGCAGGCACATCCGGGCTTACAGCCACCAATATTCATGGTGACCAAGTCGACGCTGTCGCCGTGTGACCGAGTTATTTCTTCTCGGCGCGGTAGTCGTCATGACAGCCGCCGCAGCTCTTGCCGACCGCGCCGACGGCGGGCTTCAGTGCGTCGAGGCCATTGCCGGCGACCGCGGCGAGTTCTGCCGAGGCATCGGCCCAAGCCTGGTGCTTTTCACCAACTTTGCTGTCGGCTGCCCAGGCGGCGGGCAGGGCGCGTGTCTTGTCCTCGCCGAGTGCTGCGTTGTCCGAACCCGCCGGCCACATCGCACCATTGTTCATGTTGGCGAGAGCCTGAAGATTGGCGGCGTTGGCCGCGGCGAGCTCGGCATCGTAGTCCATCTCCCCCTTGGCCATGGCGCCGAGCGGCCCGAGCTGGAAGGCGACCACCTGCATGAAGCCCTGCCGCGCCTTGACGGCTTTCTCAAGGTGGCCATCGGCGAAGGCCGAAGTGGCGATGGCGCCGGTTGCAGCAATGCCGATGGCGGCAAAGAGGGCAGATTTCATGATTGTGGCTCCCTGTAGAAAAAAATGGAAAATTGAACCTAGCATGTGCTTAAAATACCGACCACTACGATAAATCGCAGGAAGTGACTGCAATGACGCACAGGGTCAACTGGGACGATCTGCGCTTCGTGCTGGCGGTTGCCGATCATGGCTCGGTCGCTTCGGCAGCACGCCGGCTCGGTGTCAATCACACCACAGTGCTCAGGCGCATGCATGCGTTCGAGGAGGCCAAGAAAATCAGGCTGTTCGAGCGATTGCCAACCGGCTATGTGCTTACCGCAGAGGGCGAGCAGCTGGTTGCCGCGGCGCGCAGCATCGACGACACGGTCGCAGGCCTGGAGCGTCGCATCGCCGGGCGGGATCTGAAGTTGGAGGGCGTCATCCGCGTTACGACCACGGATACCTTCGTGACATCGGTACTGCCCCGCCATATCGCCAGCTTCAGGCAGGAGCATCCGCGCATCGCGATCGAGCTGGTGCTGACCAACCACCGCCTCAATCTCACCAAGCGGGACGCCGATGTCGCCATCAGGCCGGCCAGAGCGCTGCCAGCACCGCTGATCGGCAAGCGGGTCGCCGATATCGGTTTTGCCGTCTACGCCGCCAAATCCTATCTCCTGAACCATCCCGCTGACCCCCTGGCGCCCGGCCATGCCTGGCTGGCCGGCGACGACGTGCTGGCCAATGCGCCGGTGGCAAACTGGATGCGCCGTCATGTTCCGGATGCACAGATCGCGTTTCGCGCCGACAGCTTCGTTTCCCTGCATCATGCAGCGACGGCCGGGCTCGGTCTCGCGGCACTGCCCTGTTGCCTCGGTGATGCCGAGCTGGCATTGACGCGCCTCAGGGTGCCGATGGATGACCTGGAAACCGGCCTTTGGGTGCTGACCCATCTCGATCTCAGCCGGGCTGCCCGCATCCGGGCTTTCATCGAGCATATGGAAGAGGCTTTGGTCGATGATCGCCAGCTGCTCGCCGGCAAGCCGTCGCCTGGAGATGATGCACGGTGGGCTGCCGAATGAACCCTAGGCTCGCGATCGACGTTCGTTATGCAGCCGGCCGGCTCAGCGGTTTCGGACGTTTCACCTGGACGCTGATCGAAGGCCTGTTCGAGAGCGGGCCGCCCGCACCGCTTCTTTTGGTGCGCCGGCCTGCCCAAGCGATTCCCGAGGCGCTGGCCCGCGCGCCTGGCATCCACTGGATGATCGTTGACCGATCGCCCTACGAGCCCATCAGGCAAATACGGCTCGGCCAGGTTCTTAAAGCGCGGGGCATCGACATCCTCGTCAGCCCTGACTGTTTTGGACCACTCGGCGGTCGTCTGAAACAGGTGATCACCGTGCACGACATCATACCGCTTCGCTGTCCGGAGCTCTTGCCACGCTCAGCCAAGGGGCGATTTTCCGGACTTTGGCGCCAATGGCTCCGCCTGCAGATCGGCAGGGCCGATCTGGTGCTCACCGTCAGTGACCACGCTCGTCGGGACATCAACGACCTGTTCCCCAGCGCCGCGAACAAACTCGCCACAGTGTATAATTCAGCCCCAACGCCTCCACCGCTCGCACCGCAAAGTCAACGCCGGCCCGCGTCGGGCCATCCTGTGCGGCTTCTATATGTTGGTCGGGATGCGCCCTACAAGAATATCGTCGGCTGCGTCGAGACGGTGGCGGCGCTCCGGCGTTCGGGCGTCGATGTCATGCTCACCATCGTCGGCGAGCCCGATTCGCGCTATCCCGAGGTGGGTCAGGCGGTCCAGCGCTTTGGGCTGGAGGATCGGGTGGTGGTCACCGGCCATGTGGATGAGGAGAGGCTCGCAAAACTCTATCAGGACGCCTCGATCTTCCTGTTCCTGTCCCGCTATGAGGGCTTCGGCCTGCCGCCGCTGGAGGCGATGGCGAGAGGTGTGCCGGTGGTGTCCAGTGATCGGGCCTCGATGCCGGAGGTGCTTGGGGATGCAGCGCTCCTGGTCGACCCCGACGATACCCAAGCGGCGGCAAGCGCCGTCTGCCGCATCCTCGATGATCCCGGCTTTTCGCGCGATCTGAGTAGGCGTGGCCTTGCCCGCGCGTCGATGTTCACCAAGGAGCGTCAGGCGGCCATGTTCTGGGACGCGGTTTCCCCGCTGCTCTGAAGCCGATCTTGCCAAGCCCTTGCCTGCCGTGTCATGTCGGGCCGGAAATTCTTCGGAAATGGCGATGGGGCATCACACCCGTGACATCTGAACCGACCAGCGCGATCGATCGTCTGCTCAAAGTCATGGTGCGGCTTCGCGACCCGAATAGCGGTTGCCCTTGGGACATCGAACAGACCTTCGAAACCATCGCTCCCTACACCATCGAAGAAGCCTACGAGGTCGAGGACGCGGTCACCCGCGGTGACATGCTTGACCTCAAGGAGGAGCTTGGTGATCTGCTCCTGCAAGTCGTCTATCACAGCCAGATGGCCAGCGAAGACCCAGACGCGGCTCGGCGTTTCGTTTTCGAGGACGTCGTATCTGGGATCGTAGAGAAGATGATCCGCCGCCACCCCCATGTTTTCGGCGATGCGACCGTCGAGAGCGCCGTCGCGCAGACCCGTGCCTGGGAGGAGGTGAAAGCGGAGGAGCGACGGCTAAAAGGCAAAATCGAGCGGGAAAGCCTGCTGGACGACGTGCCGCTCGGCCTACCGGCCCTGACCCGAGCCGAAAAGCTGCAGAAACGGGCAGCGCGCGGCGGCTTCGATTGGCCGGAGACCAGCCAGGTCTTGGCAAAACTCGACGAGGAGCTTGGTGAGCTCAGGGCTGAGATCACCAATGGCGCTGCCACTGACCGGGTCGAGGACGAATTGGGTGATGTTCTCTTCACCATCGTCAACCTCGCCCGCCACCTGAAGGTTACCCCGGAAGACGCCCTTCGCCGCACCAACCGCAAGTTCGAAGAACGCTTCCGTGCGATAGAACAAGCTCTCCTGAAAGATGGACGCGCGATGCGGGAAACGCCGCTCGATGAGCTGGAACAGCTCTGGCAGGCGGCGAAGGGCGTGGAATGCGAATGACCAACCTAATCTTGGCCTTGATTCTCCACGGCTTTTTGGTATTCGACGAATTATCCTTCACATGATCTTTTTGTCGCGTTTGATTTACGTAGTCATCGATCGTCTCGTTGGAATTTGGATTCTTGGTCCGAGCCGTTTTTGCCCATGCGACAATTCAAAGCCGCAACACCTCGCATCCGGTCGCCATGTTGAGTGGCTGCACCACAATCCCCATGCTCGTGGCTTTGGGCTCGGGAGGGTGGAACCCTCTTTATGAACGGCGTGTCTCAGCCATGGACAGTGCCGGTGCACCCACCTGGATCCAACGAGTCTGATCAGACTGTCGTTGACTGAGTAATCGATCGATTGTTGGTTTACGCTGGCTTGAAGACAGCGCCTTCCGGAACCACGTCCTCGACAACATAACGCCAAAGGGCAATCAGCAGCTTGGCGATCCCTTGGTCGTGGTTGATCTTACCACTTCGCCAGGGGCTGGGAGCAAAGCCGACATGGGCCGGCAGTTGACGATGATTGTTGAAGCGACGGTAAAATCCTTCCAGCCAAAGGAAGCCGGCGAATTCGGGCTCGGTGCGATCACCATGGAGCAAACGCGCGATTGCCCTCGCTTGAATGCCATCAGCATGCGTATCAGCATTTCGCCCAAGGCCGACTTCATGAAGCGCGACGACCTTGATCGGCGAGCCCATGCGCTGTTCGGCCTTGTTTCCCAAGCGTGCCAGGAGGTCCAAAAGAGCCTTGCCGTCGCCGCCGGTGATCACAGGCTTCGATAATTTCCTGCAGCCAGTCGATAGCGACGTCGCCAGCCATTTGGCTAGGCTCAGTTCCAGCGAAACAAAAAGCGTGGCAAAATCAACAGTGGTGGCGGTTTGGTCGTGGATGACAATGAAGACGCCTGATTGGCCAGAGCGGTCAGCATCACAAAACACTCAGCAACAAGACCGGGAAGGCCGTGTCGCCAGGACCAGGCACGAACCCAAGCCAACGCCGGGGCGCGTCCGCCCCTAGCCGATTTTGGTGCCGACGCCGGCTTCGGTGAAGATTTCGAGGAGGATGACGTGGGGGAGGCGGCCATCCAGGATGTGGGCGGCATCGACGCCGCTTTCGAGCGCCGAGAGGCAGGTTTCTAGCTTGGGAATCATGCCGCCGGTGATGATGCCCGACGTCATGAGGCCGCGGGCCTCGTCGGCGCTGAATCGTGGCATGAGCTGGCCGTCGCCGTCGAGGACGCCTTCGACGTCGGTCAGCATGATCAGCTTTTGCGCGTTCAGGGCTGACGCCAGGGCGCCGGCTGCGGTGTCGGCGTTGATATTATAGGTCTGGCCGTCCTCGCCGATGCCGATCGGGGCAATGACCGGGATGATCTCGCTCTCCTGGAGCACGTCGAGCACTGCAGTGTTGATGCTGACGGGCTCGCCGACGAAGCCGAGATCGAGAACCTCTTCGATATGGCTGTCGGCATCTTTGATGGTGCGGGTGAGCTTCTTGGCCTCGATCAGCCGGCCATCCTTGCCGGAGAGGCCGACCGCGCGGCCACCTGCCTCCTGGACGGCGGTGACGATCTGCTTGTTGATATTGCCGGCAAGCACCATCTCGACGATTTCGACCGTGGCGGCATCGGTGACGCGCAGGCCCTGGACGAATTCGCTCTGGATCTTGAGGCGATCGAGCATCGTCTTGATCTGCGGCCCGCCGCCATGAACGATCACTGGGTTGATACCGACCTGTTTCAACAGCACGACATCGCGCGCAAAATCGCGGGCAAGCTCGGCCGAACCCATGGCATGGCCGCCATATTTGATGACGAAGGTCGAGCCTGCGAAGCGGCGCATGTAAGGCAATGCTTCGATCAGGGTGGCAGCGGTTTGATGATGGCAATTGTCGGTCATTCTTTTCGTACTTTTCGGCTTCGCATTATGCCGCGGGCGAGGCGTATTCTGCGAGAGTTGCCCGCAGTTCGGCCATGCCTGCCTGATCTTTGGAGCTGGTGGCGATCGGCTCCGGGTGAGCACCGACCTTGTGTCTGAGCGCCGACGTGATGTCCTCCAAGAGCGTGGCGAGCGCCACAGGCTTAACAAGATCGGCCTTGGTCAGGATGACCCTGTAGGCGACGGCAGCATCGGCCAGGAATTCCATGTAGTCGAGGTCGACGTCCTTCAGTCCATGACGGGCGTCGATCAGGATGGCGACGACGCGAAGGGTCGGCCGGCCCTTCAGATAGGTCTGAATCAGACGGTGCCAGCTTTCCACGGTCGGCTTCGGCGCTTTGGCATAACCGTAGCCCGGCAGGTCGGCGAGGATCAGCCGCTTACCCAGATTGAAGAGGTTGATCTGCTGGGTGCGGCCTGGTGTGTTGGAGGTGCGGGCGAGCTGTTTGTGGTTGGTGAGTGCGTTGATCAGCGTCGATTTGCCGACATTGGAGCGGCCGACAAAGGCAATCTCCGGAAGATCGGTCGCCGGCAGTTGCTTGATCTGCGCAACGCTCAGCATGAAATCGCAGCTCTGCGCAAACAGGAGGCGTCCCGCCTCAATGGTTTCCTCGTCAAGCGTGTCGACAGCCGCCGTCATTTCAGCCCCAAGCAGATCCATCCGCATCGAGACCGTCCCCAACCGAAGACCAACCTCCCCATGCCAAACTCATCTCAAGTCAACGCTGACCATCGTATGGTCATGGGTTCACCTTCACACCCATGCGGCGCATGATGACCCATTGCTGAGCGATGGAAAGCACATTGTTCCAGGTCCAGTAGATCACCAGGCCAGCGGCAAACGTCGCGAACAGGAAGATGAACATCAGCGGCAGGAACAGCATGACCTTGGCCTGCACCGGATCGGCCGGCTGCGGGTTCAGCTTGGTCTGCAGGAACATCGTGATGCCCATGAGGAGCGGCCAGATGCCGATCATCAGGAAGCTCGGCGGATCGAAGGGGATGAGGCCGAAAAGGTTGAAGAAGGAGGTGGGATCGGGGGCTGAAAGATCCTGGATCCAGCCGAAAAACGGGGCGTGGCGCATTTCGATCGAGACGAACAGTACCTTGTAGAGCGCGAAGAAGACGGGGATCTGCACGATGATCGGCAGGCAGCCGGACATCGGGTTCACCTTTTCTTTCTTGTAGAGCTCCATCATCTCCTTTTGCATGCGCATCTTGTCGTCGCCGGCCTGCTCGCGGATGCGGGTCATTTCCGGCTGCAGCTTCTTCATCGCGCTCATCGAGCGGTAGGATTTGTTGGCGA
>JBPCVQ010000161.1:0-13991 GCA_051010395.1 Geminicoccaceae bacterium | reverse complement strand
AATGACATTTTCGAGGATATCCCTGCCCATCGCGTCACGCGCCTTCGGCGTCAGGGGGAGCGCTACTTTGCTGACGGGTTACGGGAACTTTCGGACAATCGGCGCTTGGCGATCCTGGCGGTTTGCGCCTTGGAATGGCAGGCTATGCTGGCCGACGCGGCGGTGGAAACCCATGACCGTATCGTTGGCAAAACCTACCGCACCGCCCAACGGTTCTGTGAGACTCGGATTGTCGACGAGAAGACCGCGGTGCAACAGACCCTGCAATCCTTCGTAAAGATCGGCGGAGCGCTGATCAGTGCCCAGGACGACGGCATGGTGCTCGATGAGGTGATTGCCGCGCGACCGGGCTGGGAGGGGTTCCGTAATCTAGTCGCCACGGCTTCAAAACTGACGGACACCATGGCTGATGACCCCTTGAACCATGTGGTGCAGGGCTATCATCGCTTCCGCCTCTATGCTCCGCGCATGCTTCGGATTCTCGACATTCAGGCAGCGCCGGTCGCCCAACCACTGCTGGCGGCCGTGAAGATTTTACGTGACGGCGGGACCAAGGTGCTGCCGGTGAATTTTCTGCGGCGTCGTTCGAAGTGGCATCGGCTGCTGAATGCCCATCCCGACGACACTCGGCTTTGGGAGATTGCTGTCCTCTTCCACTTGCGGGATGCGTTCCGATCCGGCGACATCTGGCTGAAGCCATCCCGTCGGTATGCCGATCTTAAACAGGCTTTGGTGCCAGCAGAAGTCGTAGCCAAAACTGCCCGGCTCGCGGTTCCCCTGCAGGCTGAGGCGTGGCTGGCTGATCGCCGTGCCCGGATGGAGGTCGGTCTGGAACGGCTGGGGCAAGCGGCACGGGCGGGAACTATCCCCGGCGGCAGCATTGAGAACGGCGTCCTGAAGATCGACAGATTAACCGCCAATACGCCCTTCGGCGTCGACGATCTCATCCTCGATCTCTATCAACGCATCCCTGATACCAGAATTACCACCATCCTGTCAGATGTGGAGCTTCTCCGAGGCCTTCACTCATCTGCGCACCAGCGTGCCCTGCAAGGACCGCATCGGTCTTCTGAACGTCCTCCTCGCGGAGGGGATCAATCTAGGTCTGCGCAAGATGGCCGAGGCCACCAACAGCCACGGCTACTGGGAGCTCATGCGCATTGCTCGTTGGCATGTGGAAGGCGAGGCCTACAACCGCGCCTTGGCCATGTTGGTCGAAGCCCAGGCCAATTTGCCCATGGCCGCGTTTTGGGGCATGGGCCAGTCCGCATCCAGTGACGGCCAGTTCTTCCCCGCTGCTGAACAGGGCGAGGCGATGAATCTCGTCAACGCCAAATACGGACATGAGCCTGGCCTCAAAGCCTATACCCACGTCTCGGATCAATTCGCACCCTTTGCCACCCAGACGATCCCGGCGACGGTCAGCGAGGCACCCTATATTTTGGATGGGCTACTGATGAACGAAGCCGGCAGGCGTATCGAAAAGCAATATGCCGACACCGGAGGCTTCACCGACCACATCTTTGCCGTGTCATCCATCCTCGGCTATGCCTTCATTCCCCGCATCCGGGACTTGCCCTCAAAGCGCCTCTATGCGTTCGATCCCGCGTCTGCACCGGCGGAGCTGCGCCCTCTCATCGGCGGCAAAGTCAGAGAGAAGCTGATCGCGCCGAATTGGCCCGACATCCTGCGGATCGCCGCTACCATGGCGGCTGGCACGATTGCACCAAGCCAAATCCTACAGAAGCTCGCCTCCTATCCCCGCCAAAATGAGCTGGCTCTGGCCATACGCGAGGTTGGCCGTATCGAACGCACCCTGTTCATGATCGACTGGGTGCTTGATGCCAACATGCAGCGCTGCGCTCAGATCGGGCTCAACAAGGGCGAAGCGCACCATGCCCTGAAACGCGCACTCAGCTTCAATCGCCTTGGTGAAATCCGCGATCGAACCGGGGAAGGTCAGCATTACCGTGTCGCAGGGCTGAACCTGCTGGCGGCGATCGTCATCTACTGGAACACCATGAAACTGGGCGAAGCTGTTGCCAAGCGCCGGCGCGCAGGGCTGCCCGTTCCACCTGAGCTGCTTGCCCATACCTCACCCCTCGGATGGGCACATATCATCCTCACAGGAGAATACAGGTGGCCAAATGCTTAGCGTGTCATTTCGCCCCCTCCCGCAAACGACCCGTTCTGTAGTGCGGTCGTTGATCTCGTCTTGAGAATTTCAGAGCGAAATTGGTCCACGGAGGCGGTTGGATTATCTGACCGTCGCGGATTAGAAGTCTGCTATTTTGATGCCTGCTGCGATTGAGCAAAGGGTGAGAGTGTATTCTGTGGAGCTTTACAGTCGGGTGCGTCGCGCCTGGCATGTCGGTAGCAATTCCTTCGCCGCTCCAGACATCAGCGATTTTGATCGCGGCCAGGTCGCAGCCACGCAGCTTGCTGTCGATGGCCAGATTAAAGAGCGCCAGGTCCTATTTCCGCCCTTCAAGCTGGAGCCGAACGCGCACGGCCCTCTTAAGCGATGGCTTCTGTCCGATTAATTTCCCAGTGTTCCAAGGCTTACTGCTATTTGATCGCGATAGTTTCGCTCGTTGCATGCTTCTATTCCTCCATAATGTGAAGTTCTTGTTATCGAGCTTCACCGATTTGGATCGGCTCTATAGATCGACTTGGAGGAAAAGTGGCTGCTGGGTATGAAAAATTAATCCCTCCTGATTGATCTCTGCACGAGAGAGAGGAGGATCCATGCCGTCACAGAATGCCAGAACGATCAGCTTCACGGAACATCACGCTTCGCTGCTGGACGAGCTCGTCGGCACGGGACGCTATCAGACGACCAGTGAGGTCGTGCGCGACGGGTTGCGCGCCCTTGAAGCCGAAATTAGCGCGCGATGCCGCGGAACTAGAGGGGATACGTCAGCGCTTCCGCGATAGCCTTGACGAGGCCAATCGCGATGAATTCGTTGACGGATCCCTGGAGGAGGTGATCCGCGGCGCCTTTGAGGAGGCCCGTCAGCAGCTCGAAGAATGACCACCACCCTTATCTTCACACCGCGAGCGCGCCGACGGCTGATCGAGATTGCCAGATATATCATCCGACGGTTTGGGCCCGTTCAGGCTCATGCCTATGAGGATCACCTGATTAAACGCGTCAGCATGCTCGCCGAAGGCTCTCCACCCTACGAACAAACCTTCCGATGGGGCCTGCTGATGCCGGAAACCTGCGCTTCGCACTTGTTCTGACGCCACAAGAGGCGACCGGCAATCCTGGTACGCCGGTTGTCGGCGGCTGGGATCTGCGAACCGGCATGCCCGCGAGCTGATCAGGAGGGTAGATTGCTCGGCCAGGATCTCGGCGCTACGCGACCTTGACCGATCGCCAAGCCGTGGTGGCCTGTTTGCGTGGAGAGAGGAAATGTCGATTCTACGCTCCTTCAAGGCGGAGAGACACGCCTCCGGCGGGGCTTCCTGGGGAAATCAACTTTCTTCCTCTTCAAGCCTGAGGGGCAGCAGGGAGAGCAAGCCTTTCAAGAGCTGCGCCGTCCAGGCGAAAATGGCGATGATGAAGATCAACCATCCCAAGCGATTGATAAAAGTCGAGCGCCGGCAAACCTTCCTCGACAAACAGCTCGAGACGACACCAGCGACGATCCAGGGCAATGCGAGAAACTGCCGACATCAGCGCTCGCGCCACACCACGGCGCCGGGCGGACGGCAGAACATAGAGAGCATGAACAAGACCCATCGCTCGACCGCGCATGCCTGCATAACCACGAAAATACGACACCATCCCAACAGCTTCCTTATCGAACTCGGCAATCAAGGCCTCAAACAGAGGATCAGCACCAAACCCATCGGTGCAAAGCTGTGAGGCCGAGGTCCAGGGAACCTGACCAGGAAAATGATCCTCGATTAAACCACTTACAAAGCTGAACAGAATATCTGCATCCGCGGCGACAGCCGGACGAACCCGAAGATCAAAAGCCATGATCAAAAATATCCTTAGGACCGTTCGAAGGGCAGGGGAGGGGGCCGCAACGGCCCCCTCCCGGAACACCTGGCGTCAATCTGGCCAGAGGCGAAGGATATTGCGGTTCAGGCTGATCGCCAGACGGCGAACGGCATCCGACCAGGCGAGATCTTGCAAAAGATCGATCTGCACCAAAACACCATCCTTGCCGCTCGGAGCAGTATCGATGATACAGTCGTGAAGCGACGATATCTCCTCCTTTAGACGCGGAACCGTGCCGGGCTGATCGTCGGAAAGACCGCCGCTCAGGCGAACGCTCAACGCTCGCAGCTCTTTCAGCCAAGATCGATGGGGATCGGTTGTCGGCATGGAAGTTTTCCTACGTTTTGGCTTTCTAGGCCATATCCCAGCGATCGGCGCTGGTGCCGGGAGCTAGAAACCGGACGTAGGACCGGCGGAGTTATTCCCCCGAAGGGTGTTGTATTCCTCGCACTCCCGACCAAGCGAGAGCACGCCCGACGAACCGGGCACAAAAAAAGCGCCGGTCCGGCGGCGCGCCGCCTACGTTAGGGTTTCTAGCCCACCAGAATGGTGCTAGCCGACGCCGTCGAAGTCAACGCTCAAGCACGTCGTCGTTCATAAACCGCCTCATTTCGTCCGTCTCGCGTCGCAGAACGAGAGCTTGTCCGGCATCTCCACACGACGTCGAAAATAGTCGCAATGCACAACCGCCCAGTGACCGGCGATCTCAACCGCATGCTGCGGCGCGTCATCAAATTGGAGTGTGATCTCACGATCATGCTGCCAGTGAAGCAGGCGCGATGCCTGACAGGCGCCGCAAGGCGTCGTCTTGAACCAAGCCTCAACATCACCATCCGCCGATGTCTTCCGGCGCGCCATTGGAAACTCCTTCCCTCTTGTGCTAATCAGAAGGGGTAGAACTGCACCTGTGTGTGCTGTGCGTGAACCCCTGCGGGCATGACGATCCCGTAAGGGGGCGTCCTGTCCGCTTCAAATCCAAAAGGAGAGAAGCGATGCGACGTCAATGTTCACCACGAGACCCGCCAGCGTGGCTGAAAGGCGAGGTCCGGTCCTCATGGGCCATGCCACAAACAGAAGTGCCGACCAGCACTTAACGTCAATCTGGTCGATCGGCTCACCCGTGTTTCAAGGTGACCTCGTTAAAGCGGACGAGCAGCGCTTAATCTGCCAGCCGTGACCTGCTTCATGCAGCAAGCGCCGCCTCGGTGAGGTGTTTCTTTAGAACCATGCCAGTCGATTGCCTGTCTCAGCGGAGGTAAGCGTTGACCACGTCCGCCCGAAAATGTCCGAGCTCCTGCGACAGGATCAGCTTCGCCTCCTTGTAGCTGTGATACCGCGCTTGGAGCTCGCCGAGGCGCTCTTGGGCGTAGCTATGGCGGAGGCCATGCCCACCCGTTGATCGATCCAGAGCAGCGTTTGACGCCGCACTGAAGCTTTCGGACCAAGCCTGACCGCCATTGATGGCGTAGTGGCTTTGATAGTGGATCCCCCGATCCGTAATCACGCGCGGCTCCTCCAGCCGTCGTTCCTCGAGCCTCATGGCGAGATCATGCGGGATCAGGATTTCTCGAGAGAGGCCACCCTTGCCGGTGGCGATATAGCGAACCCCGTCCCGGCCCTGGAAGCGGGCGGGGTGCCAGGTGCGGTGGGCAAAGGGCTGGGCCTCGTCCTGGCGCTTGAGCGTGAACAGCTCATGGGCGCGAAGCCCGGTGCGGTACACCAACTCCGTGGAAAGAGCGTTGCGCTCGGTCTGCCGCCCGGCGACCAGACGCACCTGCTCGGCGCTATAGGCGCGGGGGTCGAGCTTTTGAGGGGTAACCGCGTGAACCTGCTCGAGCCTGCCGGTGATGAACTGTAGGGCATTGCGGTCGGCGTCCAGCTGCTTTTGCCCGATACCGCTTTCCCGGCGGTGCTGCAGATAGGCCTGGGCCTGTACCGGCGTGACCTTGTCGAGATGCCGGATTTGGTGCTCGGCCTTTAGCCACTCGCCGGCGTTCTTGAGGGTGCCTGCATATTTGTTGAAGGTGGCGATGGAATGGATCTTGCCGGTCGATCGCCCGCCTTTGACGCCGGCCGCCCTCTTGGCGGCATGGCGGCTATCGAGGGCGAGGTGACCCTTCAACAGGTTCCTCGCCTGCTCGGCCATGGGCTTGCCCTTGCCAAAGCGCGGCATCAGTCTGCGCGCTCCTCGCGCCACTGGGTGAAGCGCCACCCTATTACAAGATATGGCCACGCTATCGAGGCGAAAGGCCCAAAGCCGAACAGCTCTTCGGGGAACCCTATCCGGTGAACGAGACCGATGGCGGTTGAACAAGGCGTCTTGAAGCTCGTCACCTACAACATCCATTACGGCCACGGGCAGGACGGGTGCATCGATCTCGTACGTATCGCCGAGGCGGTGCGCGGGGCTGACATCATCGGCCTGCAGGAGGTTGATCGCTTTTGGCAGCGTACCGGCATGGTCGACCAGGCTTTGTCCCTCGCCGAGCTGCTCCCGGGTTATGTCTGGATCTATGGGCCGGGTTACGATGCGCCAGCGCAGGGCAGCCATCCCGAAAGTGATAGTGCTGAACAGCGCGGCCGGCGACGGCAGCATGGCAACATGATCCTCTCACGTTGGCCTATTCTGTCGTCACGGGTCATGCCGCTGCCCAAGGCCAGGCCGTCGCAGTTCTGCCAACTCCGGGTGCTGCTCGAGGCGGTCATCATCCCGCCAGGAGGGGCGATGCGCGTTGTCTGCACCCATCTCTGTCATATCTCGTCGGCCACACGTCTGCCCCAGGTCGAGCAGCTGCACCGCTACAGGCGGATGCTGCAGCAGGAGGGGGCAACATGGTCCGGGGATGATCTCGACGGCCATGCCTGGGCTGATGGCGAGGACCCGCCGCCTTGTCCTCATGACATCGTCATCATGGGTGATCTCAACATGACACCGGACTCCGAGGAATATCGGCGCCTCGTCGGCAATGACAGCGGCCTCGAGGATAGCTGGGCCGCCCTCGGCCATGATCCGGCGGCGCCTGAGGCCTGGTCATGCATCTCCCTGAAAGACCGCAGAAAGCTCCGGCTCGATTACATCACCGTCTCGTCAGGTCTCACCGAGCGTTTGAAAAACACCTGGATCGACCAGAAATGCCAGGCCTCTGATCATTGTCCGCTCTGGCTCAAGATGGGTTAGCCCATCTGCCAGAGGTGATAGCTGATGTAGAGGCTGATGATGACCATCAGACCGAACATCGTGTTGAGAAACACCTTGCTCGCTGTGTTCGCGAGTTTCTGACGTTTTCGGCGACGGAGGGCGGCTTCTCGATCGATCAGTTCGTAATGACAATGTATGGACAAACAAAACTTAGTAGTGTATATACAACGTCCTTACGAATAGGAGCCGGCCATGCCGACAACCACCCTTGCTCGATCCGCAACCGTCAATATCAGAATCGAACCTCGCCAGCGTGATCTGATCGATCGGGCGGCCGCAGCGCTCGGTAAGTCGCGCTCGGCCTTCATGCTCGACGCCGCCGCCAGGTCGGCGGAGGAGCTGCTGCTGGATCGTACGCTCTTTGCCCTCGATGAACGTCAGTGGGACGCCTTCAATCGGGCGCTGGATGCAGCTCCAGCGGATAATCCCAAGCTCCGAAAGCTCATACACACCAAAGCGCCCTGGGAATGAGCCTGTCGGCACCTGAGCCCTTGGCTCAGGACCACCACCTTGACGATTTCTCCTGCGGCCAGGACGTGCTTGATGCCTGGCTCAAAACCCGCGCGCGCAGGAATGAGCGGGAAGGCGCTTCACGAACCTATGTCGTTTGTGAAGGGAGGATCGTTGCCGGCTACTATGCGCTCGCATTTGGCGGGCTTGTCGCCGCCGAGGCACCCGGTAAAGTCAGGCGTAACATGCCTGACCCGATCCCGGTGATGGTGCTCGGTAGGTTGGCCATCGACCAAACCCGGCAAGGTCAGGGCCTTGGATCAGCGTTGTTGCGTGATGCCGTTCTGCGCACACAGCAGGCCGCCGAGATCGGCGGCATTCGTGCGCTATTGGTGCACGCCATCGATGATGCCGCTGCCCGTTTTTATGAGCACCACGGCTTCATGCCATCCCCGATCGATCCAGCGACCCTTATGATCACATTGAAGGACGCTCAAAACGCGATCAGCTGATCATCTCAAAAGTTCGGTAAGCTTTCTTATCGCTAATTGGACATGACGACCGGTTCTTAAAGCATTCCTTCGCCGGGTAATTCAGCCGTCTGCCAAACTTTCTCATTCAGTTCTCAACGATCACTATCGCCGACGTTCTTGGTATGGCACGCACGTGAAGCACTTCACATCTGTAGCGTCCAACCAAAGGCATAATCCAGCAAGCGCTCAATTCATATCTCAAGGACGAGAACAAAGGGTCTCGGCTGGTTGAGCATCGATATTGTTGAAGGCAATTTGGAGGAAACCCATGGCTAACTACGACACGAAGAAATGCACCCCTGTCGCCCAAGGAGGAGTCGGTGAGTCGGGAGCCTCAACGTTGCTCGTCCACCAATTCAATGAAAAAATCCGAAAAAAGGTCGTCTTGCAAACTGTCGAAACGAGCTTGTGCCCCAACACTGGCGCAATTGGAGTTCTAGTCGTGAACGGCGAATCAAAGGCTCACGGCAACCTGACCGCCAATGGCAGTTCGATAGAGACAGAGGTCGGCCCCGGAGAGACGGTGATCGCCATTGTCCACACCATTCCCCTCTTCAACGAGATTGCGTGTGTGAGGCTCGGTGAGTTGACGGTCGAACTCCTTGATTGCGGGCCGGCTTAAGATAAGCATAAGGGCGTGTCCCATTGAGTGGTGTAGGAAGCCGGTCCCTGGGACACGACCGTGATCGATCGGCAGGTGGTTTCCCGCAGTATGCCTACCTCTTCTTGGCAGCAGGTTTCCTAGCCGGGCGCTTTTTCGGTGCCTTCACAGGCTTTGCTGTGACAGCCGGTTCCGGCTTGCGGCCGAGGCCGATCTTCTTGGCCAGCGCCGATCGCGTTGCTGCATAAGCTGGCGCGACCATGGGGTAGTCGTCCTTCAAGCCCCAGCGTCGACGATAGTCCTCGGGTGTCATGTCGTAGCGGGTTTTTAGATGCCGCTTCAGCATCTTCAGCTTCTTGCCATCCTCGAGGCAGATGATGTGGTCGGGCGTTATCGATTTCTTGATTGGCACGGCGGGTAAAGGTTTTTCCTCTTCCGGCTCGGCTGGCGCCTGACTGAGGCCGGCGAGCTGCTGACCGACGGTTGCGATCAAGACCGGTAGATCAGTGGTGGCCACGGTGTGATGACCAACATAGGCGCCAACGATCTCAGCCGTGAGCGCGGTCATTTCACGGTGGTCGATTTGGTCCGAGTCCATTTCAGCCATGCGCTTGCAAATCCATTTTAAGTGCAGAGGTCGCAGGTGCTTACCACAGACGCGATCATGCACCAAACTGGTCAACTGTCGTGGGACAGACCAAAGTTCGAGAAGCGGTGTTATGGAAAATCGACGCTGAGGTTTCCAAAAACTGTCGTCAAAACCCCGATCAGAAACGGCCCAGACCGTGTGAAAACAAGGCTTGAGCTTGCGGCCCGAGCAGGGCGAACGCTGGTTCTGTTCCGAAGGCGAAGCGCTCGCCGCTGGATGGCGGGCACCACGGCGATAGGACGGATCAGAAGGGCCCCTCGTCCAGCCAGGCCTCGATCAGCAAACCGGGTACGGCGTCGACTGTCGGTCGATGGGTGGTGACCAGGATCAAGCCCTCGCTGCGCGCATGGCCGGCGATCATCGCCTGATAGGCACCGATCGGCAGACCGAAGGCTGATTGCTCGGCCTGGATCTCGGCGGTGTGCAGGGCGGCCTTGGCGCCGTAGTCGAGCACGACAAGACGGGCGGCAATAGCGGGCATGGTTTCCTGGTGATGTCTTTGCAAAGCCATCCGCCAACGGCGCTCAGGATCGATCGGTTGGAGCAGCGACAAGAGGAGGTCAAACAGGCGGCCTGAGGCGGTCTGTCATTCGATGCCGCTGCACGTGGCGTTCCCGTCGGGACCCCGGTCCGGAACTCGCCCTCTCACACCCCAGCAAAGCTGGGGCCCCGGTTTCCAATTGCATTGTCGACGCAAGCGTCGACGGTCGGACGTCTCGGCGGCTCCTTCGTCGCCGCCTCCCCGTTCTCCCTCGCACAAGTTGCACTGCGTGCCGCTGGGCAGCGGGTACTTTCCTGGCTTTCCAAAGACTTAGTCAGAGCCGATGTTAACAGCTGTTAACGCGCGTGTTAACGGCTTTCGTTTCAAGGGGTTAGCGCCACTTTACGTTAACATTGTTAACACGCGAATCGCTTCTGTTAACAGCTGAATAGTCCCGATTAGGAACCCTTTTCGTGAAGTGACATTTGTTGCTGTCACACTTTTTTGACGCTCATTGCGTGAAAACTAGATCGTCAGGTGTCCTTACAAAACATAGCATGTCAAAAGCTAGGGAGGGATGACATGACGACGCCGATGACAGCGACCAGATTGGATGAATTTACGGAAAGGCGTGTCGCTGCGAGCGTTAAACGCAAAGGCATCTCGCGATCTGACTGGTTAAGGCAAGCCGCCTTGGACGCGCTTGAGGCGGAAGCGCAAACACCGGATCAAACCGCGACGCTCTCGAAGGCGGCCAAACGCCTCGAATCTCTTGAACGATCGATGTGCGAGATACAAAGAGCGTTCGACGAAAACTCGAATGCGATCAAAGAACTAACAAGAGCACTCGCCATCGAACGCGCGGCCGATCGCGCCGTCGCTCAACAGATCTACCGCATGGCCCTTCGGGGTTCTCTCCTCTGTGTCAAGATCATCGCTGATGGAGTTCCGGAGGATGAGCGAGCTGGCCTCGGCGCGCAGTTGTCCAGGCAGGCTGACGATGTCTACGAAGAGGCCGGTCTCGCCCGCTTAGACCAAGTTATGCGCGACGCGCGCGAGGAGGTGCGGCAAAGCATCGAGCGGGCAGGGGCAACATGATTGCCCTCGAGCTCGATGATGCCCCGGCTGATGCTGCGCTGATGGACGAGCTTAGGGCTACAGTCATCGCGGAGAAGTTCGACATCACACCATCTGCTGTGCGCAATTGGCGCAGCCGCGGCATTCCAGAGAACCGTCGAGATGAGCTTCTGAGCATGCTTGCGAGACGGCGGGACACAGGCAAGCACCGGCCAACACAAGGCGTCCCAGAACCGACACAGAACGTCACCGTTGCGACACTCGACGTCCCAAGCCGACAGTTCGGGCCACCGTCTCATCAGACTGAACACCCAATAATCCAGAACGGCCCAACGGCTGGGAAAAGCCACTCTTTGGAACGCGTGGGTACGCCGAAGCCTGTAGCGCAACCTGGCTGGTGGGCGGCGGATGGGCGCTTGCCTATCGGCGCTATTCCGAAAGGTTGGTGCCGCCTTGGGGCCATAATCGAGCACGGCAAGACGGGCGTCGATGACATCGCGATGGCGATCAGGAGAGGCCGAGGCTTCGCCGCCGGCATCAGCCATCGTTGCGACGGTGATCGTGACGAGCGGTGCGTTTGATCTGTGCGGTGAGGTGGGAAGAGGCGATTGGACCAGCTTGAAAGAGCTGGTGATCAATCAGTATGTTAACAAGATCCCAGTGCATGGGCGGTCATTGCGCGGACGTTCTCCAGCTTCCGTAAGAGAGAAATTGACGTCGGGTGGGATCAAAGCTGGTCTTTCCAGAAAATTCTGGATCATCGCTTCGTGATGTCTTATATAATGAACAAATGTATGTTTTTCTGATCAACCTATAAGACATATCATGAAGTCGCCAGCGACCAATGCTCTGCCGAGAACCGCGCGGCAAGCCCTTGTCAAACTTGGTGAGGACATCGCTGTCGCGCGCAAAAAGCGTCGTATCTCCACGGTCTCGATGGCCGAACGTGCATTCATCAGCCGTGGCACGCTCTACAAGGTTGAGCGCGGCGACCCATCGGTCTCCATGGGTATCTATGCGACGGTGCTGGCGATTCTAGGGCTCGTCGACGGGCTCGGTGAGGCAGCCGACCGGCGCACCGACACCCTGGGACTGGATATCGACGAAGACCGCTTGCCCAAGAAAGTTCAACCGCGCCGCCGCAAGAGGGCGCGACCATGACGGACACCATCGAAATCCATATCGACCATGCCGGTGAGACACGCCTGGTCGGCCGGTGCCGTTATGTTGCCAAGCGTCGTGGTCAGAGCTCGGTTTTCGAGTATGCCGACGAATGGCTCGATTATTCGGACGCCTTCGCCCTCGACCCGGCGAATCTGCCCCTGGAAGAGAGCCAGGTCTATACGAGCTCCGACAAATCAGCGCTGCCCGGGGCACTGCGCGACACAGCGCCTGATCGTTGGGGACAGCAGTTGATCAAACGCGCTTTTCGCAAATCAGGCGAAGAGCGCGCTCTGTCGGAAATCGATTATCTGCTGGCGATCAACGATCGAACCCGGATTGGCGCGCTGCGCTACAAGCGAGAGGGTGAGGAGGCCTTTGATCACGACATCGGCCCCTACCGGGTGCCGCCACTTATTCACCTGCCAGCACTCGTCAACGCCGCCGATGCGGTGCAGACGAATACCGAAACGGCTGAGGATCTAAGGCTCCTTCTGAATGAAGGCTCGCCGCTTGGCGGTGCGCGCCCGAAATCTGCTGTGGCCGACAATGACGGCACCTTGGCGATCGCCAAGTTTTCAAAACCTGATGATGACCGCAGCATCCCGCATGGTGAGGTGCTGGCCATGACACTGGCCCGTAAGGCTGGTGTCAACGTCGCTGCGGCCAGGCTTCAGGACGTCGCGGGCCGTCCGATATCGCTGATCACTCGCTTTGACCGCGACGGTGATCGGCGCATTCCTTTTCTTTCAGCCATGAGTCTTCTCGGGCTCAACGATGGCGATGACGCCACCTACACAGACATTGCCGAGATCATCCGGATGTATTCGAGCGCGCCGACGGTGGATCTGTACGAGCTTTTCCGGCGGATCGTTTTCAGCGTCATGATCGGCAACCTCGACGATCACCTGCGCAATCATGCTTTTCTCTACGACGAGAATAACAAATGGCGCTTGTCGCCAGCTTATGATCTGAACCCGGTGCCCCTGGAGGAAAAGGCACGTGAGTTGACCACCTGGATATCGGAGGAGGGACCAGAAGCCGATCTTGAGCTTGCCCGGCATGCCGCCCAATTCTTTGCGCTGAAATCGAACCAGGCCGACGCTCTCATTGAGGATGCGGCTGCCGCATTGAAAGGATGGCAGAATACTGCGCGCCAGCTTGGGATGAGTGCGGCGGATATCGCCGTCTATGCAACCGCTATCATCGACCCTGACGCCTGAGAGGCGCTGAAAACCGCCCTCTGTCGATCGGAAGCGCTAACGAGATCCATCACAGACAAACCAAGAGTTCGCTAAGCCTTTTTTTATGTCCAATTCGAGGCAGGCAGCTGCCTCGTGATGCTAAGAGGCATACATCGTTCATACCCCCTTGAACCAACCGTCGAGGATTGTCACACTCTCGGTCATCTCCGTCTTGACGCCTAGCCCGTATCGCTTAAGCAAATCGCACAGCCGACCGCCGTCGATCAGATCGATGGCAATTGCGCCGTCGCGGGTAGCTTCTTCGGAGGCTTGGCTGGTGAAAGTGCCGGTGGTGATGAAAAGGCCCTTGTCGGCGCGGCCCTGGAGCGCACCATGAAAATCGCGGATCTCTTTTGCGCCGACGCTACCTTTCCACTTGGCCCAATGACCTGGTTGCTGCGAAAAGCGCCAACTTTCGGCACGGAACAGGAACAGGGCAGCCTTTGATCAAGCCGCTAACTTTTTACAGCTGGCGCTTTTTGTAAAAAGCCGAGCAACCAAACCCTAGGGAAACCGGGAGTTTCTGACCATGATGGAGCCAAGCTCAAGCGGCGAAATGTAAAAAGTTGCTCGGCGAAACC
>JBPCVQ010000160.1:0-4452 GCA_051010395.1 Geminicoccaceae bacterium | reverse complement strand
AACTCTTCGAGACGTTCGAAGCGACCTACCTCGATTGCTGAGAATTTTTTTCGTGCGGGGCCTGAACGGGCTCCGCACAGAATTCCGACCTAGCAAACGGTATTCCTGAGCATGACCGAAGGAGATGCGGACATCGCCCAGGACTTAGGCAGGTCCGCACAGCAACGGCATGGGCTGCAAGCCCCGCTGCGGTTCCTGCTGAGCAACGAGTTCGGGCTGATCATCCTCATCGTCGTCTTCGCGATCATCTTCTCGACGCTCTCGCCGGCGTTTCTTTCCAAATTCAGCCTCTACGCCCTTGGCCGCAACGCCGCGGTCAACATCATGATCGGTTTTTCCATGATGGTCGTGATCATCACCGGCGGACTGAACCTCTCGGTCGGGTCGATCGGCGTTACGTCTGCGATGTTCGGTGGCTGGCTGATGCAGGCTCTCGGTGTCCCTTGGGCTCTCGGCCTCCTCGGCGGCCTTGCGATGGGCGCGGCACTCGGTGCGATCAACGGCGTGATCATCGTACGCTCCGGCCTGCACAGCTTCATCATCACGCTCGCGACCATGAGTATTTTCTTTGGTGTCATGATTTTCCTGACACAGGCCGAGTCTTATCGGGAGATCTCGCCGACCCTTGCGGGCTTCGGGCGCTTAAAAATTTTCGGCGTTCTCTCACCACTCCTGGTCACGTCTGTCGTCGTCGGCATTGCGCTTTCGGTGTTATTTCGGTTTACGGCGCTTGGTCGGGAAATGCTCGCGTCAGGCGCCAACCCGCGCGCCGCCGAACTCTCGGGCATCCGCGTGGAGCGGATGATCTGCTATTGCCATATGCTCTCTGGCATGCTCGCGGCTTTGGCTGGATTGATGCTGGTTTCTCGCACCGGCGCCGCGATCCCCTCCATGGCGGGCCAGCTCGGACAGGACTGGCTTCTGCCGGCCTTCCTCGGGCCGGTCCTCGGCGGAACGCTTTTGACCGGCGGGCGCGTTTCGGTGCTCGGTACGCTGCTCGGCGCATTCCTGGTGACGATGCTGACGTCAGGCTTGCTACTGATGCAGGTCGGCGCTTTCTGGGTGCAGACCTATCTCGGGCTTCTGTTGCTGGCGGCAGTTTTGCTCGACCTGGCGCGCCGGTCCTACCTGGCACAGAGAAAGCTCGTTTGATGCGGAAGGCCTGGCAATCGGACTGGTTCGGCCCGTTTGCGATTACGGTTTTGGCCATCGTGATCGTTGGCGTGCTGAACCCGTCATTCCTCTCGCCCTTCAACATCCAGATCCTGCTGCTCGCGATTTCGGTGAACGCCATGATCGCCTTCTCGCAGATGATCATCATCGCCATCGGCCAGATGAACCTCTCGGTCGGCGCCATCGGCGGGCTTGCGGCCATTTCCTTCGCCGGCATGATGGAGGTCTGGGGTTTTCCTTGGCCGATCGCTGCCATCCTCGCCCTCACGATCGGCCTTCTCGCCGGCATCGCGAATGGTGCCTTTGTCGCCTTTTCGGGCATCTCGGCCTTCGTGATCACGCTTGCCAGCCTCTCGGTCTTCAAGGGTATCAATCTCGGCATCACCGAGGCGCAGCCCTTCTACAATATTCCCGATGCTGTGAAGGCGCTCGGCAACGACACCTTCCTGCATCCGCTGCCCTGGCTGGTCATTCCAGCGGCGCTGGTGGCTATACTCTTGTGGTACATGCTCTTTCGCCTGCCGTTGGGGCGCAACATCCTCGCGGTCGGCGGCAACACCCACGCCGCCGAATTATCCGGCATCTCCGTTTCAGGAATTGTGATCGTTGCGCACGGGATCTCGGGTTTTCTCGCAGCGCTCGCTGGGATCATGCTGGTCGGCCGGCTGCAACTCGGTCAGCCCACGATCGGCGACGACTGGCTGATCCTAAGCTTCGCCGCACCCGTCATTGGCGGCGCTATTCTCACAGGTGGTAAGGTCAGCGTCGCCGGCACGTTCCTCGGTGTCGCCATCGTGGCAATCATCACGCAGGTGCTGGTGCTTTTCAACATCGACCCGTTCCTGGTTCAGGTGGTGCTCGGCGGGTTGATCCTCTGGGCGGTGGGCGTGAACCGTTGGCGTGAAGTCAGAGCGGAACGACAAGCGGCGGCGGACGCATGAGCGAAACGGCCTTCACCGCACGCAATGTCACGAAGACCTTTCCAGGCGTCACCGCGCTCGATGATGTGGCGCTGACGCTGCAGCACGGATCGATCCACGCGCTTCTGGGCGAGAACGGTGCTGGCAAATCGACGCTGATCAAAGTGATGACCGGGGTTTATCGACCGGACAACGGAGCGATGGTCCTGGCCGGCGAACCTTTCGCCCCGAACAATACCCGGGACGCCATCGCTGATGGTATCGGCGTGGTCCATCAGGAACGCAACCTGATCCCCCGCTTTTCCATCGCCGAGAATATTTTTCTCGAAGAACTGAGCCCGCATCCGCTTCGCCGCATCGACTATCCCAGGCTCTATCGGGACGCGCGCCGCTGGCTGGACATGCTGGAGATCGATGCCGATCCGGCGACCCCGATCGACCAGCTGAGCGTCGCCAAGATGCAGCTTGTCGAAATCGCGAAAGCGCTGTCGCTGAACTCCCGGATCCTGTTGCTGGACGAGCCCACAGCCTCGCTCACACCGCACGAGACCGACACGCTATTCGCCATCCTCCGGCGCCTCCGCGATGAAGGGGTGAGCCTGATCTTCGTCAGCCACAAGCTCGAAGAGGTGCAGGAAATCTGCGATCAGGTGACGGTGCTGCGCGACGGTCGCAATGCTTGCGAGAGCCGTCCGCTGGAGGGCCTCGATCGCCAGAGCATCGTGCGCTTGATGATCGGTCGAAGCGAGCAGATCCTGGACTGGTCTTCCCGTGATCGCACGAGTGAAGCGCTCGCCCTGGAGCTCGACGACGTCTCCACCAGGCTCGGGCACAAGAATATCAGCTTGAATGTGCATGAGGGTGAGATCGTCGGTCTCTACGGTCTCGTCGGTGCCGGGCGCAGCGAACTGGCGAAGGCCATTCTCGGGAAGTACGAGATCACCGGCGGTGCCTTGAAGCTGGGCGACAAGCCTACTGAGATCCAGGACGTCGCCGATGCCGTCGGCCGTCACCGGATCGGCTATGTCAGCGAGGACAGAAAAAGCGAAGGCCTGGTCCTTATTCACTCGGTGCTGGAAAATGTCGGCATGACGGTCTGGCAACGGCTGGCACAGGCATTTGGATTTCTTAGTCGGGGGCAGGTCCGGCAACATACTGAGCCCTTCATTCGAAAACTCGATGTGCGCACACCCTCGTTGGAGCAGTCCGTCGGCAACCTCTCCGGCGGCAATCAGCAGAAGGTCAGCGTCGCGAAATGGCTCGCCGCAGAGGTCAACCTCTTGATCGTCGACGAGCCGTCTGTCGGCATCGACATCAAGACCAAGGCCTATCTGCATCAGCTCATCCGCGATCTGTCGGAAGGTGGTACAGCGCTCATCCTGATCACTAGCGACATGCCCGAAATGATAGCACTCGCGGACCGCATCGTGGTCATGAACGACTACAAACTGATGGGCGATATCACCAACACACGTGTCTACAAGGACATGAGCGAACGGATCATGGAACTGATCCAGGGCGAGGCACCGGCGGCGCCGGTCGGCGAGCCTGCTGAGTGATGCGAACGCAGCCTTCGGCAACGGTAGAAGGAGCAGTCCGGTGAAATTGAAGCTTCGAGACGGATCGAGGGACCTGCCACGCCTTGGCTTCGGCGGCGCGCCGATCGGTGGCCTCCTTGACGATGTGGATGGGGAGGCGGCGACGGCGGCGCTCAATACGGCTCTCGAGGGCGGCGTTCGCTTTTTCGACACGGCGCCATTTTACGGCTTCGGCATGTCGGAGCGCCGGATCGGCGATGCCTTGCGCGGCCATGACGATGTCGTTCTATCGACCAAGGTCGGCCGCATGCTGAAGCCCGGTCTGCCCGACGATCCCGCATCAATGGGATGGCCGTCGCCACTGCCGTTCCACCCCGTCTACGACTACAGCTATGACGGCGTCATGCGGTCCTATGAGGACAGCATGCAGCGGCTTGGTCTTGATCGCATCGATATCCTCTACATCCACGACATCGGCCCGTTCACCCACGCCGATCCGGAGGAGGAAGCACAGCATTTCGAAGAGGCGATGACCGGCGGTCATCGAGCACTCGAAGGCCTTCGGAATGCCGGCGACATCGCGGCATTCGGTATCGGCGTGAACGAAACCGAGGTATCGCTGCGCGCTCTCGACAGGGGGGATTGGGACGTCTTTCTTCTCGCCGGCCGTTACACCCTTCTCGAACAAACAGCACTCGATCCGCTCTTCACCCGCTGCGCCGAGCGAAAGGTCAGCGTGGTCATCGGCGGCCCGTTCAACTCCGGGATCCTGGTCGGCGGCAAGACCTGGAACTACGCCGAAGCGCCCGACGACGTGGTCA
>JBPCVQ010000159.1:0-12400 GCA_051010395.1 Geminicoccaceae bacterium | reverse complement strand
TCAGGCGCAAGGTCCAGCCTTATTCGGCGATGAGCTTCACAAGTTCGCCGCGTGGCAGCTGTTCATTCGCTGAGAGGCCGTTCAGCACCTCGAACTGCAGTTCAGGCAGATCGTCGACCGCCATCTTGCGTGCGAGCGAAGCCGTGTTGTCTACCGATTGGGTGCGCACCACCTTGATGCGCTTCGGCTTGTAACGCGCCGCCTCCGAACTGCTCAGGACGCGAAAACTCTCGACGGTCCTCTGGGCCGCTCGGGATTCAGCACTACTGGCGCCGCCCGGGCTGATGAACATGAACCGATGGACGCTGCCGGCTTCGACCTGCACCGCCGCGAGGCCGACATCGACAGACTTGCCATCTTTGGTATTGCCCGAGGTGCCGGCGCTGACCGCAGGCAAGCCGTCCAGATCGAAACTATTGATCTGGCTCAGATTTTGAATTTTGAGTTCCTTCGCCCATTCCCTCGTGATGTAGTCACGCAGGTTTGAGGAACGCATCTGCGCCTGGTCGAATTTCATGCCATTGCCGCTCTTGTCACCGCCGACAACCGCGCTCGGCGTATTTTGCAGGCGATAGCCCTCAGGAGCCTCGAAGGCAAAACGCAGCTTGGGATGAACGAATGTCCGGCCGCGGACAAAGCCTTGGGCCGGATCGTCGCCGTAGATCATGCCGTCGATGCGCTGGAGATAGTCGTCTCTGCCAATTCGTCCCGCCGTCGCCTCGGTCTTGGCCGCATTCTCGGCGGCGCGGCGTACGCGATCCGGGGTGCGCGGATGGGTGGCGAACATGCTGGTGGACGGGTCCGGCGCACCCTCCTTGCCAGCGAGCCTGAGGGCAAGCTCGCTGTTAGCGCCGAGCTTTTCGAGAAAGGTCGACATCGCCCTCGGATCGTAACCGGCGCGCGTCAGGTAACGCACACCGAGTTCATCCGACTGGAACTCCTGCTCGCGGGAGTAGCCGGCGAGATAGGCCTGGGCACCGGTGCCGCCGAGTTCCTGCACGGTCTTGGCGAGATTGCCGCCGCCGAGCACACCGGCGAGAACGGCGCCGATCGTCACGCCGCCCTGGGCCAGAACGCCGCGGCTGTAGCGCTGTGCTGAGTGACGGGCGGTCACGTGACCGACCTCATGGGCCATCACACCGGCGACCTCGGCCTCATTCTCGGCCAGCGCCATCAGCCCGCGCGAGATGTAGACATAGCCGCCCGGAAGCGCGAACGCGTTCACGACATCACTGTTGAGAAGCGTGAAGGTAAAGTCGAGATCCGGCAATTCGGACACGGCCTGCAGCTTGTCGCCGATCTCGTCAACATAAGCCTGCAGGCCTCCGTCATCATAGGTCCCGCCAAACTGCTGCAGGATCTTCGGATGCTGATCCTTGCCCACCGCTTTTTCCTGCGCCGGGCTCATCGCGGTGAACTCGCTCTTCCCGGTGGCGGGATTGACGACCTGGGTACAGGCGCTGGTCAGCATAAGCGTCGAGGCGAGAGTCAGGCTGGTAAGGGCTTTTAAAGAGGCAGTCATGGCAGGAACTCTATTTGTTTCGGATGAGCGATATCGATCAATGGCCCGCGCGAATCCACCAACACGCCACGGACCCGCAGCTTTCTTCCATCTAGTGCGGTAACATCGAAGCCGGTTCTTTCAATCATCTTCCGGTCCAGGCGTGTGGTGAAGTCGGTACGCCAGTCGTTACCGAAGTTAAGATAGACGTAGCGGTCGGTCTCGGAAACCCGTCGGACTTGGCCTTCGACCAACTGGCGCGTTCCTGTCAAGGCCGAGAGTTCGTCTTGATCAGCTGCCGCCTTGGGTCGGGCAGCCTTATCCGCCCAGATCCCCTGCCCTGTCGATCGCGCCCGTTCTTCCAGGGCGAGCATGGCATCGACAACGCTCGCCTCTTTCGGCACCGAAGACGGATCGACCAAAGCCCACCCCGCCGACAGCAGCATGTCTTGGAGAGAGGTGCCGTCTCCATCCTCGATAGTAACGAGAGGGCAGCCATAGCGATCATGCACGGTTGGCTTATTGGCTTGGTAAGAAACGTCGGTCTCTTCGATAATCCTCTGCCACGCCGCCTGCCATCCCGTTGCTCGATCTCCCCGGCGGGCAGCTACCGGCACCGAGATCCCAGCGAGGCAGATCTCGTCGCCGTTAGCCAGCACCAGGTCACCACGCTCATTCACCTTCTCCAGTTCGACGACAATCGGTCGATCATCTTCGGCAGCCACAGCCTGAAGCGCCATGCTTACCGCAACCATCGTGCTCAGCCTCACTATCGCCAGCGAAAACACCATCACTCTACTCACGCCCAGTAAGTTTCAGGGCATCATAGAAACACAACCGAAAAACGATATAACCAAATCACCGATACCCCGCGATTTCAATCCGCGCCCTTCTTTCTTGTCACGTCTCCCTCTGGCGGTGGCCGCTGAAACCGGACCAGGTGCCGTAGGAGGTTTTGTGCTTGGCGATGTGCCAACGCAACACCATGGCGCCACCACGAAAAAGCCCGATGGCTTCACCTATGACCATGTCTATTGACCGCCTGGACGTTGCCCTTGGTTCAGGACGCGTGTAGTTTCCCTTTTCTCAATTCGGCCCGCATGCCTAGACGCTCGGTATTTCCGCAGCGTAGGGCGGCTTTGACCAGCCTGAACAAGTTTGAGCCAGGACAAGAAAAATCTTGGGGAAACGCTAATGCCTGATAACACTGCGACGCCTTTGTCGGTGCTTGTGATGAGCCATGACGCCCGTGATTTCGGCGGCGTCGGCAACTATCTGGCGACGATGAAACGGCGTCTTCGGCCGACGACCAATGCCCATCGCTTCGTCAGCGGTCGTCGCTATGGCGAGAAGACGAAGCTCGCGACGATCAGCAGGATCATCAGCGATTATGTCCGCTTCTTCATCCTGATGATGCGCCGCCGTTTCGATGTGGTGCATTTCAATCCGGAGATGGATCTGAGAGCCTTTCCCCGCGAGAGCCTCTTCATGTTCCTCCTGATCCTGATGCGCAGGCCTTTCGTCGTCTTCCATCACGGCTGGAATTGGGACGAGTTCAAGATCATCTCGAACTCGACCATTCTCAAGCGCTGGCTTTTCTTCATCCTGAACCGCGCCGGCGGCATCATCGTGTGCTCCAAGTCATTTCGGGAGGGTTTGATCGAGAACGGCGTCAATGCCGATCGTATCGAAATCATCACGACGATGTTCGACGGCAAACGCCTGAAACGCCGCGATCTCGATACCCTGCCCGATCCGACAAGGGCGCCGAAGCTTCTGTTCATGGCACGCTTCGTTCGGGAAAAGGGTGTTTACGAACTGATCGAATCCGTCACGCTCCTGAGGGACGAGTTTCCAAATCTGACCCTTCTCATGGGAGGAGACGGTCACGAGATGGAGAAAATGAAAGCCTGGGCCGAAAAGCTGGGCGTTACCGATCAGGTGCTGTTTCCCGGCTATATTCGCGGCCATGACAAAACGCGCGCCTTCGCCGAAGCCTCGATTTTCATTCTGCCGAGCTTCTTCTGGGAAGGCCTGCCGAACGCCGCGATCGAGGCGATGGGCTCCGGCCTTCCGATCATTTCGACCAAGGTCGCGGGTCTTCCCGAGGTGATGGACGACCCCGACAACGGCTTCTTCCTGGATGAGGTCACGCCTCAGGATATTGCGGAGAAAGTTCGCACCATGCTGAGGGACCCCGACTATCTTGCAGCAACATCGAAGCGCAATCAGGAAAAGGCCTGGGGGAACTACGAAAGCGCCATCGTCAGCAAGCAGATCGAGGCGGTCTACCGCCTTGCGATCGATCGGAACCGCCCGTCGTCATCGGTCCAGGAACCCGAACTCTCCGAAGCCCGATAGCGCGTGGTATGACCACCTCATCTGGTTTCGACCGGCGTCGACGAATACGTCAGAATATCCGTGGGTATGCATATCTCTGGCGGGATAGCGTAGGGGTTCGTTCGTACCGGCTATGACACCGCTGATCAGTATCGTCATTCCGGTCTTCAATCGCGCCGACACCATCGGTCGTGCGATCGAGGGCTGCCTCGCGCAAACCTATGAGCGCATCGAGATCGTTCTGGTCGATGACTGCTCGACGGATGATCTTCGATCGGCGCTGGAGCCCTTTCATGGCGATGAGCGCATATCGCTGGTGCATCATGCGCATAATCAAGGCGTGTCCGCGGCGCGGAATACCGGTGTTCAGAACGCCAGGGGCGACCTCATCGCGTTTCTCGATTCCGATGATGCCTGGTATCCGACGAAACTCGAGCGGCAATGGTCCAAGATTGTCGAACTCGGTGATGATCAGCTTTTCCTTTGCGGTACGCTGACCGAGGTCGTCTCGGACGAGGCGCCGACCAAGGTCATCCCGGCGCGAACCAAGCCCGACGACATCCGGTTCGGCGATTATATGTTCGTTCATAAAGTGCGCCGGCAACTGCCATGGGTCGATGACAGCCGCGCGATCCGGGCGGATGGATATTTCGTCCATCTAAGCTCGGTGCTGCTGCCAAAGAAGCTGGCGCTCGCGACGCCGTTGCGCACGACGCTCAATCAATATGAGGATCTGGCGTTCGTCATCGACCTCGAAGACAATGGCGCCCGGCTCGTTCTCGTTGAGGAACCGCTTGCCATCCAATATGACGACCAGCGGGCTGGACGCCTCGGCAAGCAGGATGACATCGAGCGCGGTCATCGCTTTCTAGAGGAGATGGGCGATGCGCTGTCGCCGGATGCGCGCCTCGCTTTCGAGACATCGCATCTGGCGCATCTCTACGCCAGGGCTCGTCCGTTTCACGTCATCCGTATTGTCGCCCGGGCTTTCTTGCGCGGATTGATCGGTCCGCGGACGGTTTGCGGCATTCTATTCCGCAGCTTCCTGGGCCAGGGCATCCACCGGATCTTTCGTGATGGCCTGAGCAAGCTGCGCTTCGGGAACGCAGCAGAGATCAGCCGACCTTAACGCAAGGCCGCAGTCCTACCAGCAGTCGGCGGTTCCGGTGCAGTCTCGCTGCTGACAATTCCCTCGGGCTCTTGTCGCCTGCGCGCAGATCGGGAGCGGATCGGTCGCCCCTCGATGAGATCGCTCATCATGCGCTCCATCGCGTCTTGCGAGTAGTCGCGCGCAAAGCGTTGCCTCGCCGCCTCGCGAATGCGCTCGTAACTGGCGCCATCGGCTTCGATATCGGTGATCGCCTTTTGGAGAGCTCCCTCGAGGTCAGCGACGAGAACGCCGTCGACATCATTTTCGATGTAGTCGTCGATGATGCGGAAATCATTGGCGATCACGATCTTGCCATTGCGCATGCTGCGCACCAGGACGCTGTGGCCGGCAGCGCCCGCATCATATCTCAGAGGGATGATGACCGCTTTCGAGGCGGCCAGCAGCAATTCGAAATTCTCGAAGGTGATGTCCCGATAGACGGAGATGTTGGCGGGTAGTTCCGCATCCACGACATCGGTGTTGGTGCTGGAGCAGACGATGATCAGGCGATGGCCAAGCTTTCGAAACGTCTCGATGACCGGCGCATAATTTCGATTGGTGAAACCGCCGGCGAAATAGAAAGGTGTGCTCAGATCCAGGTCAGGGTCGGGTGCGAAGACGTCCGGTATCTGGATCGGCTGCGGCCAGTCGCCATGGGGGATGAATAAGAGGCGGGATGGCGGAATGCCGAGGCGGCGTGCGTAGTTCTCGATTTCCTGTTCGGTGAACACGACGAACCAGGTGTTCTTTTTATCGAGCTTCGCGATCAGGCGGTAAAGTTTTCCCCAGAATGACGAGTGGACCGAGAAACCGAACCAGAGCATCTTCTCATAGTGGATGAGGCCAAACCGCTTCAGGAGCATGAAGGCGGGTGCGGCATGCCAAAGGGCGAGGATATAGTCGTAGCGGCGAATTTGCCGAAGACGCTTCAACAGGAAGAGCACATCGAAGATCGCATGTTTGACGAAGAAGAACTTCGTCTGGCGCTTCACCGGCGGTGACGCATCGCGATAGAGAATGTCAAAATCGTGATCCTCGGCAAGAAACCTCGCCATATCTTTCTTCTGATAGAAGAATCCTCGGTAAAAGAGCTTCTTGGACATATCTTCCCATGAACTGGCGGTGCTGTCGGGCAATTACACGCTGAAGAGTTGGTGTCGCCCGATCTCTTGAGGTCTGCGGCGCCGACCATACAATTTGGTGTTTCCATTAACAACATTTCAGGCGCCCGGTAGTGTAACCATATCATTTGGTTCCGACCGCATTCGCTGAAAGCACCAAAATATCTAACAGTCTCCACGATCCACAAAAGAAAAACGCCGGAGCTCAAACAAGCCCCGACGTTCACAAAGTCTACGGTGCAGGCCGCGCCTGCCTATTTTTTGGTGACGGTCCAGATGACGCCGGAGTGGGGCACGGTGTAGAAGGGTGATGGCATTTCGAAGTCGGTGTAGACCTCGCCATAGTCGACGACATACATGGTCTTGCCGTCATTGGAGAAGACGACGTCGTTCGGCCGCTCGATGCCGCCGCGGTTCTCTTCACTCTGATAGGCGTTCGGCCCCATCTCGATGTTGCGCATGAAGTAGGACCATTTGACACCGCTAGGTTCCAAAAAATCGACCTGGAGGATGGCGGGCCAGGTCGGTTCCAGGCTTTCGGGGCCGGTGTCGAGGATGCCGTAGACGGCGCCGAACAGGGCGTTGTCCGCCCCGAAGTTGCCAGCGCTCCAGGCGATGCCGTCGATCGGGTTGTTGGTGTCCCATTCCAGGATCGGGTTGATGTAACCGTCCGGGTTCGGGTTGGCGACGATCAGCGGCACGCCGCGATTGCCGCTCACATGGTGCTGGAAGCGATAGGGCCAGTTCTTGGGAACGAACGGCTCCTCACCGATATAGAGGTTCGGGTAGGGCCGATCGATCGGACTGCCGTTATAGGTCTCGTGACCGTAGCGCTTGCCGGTGACGAAGAGGAAACCCTCCTTGTCGGGGAAGCCGGCATCCTGGCCCATCTCGGTGACCAGCCAGAGCTTTTCCGCACCATTGGCGACCCGGCGATTGCCGAGATCGTTGGCGCCGTTGTCGCTGACGGCGAGCGCGTTTTCGAACTTCGAACCCTTGGGGCCGAACTCGACGCCGGACTGGTTGCGGAAGCCCATGGCGTAGACTTCCATGCTCTCATGGGCGTAGATGCCATCATCCCCTGCCCCATCGATCGCAACCCGCATAACAGAGCCGCCGCAAGGCACCTTGGCCGGTATCATCATGCCGGGTTCGGCAGGTACGCCGACCGGCAGGAAAGCGCCGGTGAGGCGGCCATCTGATGATCGCACGTTCAGGCCGGTATGCTCGATGTCGCGGCAAGGCGGATCGTGCGGCGTGGTGCCGTGGCCTTCGGTGTCGTGGATGACCCAGTAAGGATCCTCGGGAATATCGGTCCAGCCGTGATTGTCGGGATCGGCGAAACCGGTGTTCGATGGCAAGCCGAGCGCAAAATACAGAAAACCGTCCCTGCAGGTGACGCCGCCGTTTCTGTGATCGCCGATGAAGAGATCCTTGATGATCAGCTTCGGCTCGCCGTCGATGCCGTCGACCTCCCAGATCTTCTCGGCATATTCCGGCACGTAGATCTTGCCGTTGTCCGGGCAATAAGAGAGCTCGTTCATGACGGTCGTAAACATGCCTTTGCCGATCTCCTTGATCGGGCTGCCGTCGGGGCCGAAGACCTTGATGTGAGCTTCCTCGAACTCTTCGGCCTCAGGGCTGCCCAGGAGCGGCGGCGAAACGACCACCCAGAGATTGCCGTCGCCGTCCACCGTTGCCGCAGACGGCGCGCTCAGCCCCTCGACCAGCACCCCAACTTCATAACCGTCGGGCACGACCACCTTGGTCGGGTCGGGTTTGACGGCGACGCGCTTTTCCCAGCCGCCGCTTTCGCCGGTTCCCTGCATGTCGGCCCATGCCAAAGACGTCGAAACGAGCAGAGCGCCCGCCGACGCGAACATATGAAACGAGGGTCTCATGACGTCTCCCCCATGTGGCCGCGCATTTCTTGCGGCGGCCTGTTGCTCCCTGCATTGGTCTTGGCGTTGATCGCCAAATTCCATAGTCCTAGAGGCCGAGTGCGCGCACAAGTTGCCTGTCACCAATACTCATCATTGGTTTTCGTTATGGAGAAAGGCGGAGGACAACCACCGCGGCAGCGTCCCGTGTCCGGCGACCTCGCCGGTCAGAAGGTCGGCATCGCCCTCAGGTGAGCGATGACATCCTTTATTTCCTGATCCGAGAACTTGACGTTCCAGGCGGGCATATAGGCGTTCTTGCCGACCGCCTCACCGCCTTCGGCGATCACCAGGTAGAGATAGCTGTCCGGCAGGAGCTCGATATAGCCCTTCTTGGTGAGATTCTCGATGTGCGGCATGAAGGTGTGGGCGCCGCCCCTGCCATCCTCACCGTGACAGCCGCGGCAATAGCGTTTGTAGAGCTTGGCGCCGGTTTTCGCATCGCCGTCCTCGAAACGCTCGACGTCTTCGTAGGCCGATGCATCCGAGGCCTTGGTATCGGCAAAGCCTGGCGTGGAAAGCGCGATTGCCATGCATGCGCCGCAACCCATCAGAAACACCGAACGGATCATCTTGCCTCCCCCAATCAGATCTGACCGAAAGGACAGCGTCGATGCCCGTGACGTGCTGCCCTTAATTAGAAAAGACTGGGCTCTTTATGTACGCGGTCAAGGACATGCGCTCATGATCGTCGAACTCATGCTCCCAGCCGGGCATGGCGCGAAAGCCGTAGCTGATACGCAGATAGACCTGCTCGGCGCTCAGTTTTTTCGGCTTGAGCTTCGGCGCCTTGCCGGGATAAGCGCCCTTGCCATGACAGAACTTGCAGCGCTTTTGGAAGAGCGTTCGACCGAGTTCGATATTCTCTTCCGACGTCATGAACTCTTCGGTCAGCGCATCCTCGTCGGCTTCCGGCGCGCTGAACGGCAAAAGCGTTGCGAAGCCAATAGCCATTACCGCCAGCATAGTCGTGCGTTTCAAGAGCAGCCTCCTCGATCAGTTTCATTCATTTAAACGCAATCGAGCCCCGCTCAAAAGAGCGAGGCTCGATTTTCTCGTCAGGAATCCGTCGGATTCATGTGCGATAGCTCGTGATTACTGAGCCGGCGTGATCTTGTAGATCTTGTCGAGGCCACCATTCGGGCCGGTGGTGTCGGTCGCCGTCACATAGACGTCGCCGGCATTGTCCTGACCGAAGGCAAGAACGTAGCTGCTGAAGTCCATGTTGGCGACGTTGACGTCTTCCATGGTCCAGTTGCCGCCGTCGTTCATGCCGGCGAAAAGCTGACCGTCGCGCACCGCGAACTGCTTCGACCAGTCACCGAAGAAGTAGACGCCGTCCCAATCCGCATGATCGCCGCGATAGACATAGCCGCCGGTGATCGAGAGGCCTTTGCAGTCGTCGGTGACGTTGCAGTTGTTGTACTCGATGATCGGCATGACATAGCCGGACTTGTCGCAATCCTCGGGATGGTTGTTGGGCTGCTCGAAATCGAAGCAGTGGGTCGCTTCCATCTCGCGCCAGCCATGGTTCGTTCCGGCCTCGACCAGCGTGATTTCCTCATAGGAATTCTGCTGGACATCGCCGCAGATCAGCGCGTTGTCGCCGCCCATGTCGAAGCCGCAGCGCCAGGGATTACGAAAGCCGTTCGCCCAGATCTCGGGCAGGCCGTCATCCTCGGAGGCGAACATGTTGCCGTCGGGAATGCCGTAGGAACCACCCTCCGCATCGACATCCACCCGAAGGATCTTGCCCATCATAGTGGCGTTGTCCTGACCGTTACCCTCGGTCACGTTGTGGCCGATGCCCCAGTCATTGGCATAGCCGCCGTCACCGGTGGAGATATAGAGCATGTTGTCGGGACCAAAGCCGATCCAGTGGCCGTTGTGATTGAACTGCGGCCAGTCGATCGCGGTGATGATCCGTCCGCTGTTGGGGTCGGCCTTGTTGGGATCGTCGGCCGACACGGTGAACTCGGCGACAGTGTTGGTGTGCGACCACCAAAGACGCTTGCCGAGATCGCCTTGCGGATCGAGATGGCCGCTGTAAGCGAGATAGAACTTGCCATTGTTGGCGTAGTCAGGATGGAACGCCATGCCGAGCAGGCCGCGCTCATCGAAGTCCGGGATCAGATCGACGATGCGGTTGCGGATGTCGATGAAAGGCTCATCGACCACTTCGCCGCCCTGGAGGATTTTCACCAATCCGGGCTGCTCGAAGATGAAGATGCGATCGTCGCCGGCCGGCTGCGCGATGCCGAGCGGTGCTGTCAGGCCTGATGCGACTTCTTCGAGATTGACATCAATGGCGCTGGCAGGTGCTGCCAGAATGGTGCTACCCATAAAGGCAGCAGCCATTGTACTGAGAACAAATTTGCTGTTCACGTCATAACCTCCCCTGGAGTTGAGCCGGATCAGACATCCGGATATACGGGCTACATGCGCCCTTGCATGGATTTAACTTCAAGAACTGAACATTTGCAATCTGCCGCCCTTGGTCTCCTTGTTTTTCTCAGAACAAACTGGTTGGTATACGCAGGTCACCATCGCCCGGATCAACTCAGAGCAGACATGCAATCCACTCTCGTTATCCTCGTCGTCGGCCTCACCCCCTCGCTTATCGGTGAGGATACGCCCAATCTCAGGAAGCTGTCGGCTTCCGGTGGGCTCCGGCCGTTGAGCACGGTGACCCCCGCCGTCACCTGCACCGTGCAGTCGACACTTGTGACCGGCCTGCCACCATCTGGACATGGCGCCGTCGCCAATGGCTGGTATTTTCGTGATCTCGCCGAGGTCTGGCTCTGGCGTCAGTCCAATCGTCTGATCGCCGGCGAGAAGATCTGGGAAGCGGCGAAGAAACAGAACCCGGACTTCACCTGTGCGAAGATGTTCTGGTGGTACAATATGTATTCATCAGCGGACTGGAGCGCCACGCCTCGTCCGATGTACCCGGCTGATGGACGAAAGATTCCGGATCACTATGCGGAACCACCGGAACTGCATGACGAACTCGACAAGAGCCTCGGTCAGTTTCCGCTCTTCACCTTTTGGGGGCCGGTCGCGGACATCTCGTCCTCCGATTGGATCATGAAGTCGACGCTGCATGTGATGAAGACGCGAAAACCGACACTTGCCCTCACCTATCTACCGCATCTCGATTACAACCTGCAGCGTCTCGGCCCGGATCTCGATCACCCCCAGATCAAGAAAGACCTCCAGGACATCGATGCCTGCTGCGGCGAGCTGATCGAGGCTGCCGAGAAGGAAGGCCGCGCGGTGATCGTCGTCTCGGAATATGGCATTACGAAAGTGACCGACGCCGTTCATATCAATCGCGCACTCCGTCAGGCAGGACTGATTCGGGTGCGCCCCGAGGAATTCGGCCGTGAGATTCTGGATGCCGGCGCGTCAGCGGCGTTCGCGCTGGCCGATCATCAGATCGCCCATGTCTACGTCCAGGACACGACACGGGTCAGTGAGGTGAAGGCTCTCATCGAGGGCTTGGATGGTGTCGAGCAAGTCCTCGATGAGGACGGCAAGCGGGCGTTCGGTCTCGACCACCCACGCTCCGGCGAACTGGTGGCAATCTCCAGGCCGGATCGCTGGTTCAGCTATTACTACTGGCTGGACGACGCCGTAGCGCCTGATTTTGCGCGCACAGTCGATATCCATCGGAAGCCCGGCTACGACCCGGTCGAGCTGTTCTTCGATCCAGCGCTTTCGAACCCGAAACTTGCGGCCGGATGGCGTCTGGCCAAGCGGAAGCTGGGTCAGCGCGCCCTGATGGATGTGATCTCACTTAAAGACACGCAGCTGGTGAAAGGCTCCCACGGCCGTCCGACCGACGATCCAAACGAAGGCCCGCTCGTGATCAGTTCGAATCCGAATCTGCTTGACGGCGACGGCCCGGTGGCGGCGACCGCCTTCAAGCAGCTGGTGCTCGATCACATCTTTAGCTGAGCCGGCGGCCGCCCGGTTGAATTCAGGTCAGTTGACCGCGCACCCAGTCCAGTTCGCGTGCGATGGCGTTCGAGACAGGGACACCGCGATAACGTTCAGGCAACACGTCCCACGTGTAGGTCTCGACTTCGAGGTGGTTCGAGATCGGTGTTTTGCGATGCAGCGCCAGAATGTCCCTCAGGAAATCCTGAGTGGTCGAGAAGTGTTGCAGTTCGTCCAGAAAAATCGGGACGTGGAAATGGACGCGCCATTCGCGGCCGATCGCCTGGTCGAGGGCGTCGAGCGCGTCAGGCAGATCCAGATAGCGGGTCAGACCGTCGGCATGACGCTCGATCACCTGATGCAGATAGACCGGCTCGGCGAACCCCGCGAGGGTTTCGTTCACATC